>NZ_CP038256.1:930731-1240975 GCF_004564075.1 Microbacterium sediminis
CCGAGATCCACGACGACGCCGCCGAGCGAGGTGCCGTGGCCGCCGAGGAACTTCGTGGCGGAGTGCACCACGATGTCGGCGCCGAACTCCCGCGGGCGCAGCAGCGCCGGGGTGGCCACGGTGTTGTCGATGACGAGGGGCACGCCGGCCTCGTGTGCGATGTCGGCGACGGCGCGCATGTCGAGCACCTGGGCCACCGGGTTGGCGACGCTCTCCGCGAAGAAGGCGCGCGTGGTGGGGCGCACCGCCGCGCGCCAGGCGTCGAGGTCGTCCTGATCGACGAAGGTCACGTCGATCCCGAGGTCGGCGAAGGTGTCGTGGAACAGATCGACGGTGCCGCCGTAGAGCTGGTGGGCGGCGACGATGTGGCCGCCGCGCCCCGCCAGGGCGAGCGTCGCCACGGCCGTCGCGGCCTGGCCGGAGCCGACCGCCGCCGCCGCAACGCCGCCCTCGAGCGCGGCCACCCGCTGCTCGAGCACGGCCTGGGTCGGGTGCGCGTTGCGGCTGTAGATGAAGCCCTTCTCGCGCAGGGCGAAGCGCTCGCGCGCCTCGCGGAGCGAGCGGAACTGGTAGGCCGACGACTGATGGATCGGCACCGCGACCGTCTGCTGCGCGACGGCGCCCGGCTCGTACCCGGCGCCGAGCTGGGCGGTGACGAAGCCTTCGGGCAGGGCGGGCGAGTCGTGCGTCATCCCTCCATCTTGAGGGATCGCCGCGCGCCGGCCGAACGCTCC
The DNA here is from genome assembly GCF_004564075.1 of Microbacterium sediminis. Classification (NCBI taxonomy): domain Bacteria; kingdom Bacillati; phylum Actinomycetota; class Actinomycetes; order Micrococcales; family Microbacteriaceae; genus Microbacterium; species Microbacterium sediminis. Next base: position 931,466 of record NZ_CP038256.1, read on the forward strand.
GTCACACGGCGAAACGGGGCCCGGCATGCGCCGGACCCCGTTTCGCGACGGCTCACACCAGCGGCGGCACCTCGTAGCGGCGCGGGTTGCCGAACCGGTGCGCGGTGATCGACACCGCCTGCTCGCGCAGGAAGGTCAGCATCTCCACGCGGCCGGCCGAGACGACGGGGCCGTCGTAGACCGCGACGTTGGGGGCGCCGTCCGTCGCCTCGGCCACGGCCGCGCGCGAGGCGCCGAGCAGGCGCACGCGTCCCCCCGTGGCGGTCAGCCCGCGCAGGCGCTCCGCCCAGGCGACGGCGTCCTCCACCATCGCGGCGGCGCCGACGGAGGCGAGGTAGGCGGCAACGGCGGGCTCGAGCGCGGCGGCCGAGCTGACCGTGAGGGCCGAGCCGGCGCGGGCGCCGGCGGCGGCCACGCGGACGATCTCACGTGCGGGCGCGTCCTCGACCCGGATCGTGACCGGCACGGGCGCGTAGCGGAGCACGTTCTGCTCGAGCGCGAGGCCCTGCACGTCGCGCGCGACGCCGAACTCGTCGGCGAACGCCGCGACATCGGCGGCCAGCGCGGCCGCGAGCCACGCGTCGTCGCAGGCGGCCAGCGCCGCGCGCGCGGCGGCGTCGAGCGCGCCCGCCGCGGTCACGGGGGCGTCACGCCAGGTGCCCAGGCCGAACAGGTAGCTCGGACCGCCCGCCTTCGTGCCGGCGCCGACCGCCGACCTCTTCCAGCCGCCGAACGGCTGGCGCTGCACGATCGCACCGGTGGTGCCGCGGTTGACGTAGGCGTTGCCGGCCTCGATCCGCTCGAGCCAGCGGGCGACCTCGGCCTCGTCGAGCGAATGCAGGCCCGAGGTGAGGCCGTACTCGATGGCGTTGACGAGGTCGATCGCCTCGTCGAGCGTCGCCGCCGTCATGATCCCGAGTACGGGGCCGAAGTACTCCGTGAGATGGAACTCCGAGCCGGGGCGCACGCCGTCGCGGATGCCGGGGCGCCACATCGCACCGGCCTCGTCGAGCCTCTCGGGCTCGAGCAGCCAGCTCTGCCCGGGCTCGAGGGCCGTGAGCGCACGGAGGAGCTTGCCCTCGGCGGGGCCGATGAGCGGGCCGATGCGCGACGGACCCTCCCACGGGGCGCCGACCTCGTAGCCGCTGACCGCGTCGAGCAGCTGACGCCGGAAGCGCTCGCTCGTGCCGGCGGTGCCCACGAGGATCACGAGCGACGCGGCCGAGCACTTCTGGCCCGCGTGGCCGAACGCCGAGTACGCGACGTCCTTCGCCGCGAGGTCGAGATCGGCCGACGGGGTGACGATGATCGCGTTCTTGCCGCTCGTCTCGGCCAGCAGCGGCAGGTCGCGGCGGAAGGATCGGAACAGCTCGGCGGTCTCGTAGCCGCCGGTGAGGATGACGCGGCCCACCCGCTCGTCGGCGACGAGCTGCGCGCCGAGGGCGCGGTCGGCGAGGGTCACCAGGCGCAGCACCTCGCGCGGCACGCCGGCCTCCCACAGCGCCTCGGCGAGCACGGCACCGCAGCGGGCGGACTGGCTCGCGGGCTTGAGGATCACGGCGGAGCCAGCCGCCAGGGCGGCGAGCGTGGATCCCGCGGGGATCGCGACGGGGAAGTTCCACGGCGGCGTCACCACCGTGAGGTCGACCGGCTCGAACGCGGCGCCGTCCACGCCCGCCAGCGCCCGGGCGCTCTCGGCGTAGTAGTGCGCGAAGTCGATCGCCTCCGACACCTCGGGGTCGCCCTGCTCGATGACCTTGCCGGCCTCCGCGCCCATCACCTCCAGCAGCTCCGCCCGGCGCGCCTCGAGCACGTCGCCGGCGCGGTGCAGGATCGCGGCGCGTCCGTCGGAGCCGAGGTCGCGCCAGGCGGCCGCCGCGCTCACGGCGCCCGCGATCGTCTCGTCGAGTTCGGTGGCGGTGCCGATCCGGCGCGCCGCGAGGGTGTCGACGCCGAGGGTCGACGACGCCATGCGCGCGCGGATGCCCGCGGCCCACTCGCGGTTGGGCGCCAGCGCCGGATCGGTGTCCGGCGTGTTCTCGAACCGATCCGTGGGCGCCGCCGGAGCCGGCAGCTGCCGGTTCTGCACACGGCGGGGTGCCGGCACCTCGGTGGGGATCGCCGCTACCGAGCGCAGGAAGCGGTCCTTCTCGCGCTCGAACAGCGCGGGGTTCGTGTCGAGGTCGAAGACGGCCGACATGAAGTTGTCCTGGCTCGCGCCCTCCTCGAGGCGGCGGATCAGGTACGCGATCGCCACGTCGAACTCGTCGGGGTGCACGACGGGCGTGTACAGCAGCAGCGAGCCGACGTGGCGGCGCACGACCGCGGCCTGCGCGGTGGCCATGCCGAGCAGCATCTCGAACTCGACGCCCGCGGTGGCGCCGCGGCGCTGGGCGAGCAGGTGCGCGAGGGCGATGTCGAACAGGTTGTGCCCCGCGACGCCGATCTTGACGTGCGCGACGCGCTCCGGGTGCAGGGCGTAGTCGAGCACGGCCTTGTACGAGGCGTCCGTGGCCTGCTTCGACTCCCAGGTCGCCAGCGGCCAGCCGTGGGCCTCGGCGTCGACCTGCTCCATGGGCAGGTTCGCGCCCTTGACCACGCGGACCTTGATGGGCGCGCCGCCGCGGGCCACGCGCGCGGCCGACCACTCCTGCAGGCGCATCATCGCCCCCAGCGCGTCGGGCAGGTAGGCCTGCAGCACGATGCCGGCCTCCAGGCCGAGGAACTCCGGGCGATCGAGGATCGTCGTGAAGACCGCGATCGTCAGGTCGAGGTCCTTGTACTCCTCCATGTCGAGGTTGATGAACTTCCCGCCGCGGCGGGCCGTCTCGTACAGCGGCAGCAGGGCCTCGACGGCATCGGCCACGGCCTCGTCGAACGCCCACGGGCTGTGCGGCGCCACGGTGGACGAGACCTTGATCGACACGTAGTCGACGTCGTCGCGCTCCAGCAGGCGCGCCGTGCTGGCGAGGCGCCGGGCGGCCTCCTCGCGGCCGAGGATCGCCTCGCCGAGCAGGTTGACGTTCAGTCGGGTGCCGTCGCCCTGGATCCGCTCGAGCGCGGCGCCGAGCTTCTCGTCGCGCGCGTCGACGATGAGGTGGCGCACCATGCGGCGCAGCACGGCACGGCTGGCGGGCACGACGACGCCGGGGAGCGCGGGCGCGAACAGGGCGCCCAGGCGGATGAGGGCGCGCAGGGGAGCCGGCAGGAAGCGGGGGATGAGGGGGACGAGCTCGGTGAGGGCGTGGGCGGCCACGCGCGTGTCCTCGGGGCGCACGACGCCGTCGACGAAGCCGACGGTGAAGGCGAGGCCGTTCGGATCGCGCAGCACGCCGGCGAGGTTCCTGGCCGACGCGTCGACCTTCTCGGTGCGGGCCTCCTCGAGCCAGGTGCGCACGAGCGCGATGGCCTCGGCTGCGAGATCCGCGTCGATGCGTGCGGGCGACGACTCGGGCTGCGGGTGGGGGACGGGCGACGCGATCGTCATCCGGGCTCCTCGGTTCGGGCGGAGGGGGACGCTACATCGTCGCGTGCGCGATCGTGTGAAAAAAGCACCACTTGCCGAACGGATCCTTTCGCTACGATCGAACGATGCGCGAGGGCTGGAACATGCGCCGGCTGCAGCTGCTGCGCGAGCTGCAGCTGCGCGAGACGATCACCGCCGTGGCGGCCGCGCTGGGGTACAGCCCGTCGACCGTGTCGCAGCAGCTCGCCCAGCTGGAGCGCGAGGTCGGCACCGCGCTGCTGCAGCCCGAGGGGCGGCGCGTCCGGCTGACCGCGAACGGGGAGCTGATCGCGGCCCACGCGGCCCGGGTGATGGCGCTGGAGGAGGACGTCCGCGGCCGGCTGGAGCCCGAGGTGACGGCGATGACCCGGGTGCGCGTGGCGAGCATCCAGACCGTCGGCCGAGCGATCGTGCCACGCATGCTCGAGATCCTCGCGGCGTCGCACCCCGCGCTGCGCGTGGAGGTGGCGGTCGTGCCGCCCGAGCACGCGCTGTTCGAGCTCGAGGCGCGCGGGTACGATCTCGTGATCGCCGAGCAGTACCCCGGGCACACCCGCGAGCGGCGGGTCGGGCTGGATCGGCAGCTGCTCTGGCACGACGCGATCCGGCTCGCGACCGCTCCCGGCGACGACGTCCGCACCCTCGCCGACGCGCGCGACCGGTCGTGGATCATGGAGCCCGAGGGCACGGCGGCGCGCGCCTGGGCCGTGCAGCAGTGCCGCGCCGCGGGGTTCGAGCCGGACGTGCGCTTCGAGGCCGACGACCTGCTCGCCCACATCCGCTTCATCGCCGCGGGGCACGCGGTGGGGATGCTGCCCGGCCTCGCCCTCGTGGGCGACGAGGACGCGGTGCGCACGCTCGATCTGCCGGGCGCGCCCGATCGCGAGATCTTCACGACGGCGCGCGAGTCGTCGGCGGCGAGCCCCGGCGTGCGCGCGGTGCGCGCCGCGCTGCGCGAGGCGATCGCGGCGCGGTGAGCCCGGGTGCGCTTGAATGAGCGCGTGGATGAGGACGCCGAGCTCGCGCAGCTCCAGGCGCGCGCCTACGGGCCGGACGCCGACATCGATGCGGCCGGGGCCGCGCGGCTGCGGGAGCTGCAGGAGCGGGCCCGGGCCGCACGCTCGGCCGCGCTGGCGACCGCCCCGACCGAGGCGCCCGTGACCGTGGCACCGGTGGCGGCCCCCGCGCCGCCGTCCGAGCCCGAGCCGTCGTCGCCCGGGGCGCCGGCGCGGCCCGAGCCCGCGGGCGACGCCCGGCCGGCGGCGGCGGAGGTGGAGGCCCCCGCGCGGGGCTGGTGGCGTCGTCCGGCGGTGATCGCCGCCGTGGGTGCGCTCGCGGGCGTCGCCCTGGCGGGCGGCGTGGGCGCGGCGATCACGGCCGGCGCCGCGCCCGACGCGATCCTGGCGATCGAGCCCGAGGGGCGCGCGGCGACGGTGTTCGGGGGCTTCGGCGATGCCACGGTGTTCGAGCTCTATCACGGCATCGACGTCAGCTCCACGACGCAGGCCGGATCCACGTGCCTGCACGTGTACTACGACTTCGTCGACGAGGGCGGCGGCACGGCCGCCTTCGGGGACTCGCGCTGCGCCCCCGACGGCGCCGCCGTGATCGCCGAGGTCTGGGTCGGCGAGAGCCCGTACGGATGGTCGTCGGGTGAGCTGGAGGACGTCCGCTCGGGCACGTTCCTGCGGTTCCAGCTCGACGGCGACGTCGTCAAGGTCTGGCGGTTCGACCCGCCCGCGCCGACCGAGACGCCGGCGGGGAGCTGATCAGGGCACGACGACGAGCTTGCCCGGCGCGCCCGCCTCGACGGCGCGGTGGGCGTCGGCGGCCTCGTCGAGTCGGAAGCTGCGTCCGAGCTCGATGCTGAACCGGCCCGCCGCGAGCATCGCCAGAGCGATCGGCACGGCCTCGGCGCGCAGCTGGTTCTGCTGCGGCGTCAGGGGGTGCGGCGACCCGCCGCCGAAGGCGCGGATGCCGAGGTCGCCGGCCTTCGGCCCGGCCACGATCGTGGCGATGCGGGTGCGGTCCGCGAGCAGCTCGAGCGACTGGGCGAGCGCCTCGTCGGTGCCGGCGCAGTCCAGGATCACCGTCACGCCGTCGGGCGCGAGGGAGCGCACCGCGTCGATCAGGCCCGGCCCGTAGGCGAGCGGCTCGGCGCCGAGACCGGCGACGCGATCGGCGCGTTCGGCGCTCGTCGTGGCGATGACGCGAGCCCCCCACAGCGCGGCGAACTGGATCGCGGCCTGACCCACCGAGCCGGAGCCGCCGTGGATGAGCAGCGTGTCGTCGGCGCGCACGGCGAGCGAGCGCAGCGCCTGGTAGGCGGTGCCCCACGGGATCGGGATGCCGGCGCCCTGCGCCGCCGTCACGCCCGCCGGCCGGAAGGTCAGCTTGTCGGCATCGATGGCGATGTCGGTCGCGTAGGCGCCCTCGGCCCCGCGGAAGACGACCGGATCGCCCACGCGGAACCCGTCGACGCCCTCGCCGACGCTCGTGACGTGCCCGGCGCCGTCGGCGCCGGTGCCCCGCGGCTCCGTGAACGGCGGCGAGGGGCGGATCCCCGCCCGCAGCTTGGTGTCGATGGGGTTCACGCCGGCGGCCTCCACGCGGACGGTGACCTGACCGGGGCCGGCGACGGGATCGGGGACCTCCGCCACGCGAAGGACCTCAGGACCGCCGAGTTCGCTGTACTGCACTGCACGAGCCATGAGTCCGAGCTTAGGACGCCCGGACGCGGATCGGCCCGCCCTCGAGACGAGGACGGGCCGATCGGGCGACGGCGCTTACAGCGCGTCGATGGCGGCGTTGAAGGTCGCCGACGGGCGCATCACGGCCGAGGTCTTCTCGGCGTCGGGGCGGTAGTAGCCGCCGATGTCGGCGGGCTTGCCCTGGACGGCGATGAGCTCGTCGACGATCGTCTGCTCCTCGGCGGCGAGCTTCTCGGCCAGCGGCGCGAAGGCCGCGGCCAGCTCGGCGTCGGCGGTCTGCTTCGCCAGCTCCTGCGCCCAGTACAGGGCGAGGTAGAAGTGCGAGCCGCGGTTGTCGATCGTGCCGAGCTTGCGGCCGGGGGAGCGGTCCTGCTCGAGGAACGTGCCCGTGGCGGCGTCGAGGGTGTCGGCGAGGACCTGGGCCTTCGCGTTGCCCTCGCTCTGCGCGAGGTGCTCGAATGAGGCGGCCAGCGCGAAGAACTCGCCGAGCGAGTCCCAGCGCAGGTAGTTCTCCTCGACCAGCTGCTGCACGTGCTTCGGCGCCGATCCGCCGGCGCCCGTCTCGAACAGGCCGCCGCCGGCCATGAGCGGGACGATCGAGAGCATCTTCGCCGACGTGCCGACCTCGAGGATCGGGAACAGGTCGGTGTTGTAGTCGCGCAGCACGTTGCCCGTCACCGAGATGGTGTCGAGGCCCTGGCGCAGGCGGTCCAGCGAGAACTTCGTCGCCTCCGCCGGCGCCATGATCCGGATGTCGAGGCCGTCTGCGTCGAGCTCGGGCAGGTACTCCTTCACCTTGGCGATGAGGTTCGCGTCGTGGGCGCGCTTCTCGTCGAGCCAGAACACCGCGGGGGTGTCCGACAGGCGGGCGCGCGTGACGGCGAGCTTGACCCAGTCCTTGATCGGGGCGTCCTTGGTCTGGCAGGCGCGCCAGATGTCGCCGGTGCTCACCTCGTGGCTGAGCACGACCTCGCCGGCGGCGTTGACGATGCGCACGGTGCCGGGCGCGGCGATCTCGAACGTCTTGTTGTGCGAGCCGTACTCCTCGGCCGCCTGCGCCATGAGGCCGACGTTGGGAACGGTGCCCATGGTCGCCGGGTCGAGGGCGCCGTTGGCCTTGCAGTCGTCGATCACGGTCTGGTAGACGCCGGCGTACGACGAGTCCGGGATCACGGCGAGGGTGTCCGCCTCCTTGCCGTCCGGGCCCCACATGTGCCCGCCCGAGCGGATCATCGCCGGCATCGAGGCGTCGACGATCACGTCGCTGGGCACGTGCAGGTTGGTGATGCCCTTGTCGCTGTTGACCATCGCGAGGGCGGGGCCCTCGGCGAGGCGGTCCTCGAACGCGGCCTTGATGGCGGCGCCGTTGGGCAGCCCGGCGAGGCCCTCGAAGATCGAGCCGAGGCCGTCGTTCGCCGAGAGGCCGGCGGCCTCGAGCTCGGCTCCGAACTTCTCGAACACCGGCGCGAAGTAGGCGCGCACGATGTGGCCGAAGAGGATCGGGTCGCTGACCTTCATCATCGTGGCCTTGAGGTGTGCGGAGAACAGCACGCCCTCGGCCTGAGCCTGGGCGACCGCCTCGGCGAGGAACGCGTCGAGCGCGGCGGCGTTCATGAACGTGGCGTCGATCACCTCGCCCTCGAGGACGGGCAGCGACTCCTTGAGCACGGTGACGGTGCCGTCCTCGGCCACGTGCTCGATGCGCAGCGTGTCGGCGGCGGGCGAGACGAAGGACTTCTCGTTGGAGAAGAAGTCGTCCTTGCCCATGGTCGCGACGCGGGTCTTCGAGTCGGCGCTCCAGGCGCCCATCGAGTGCGGGTGGGCCTTCGCATAGGCCTTCACCGCGCCGGGCGCGCGGCGGTCGCTGTTGCCCTGGCGGAGCACGGGGTTGACGGCCGAGCCCTTGACCTTGTCGTAGCGGGCGGCGATGTCCTTCTCGTCCTCGGTCTGCGGGTCCTCGGGCAGGTCCGGCACGTCGTAGCCGAGGGCCTGCAGCTCCTCGATCGCCGCCTTCAGCTGCGGCACCGATGCCGAGATGTTGGGGAGCTTGATGATGTTGGCGGTCGGCTCGAGGGCCATCTCGCCGAGCTCCGCGAGGGCGTCGCCGACGCGCTGCTCGTCGGAGAGGCGCTCCGGGAACTGCGCCAGGATGCGGCCCGCGAGCGAGATGTCGCGGGTCTCGAACTCCACACCCGCCTTCTTGGCGAAGCCTGCGATGATCGGCAGCAGCGAGTACGTCGCCAGCAGCGGCGCCTCATCGGTGTGGGTGTAGATGATCTTCGACATGCGGTGGCGCTCCAGTGATCGGGAATGTGCCGGGTAATTTATCTCGATATCAAGATACCTGAGGCGGGTCCGCGGACCCTCACCCATCCTTCCGGTCGCCCGCGCGAGGGGCAACTCGCGCGGCTACAGCTGGGCGATCCCGCGCACGATCGCCGATACCGCGCCCGCACCCGCGATCGTGAACGCCGCGGCGCGGGCGACGCGCGGCGGCACCCGGCGGGCGAGCCACGCGCCCAGGCCCACGCCGCACAGCACGGTGGCGACGATGACGGGGAAGATCCACGGCGGCGGCAGCTGGGCGAGCGTCGTGGTGCCGGTGGCCAGCTTCGCGCCGACCGACACGATGCCCATGGTCGCAAACGTCGGCTGCAGGGTGGCGGCGAAACCCGACTGATCCCAGCGCGTCAGGCGCGCGTGGATCGCCATCGCCGGCGCGGCCACGCCGGACGCGGTGTTGAGGAAGCCGCCGACCAGGCCCGTCGCGAGCGAGAGTGCGGGGGTGCGCACGTGCGGCAGCCGGGGCGTCGCCAGCGTGAGCGCGAGCGCCGCGAGCACGACCGAGCCGATGAGGATGCTCAGCCAGGCACCGTCCATCATCCCGACGAGCAGCGCGGCCGGCACCGCCCCGACGATCACGCCGGGGACGAACAGGAGGTACTGCCGCCACTGCACGCGGGCGATCACCGACAGCATGATCAGCACGCCGGAGACGATCGTCGTCGCATTCGTCACGAACACGCCCACCACCGGGCCCAGCGCGATTGCCAGCACGGGGGCGACCACGAGCCCCACGCCCATGCCGGCGACGCGCTGCAGCACCGTGCCCACGAGCACCGCCGCCACGATCGCGACGACGACTCCGGCAGACACCCCGCCAGCCTAGGCGGGTGCAACCGGTCACCGGGCGCGCCGCGGGAAGGTCGTGGTCGCCGGACGAGCCGGGGAGGTCGCCCTGCAGGCAGCGCGGTCGCCGTGCCCGGAGGCCGCGCTGCTGTCACGCCAGCGGAAGGGCCGCCAGGAACGCGTCGAAGTGGCTGTACCAGATCGTGTGGGCCGCGCCCGGGACATCGCGCACGTCGATGCCGGCGGCGCGCAGCCGGGCCGCCTCGTCGTCCGGGATGTCGTCGCTGGGGCAAGGGCGGACCACGACAGCTCCGCGCGGGAGTGGCCACGAGCCACCGGGAGCGGCCGAGGCGGCCGCCGCCGTGTCGGGATCGAACTGCTCCGCTGCGCGCGCCTCGCGCTCGGCATCGTCGGGCGAGTAGTACGACCGCGCCAGGAGGCGTTCCCGCGTGCGCTCCGCTCGTGCGCGTGCGTAGTGCGCGCGGGCGCGCTCGCGATCGGCGCCGCCCGGGAACGACGTCGGCGAGTCCACGATCACGAGCCGATCGGCGGTGAGCCTGGACGCCGCGGCGGAGAGGACCAGGCCTCCGTACGAGTGCCCGATCGCGAGGTCGGGTGCGTCAGCGCCCGCCTCGCCGGCCGTCCGGAGCAGGGCCTCCGCCGCGCGTTCCACGGTGAGCTGCGGGTCTCGAGGGGACTGCCCGTGGCCGGGAAGACCGATCGCGAGGGCCCGGAAGCCTCGAGCCGCCAGCGCCTCTCCGACACGCGTCCAGCTCTCGGAGGACCCGAACATGCCGTGCACGAGCAGCGCCGTGCGATCACCGGAGCCCCACTCTCGCGTGTGCAGCATCAGCCGTTCCGTCCGTCGAGGAAGGAGGGATCCACGCGCCCGATCATCATCGCCACCGCGGGGGACGCGCCCGAAACGTGGAGCGTCACCTCGGGGTGCTCTCGGTGCCAGACGCGGAACAGCTCGTCCGCGAAGCCCTGTCCGATCAGTCCGAGGCCCGTGAAATCGAGCGTGACCTCCGTGAACTTCTCAAGCCCGGCGGCGAAGCGCTTCGCCTCGCTTCGGCTGATGAACTCGCCCTCGGCAGGCGTCAGCCTCACCACGGGGGTCGTGCGGACGAACGCGAGGTCCTCATCGGTGTACGCGGCGAAGACATCGGCGAGGCCCCGCGCGGTGTCCGCGTCCAGAGCGAGGCGCACGACGGTGCCTGTTGCGTGGGAGCTGCCGGTGGCGATGTCGTCGATGCGGTTGTCGACGATGAATCGGAGCCCGTTCGCCGAGAGGTCGAAGAGGTCGACGGCCTTCGAGGTGAAGAAGAGGCCCTCGCCCGCATGTCGCGAGGGCGCCGTCGTCCGTTTGCCCTTCGTGAGCTCGACAAGGCTGTCGAGGACGCTGGGCAGGGCGAAGCCCTCTCTGATCGTCTCGAAGACGCCGACGCCGTCGTCCTGCACGGTGACGCGGATGTTCCGGTCGTCGAGCTCGCAGGAGACGGTCACCTCGCTGCCGCGCGAGTGATCGATGGCGTTGTTCACCGTCTCCGTCACGGCGTACGCCAGGATCGTGCGCGCACTGTCGGGGAGGGGATCGAGGCGATCATCGAGCCAGGTGCGCAACGATCGCCACACCTCGTCCTCTTCCAGCCCGGCCAGGCGGTGCGTCTGTGTCCACTCCGCGCTCGGCGTGGCGCGCGCATCGGTGTACGCATCCCATTCCGCACGAAGTCGTACGGGATCGAATCGTCGGTGGCCGCCCGGGGTCGTCGTGGAGGTCAGGATCCCGCGGTTGGCGAGTTCGCGGACGGTGCTCGTCGAGACACCGAGGATGTCCGCGGCTGCGCCGATCCCGACTCGCGATGACGAAGAGCCCATGGTGCCTCCGTTGATTTCTATAGATTCAACGATGATTCTTCCACGGGCTCGCATGGGAATCTACATAAATCTATATGTCACCGAAGCGCCTTCTGGATGCGCTGCACCGAGACGGCCTCGGCGGTGCCCAGGCGCTGGGCGAACAGGCTCACGCGCAGCTCCTCGAGCAGCCAGCGGGCGGCGACCAGCTGCGGGGGAGCATCGGCGGGGAGCGGGATCGCGCCGCCCGCCTCGGCGAACGCGGCGGCGGCGCGCTCGTACTCCGTCATCCACGCGCGGTCGCGGCCCGGGTTGTCGGGGAGCTGCTCGAGGCGGATCCGCGCGCCCTCGAGGTAGCGCGGCAGGTGGCGGAGGCGATCGAGGCCGGTCGCGAGCACGAATCCGGGGTGCACGAGCCCGGCCAGCTGCCCCCGCACGTCGTTGAGCGCGCCGAGCAGCGTCATCGAGTTGGCGCGCTTCATCGCCTTCTCGACCTCGCGGGCGGCCGTGAGGATCCGCGCCACGAGAGACACCGTCGCGAGCACGTCGTCGACCGATCCGCGACTCACCTCGTCGCGCACCGCCTCGAACTGCGCGCGCGTGCGGACGGGGCCGTGGCGATCCAGCACGGCGTCGGCGACGGCCGCGCGGCAGTCCTCGATCACGGCGCGGGCCGACGCGTACGGCGAGGCGGCGAGGGCGAGCTTCTCGTTCGCGGTGAGGTGCTCCTGGATGTACGACACCGGGCTCGGCACCTGCAGCAGCACGAGGCGGCGCACGCCCGCGCGGCTCACTCGGCGTGCGGCCTCGGCCGTGGCCTCCACGCGGATCTCGACGCTCTCCTTGCGGTCGACGAGCGCGGGATAGCCGCGGACCACGCCGCCGGCCACCTTGGTGTCGACCACCTCGGGCAGCTCGCCGAGGTCCCAGTCGGTGAGGCCGGTGCGCTCGATCGAGGCGTGGATCGTCGTGGCCTCGGCCACGCGGCCCGCGCCCTTCGGAGCGCGCGAGCCGGCGCGATCCAGCTGACGGGCCACGCTGTCGCGGGCCTTGCCGGCCAGCCGCTGCTGCAGGGTCGCCAGGTCGCGATCCGACGCGAGGGCGCGGCCGCGCTGATCCACCGCGCGGAACGACATCTTCAGGTGCTCCGGCACGCGGTCGAGCTCGAAGGCGTCGGCTCCGACCGGCTGATTCGCCTGCCGTCGCACGAGCCGGGCGAGCACGTCCGCGAGCGTCGCGGCCGGGCGTCCGGCGTGATCCTCCGGACCCTGGCCCGCCAGTTCCTCCGAGAACCTCGCGGCCCAGTCGGCCGCCGGCACCACGTGGCGCCGGATGGCCTTCGGCAGCGCCTTGAGCATGGCGGTGATGAGCTCGTCGCGCATGCCCGGAACCTGCCAGTCGAAGCCCGCCGGCTCGATCTGCGCGAGCAGGGGCAGGGGGATCACGACCGTGACGCCGTCGTCCGGGGCGCCCGGCTCGAACCGGTAGGCCAGGCCGAGCGTCTGATCGCCCTGCGTCCACTTCGTGGGGAAATCGCGGGCATCCGACGTGGCGGCGCCGTCGACGAGGTCCTGCTCGCGCATCGTCAGCAGCTTCGGCTGACGGGCCACGCCCTCGCGCCACCACGCCTCGAACGAGCGCACGTCGAACACGTCCTGCGGGATCCGCTCGTCGTAGAACGCGTAGACGGCCTCGTCGCCGGCGAGGATGTCGCGGCGGCGCTCGCGCTCCTCGAGCTTCTCGAGCCGGCGCCGCAGCTCGGCGTTCTGGCGCAGGAACTGGGTGAGGTGCTGCGGCAGGACCGAGGGATCCCAGTCTCCCTCGACGAGGGCGTGACGCAGGAACAGGTCGCGGGCGCCGGGGCGATCCACACGGGCGAACTGGATGCGCCGACGCGGCACGATCTCGACGCCGTACAGCGTGACCTTCTCGTATGCCACCGCCGCCCCGGCGTCCTTCGACCAGTGCGGCTCGCTCACCTGACGCTTGGCGAGGTCGCCGGCCAGCGGCTCCGCCCAGGCCGGATCGATGCGGGCGACGGTGCGCGCGAACAGCCGCGACGTCTCCACGAGCTCGGCGGCCATGACGGCCTGCGGCCGCTGCCGGCGCAGCGCCGAGCCGGGGAAGATCGAAAAGCGGATGCCGCGCGCGCCGCGGTACTCCGCCGGGGCGGGGCGGCGATCCTTGGGGGCGGCCTTGGCGTCGCGCGTATCGAGTGTGCCGATCTGCGAGAGCAGGCCCGCGAGCAGGGCCCGGTGGATCGCCTCGCCCTGGGGGTGGCCGGACTCCGGGGTGCTCCGTGACCTCGACGCGCTCGCTTCGCTCGCTTGCTCGGTCCGTCTCCGCTTCGCGGCTTCGCCGCTCCGGTCGACGAGCGATTCGGACCCGCGCTTCGGCTTGGGGAGCATGCCGCGCAGCTGGCGGTGCACGTCGAACCACTCGCGCACGCGCACGTAGTTGAGGAACTCGCTGCGGCACAGCCGGCGGAACGCGCTCGAGCCCAGGGCGCGCTGCTGCTCGCGCAGGTGGTCCCACAGCTTCAGCAGGCCCAGGAAGTCGCTGGCGGGGTCGGCGAACCGCGCGTGCGCCTGATCCGCCTGCTCGCGCTGATCCTCCGGCCGCTCGCGCACGTCCTGGATCGACAGGCCCGCGACGATCGCGAGCACCTCCTCCTGCACGCCCGTGCGCCCGGCCTCGATGAGCATGCGCGCGAAGCGGGGGTCGATCGGCAGCCGGGCGATGTCGCGGCCGATGCGCGTCAGGCTCGGCTGCCCGCGGCCCAGGCGCACCGCCCCGAGCTCCACGAGCAGGTCGAGCGCCGCCTTCACGCCGCGCGAGTCGGGCGGGGTGAGGAACGGGAACTCCGTGATGTCGCCGAAGCCGAGCGCGAGCATCTGCAGGATGACCGAGGCCAGCGACGTGCGCAGGATCTCGGGCTCGGTGAACTCCGGCCGCTTCTCGAAGTCCTCCTCGGAGTAGAGGCGGATCGCGATGCCGTCGCTCGTGCGGCCGGCGCGGCCCGACCGCTGCTGCGCCGAGGCCTGCGAGATCGGCTCGATGGGCAGGCGCTGCACCTTGGCGCGGTTCGAGTAGCGCGAGATGCGCGCCGTTCCCGTGTCGATCACGTACTTGATGCCCGGCACGGTGAGCGAGGTCTCGGCCACGTTCGTGGCGAGCACGACGCGGCGCCTGACGCCCGCGACGGTGGATCGCTCGAACACCCGGTGCTGCTCGGCGGCGCTCAGGCGGCCGTAGAGCGGGAGCACCTCCGTCGGCGCGGCCTGGTTCGCGAACGCGCCCCGCACCGCATCGGCGGCGTCGCGGATCTCGGCCTCGCCGGGCAGGAACACGAGCACGTCGCCCGGCGCCTCGCGGTCGAGCTCGCGCAGGGCCGCCACGATCGCCGACACCTCGTCCTGCGGCTCGGCGTCTCGCGCCGGTCGTTCCTCGGCCTCGTCCACGAGCGGCCGATAGCGGATCTCCACGGGGAACGTGCGGCCTGAGACCTCGATGATCGGCGCCGGCGTGCCGTCGGCGGCGGCGAAGTGGCGGGCGAACGACTCCGGATCGATCGTCGCCGAGGTGATGACCACCTTCAGGTCCGGCCGCTCGGGCAGGATCCGACGCAGGTAGCCGAGGAGGAAGTCCACGTTGAGCGATCGCTCGTGCGCCTCGTCCACGATGATCGTGTCGTAGCGGCGCAGTAGCCGGTCGCGGTGGATCTCGTTGAGGAGGATCCCGTCGGTCATCAGCGCGATGCGGGTCGCGTCGGAGATCTGATCGGTGAAGCGCACCTTGTAGCCGACGATCCCGCCGAGCTCCACCTGCAGCTCCTCGGCCACGCGCTCCGCGATCGTGCGCGCGGCGAGCCGGCGCGGCTGGGTGTGCGCGATCCGCGTGCGCCCGAGCTCGAGGGCGATCTTCGGCAGCTGCGTCGTCTTGCCCGACCCGGTCGCGCCGGCCACGATCACGACCTGGTTCTCGCGCAGCGCCGCCGCGATCTCGTCCCGCGCGGCGCTGACGGGCAGCTCCGGGGGATAGGTGATGATCGGCTCGGGCATAGCCCTCCAGTCTATGGGCCGATCCACAAGGCTCTGGCGTTCAACAGACGTTCCTGGTTCCGTAACACGCATGACCCACGCGAACCCGCAGACTGTCCGGATGACCCGCCGACTCGTCATCGTCGTCCGAGCCGACCCCGTGATCTGCGGGCATTCCGGCGAAGCCCGCAACCTCGCCGAGGCCGCGCTGCTGCGCGGATTCGACGAGGTGCGGATCGTCACGTGGCCCATCGAGCGCCTCGAATCCGCCGGACTGCCCCTCAAGCCGCTCGACTCCGTGCTGCCGTACAGCGAGGGCATCCACGTGGAGCGTCCCGAGCCGGTCGGCGACTACAAGGTGGTCGACGGGCGCTACATCGGCGGGCTCATCGGGCGCCTCGTGGAGCTGTTCACCGACGGCGTTCCGACCGTCGCGATGTCGCTGTACCTGTCGCCGCACACCACGGCCGTCACCGACGCCGTCGAGGTCGCGCGCCGCACGGGGCTGCCGGTCAACGTGATCACCGTGGCGGAGGCCGTGGGCTCGGACATCACCAACGTGGTGCGGCAGTGCATCGAGGCCGACCGCTTCGGCGCCGCCGCGCACGTGCTCGAGTCGTACCTCGCCAGCGACGTCTGCGTCGCCGTGAGCCAGTACACCAAGGACCTCATCGTCGAGGAGGCCCGCCACCTCGACACCAAGCACGGCACGAGCTACGCGGCCCGCTGCGAGGAGAAGGTGGCGATCTCGTACCCCGCGATCAACGCGGCGCTGTTCGTCGGCCTCGAGCCCGAGGACGTCGACCGCCACCTCGCCGCCCGCGGGCTCGAACGCGACGGGTACGTGTTCTACCTCTCGCGGCTGGCGCGTGCCAAGGGCGTCGACGACCTCATCGCGGGCTTCGCCGCCGCCGAGGCCGCGACGGACCGGCAGCTGGTGATCGCCGGGCGCGGCCCGGAGGAGATGGAGCTGCGGGCGATCGCCGCCGCGTCGCCGGCCGCCGACCGCATCCGGTTCCTCGTCGACGTGGACGACGCGGAGAAGCCGTTCCTCTTCGCGGGCGCGGCCGCGTACGTGCTGCCGACCAAGCCGCGGCCGGAGTTCATCGAGACCTTCGGCATCGCGCTCGCCGAGAAGGCGCTCTCCGGCGGCGGCCCCGCGATCACGACGCTCACCGGCGGCGTGGGAGAGGCCGTGGGCGACACCGCGATCATCATCGACGTCGACGCCCCCGAGCAGATCGCCGCGGCGATCGACCGGGCGCTGTCGATGGGGTCCGCCGAGCGCGCGGAGTGGGAGGACCGGGCGCGCGAGTACGCGCTCCAGTTCGACCGCGCCAGCGTCTTCGATGCGCTGTTCGAGCGCGTCACCGCCGTCGAGGCGGAGCGCGAGCGGGTGCGCGCGGCGTCGTGAGCGCATGGCCGGGTCCTAGGCTGGGGACATGACCGTTCCCACCGTGAAGCTCAACTCCGGTTACGAGATCCCGCAGCTCGGTTTCGGCGTCTTCCTCGTGCCCCCGGCCGAGGCCGAGAAGGCCGTCAGCGAGGCGCTCGAGGTCGGCTACCGCCACATCGACACCGCCGCCATCTACAAGAACGAGGAGGGCGTGGGCGCCGCGATCGCGAAGAGCGGCATCCCGCGTGAGGAGCTCTTCATCACGACGAAGCTCTGGAACGACCGCCAGTCGGGCGAGCAGCCGCACGACGCGATCCGCGAGAGCCTCGACAAGCTCGGCCTGGAGTACGTCGACCTCTACCTGACGCACTGGCCCACGCCGCAGCGCGACACCTACTCGAACGCCTGGCAGAAGCTCATCGAGATCCGCGACGCGGGCCTGTCGCGCTCGATCGGCGTCTCGAACCACCTGCCCGAGCACCTCGATCGCATCGTGAAGGACACCGGTGTCGTGCCGGCCGTCGACCAGATCGAGCTGCACCCCGCCTACCAGCAGGCCGACGTCCTCGCCTGGGGCGAGGCCAACGGCATGAAGATCGAGTCGTGGGGTCCGCTGGGTCAGGGCAAGTACCCGCTGTTCGAGAACCCCGCCGTCGCCGCGGCCGCCGAGGCGCACGGCAAGACGCCGGCGCAGGTCGTCATCCGCTGGCACCTGCAGCGCGGCTTCATCGTGTTCCCCAAGTCGGTGCGCACCGAGCGCATGGCCGAGAACTTCGACGTCTTCGGCTTCGAGCTCACCGCCGCCGAGATGGACGCGATCACCGCGCTCGACCCGGGCGACGGTTCGGGCCGCGTCGCCTCGCACCCGTCCGAGGTCAACTGATCCGATCGGATCGCACGGGCCGGCTCCCTCGGGGGCCGGCCCTTCGCGTTGCTCGCGGGCGGGTCGCGGTGCTCGGGGTCAGATCCAGCCGGGCAGCCACATGTGCAGCCACCACAGCCGGTACGGCTCGAGGATCCCCGTCGACAGCGGCAGGAAGTACAGCGCCGACGCGAGCGCGATCACGACGAAGCCGGACGAGACCATGCGCCAGGCGCGGGTCTGGCGGGCCGCGTACCGGGCGGCGTCGACCCGCTCGCGCGGCGTCGGGTCGGGCAGCAGCACCGGCTCGCGGTCGCGGCAGAGCCACTGGAGCGCCAGCGCGACCGCCAGGCACACGTACGGCAGCAGGGCGATCGAGTAGAACTGGAACGTCGTGCGCTGCGGGTAGAGCAGCCACGGCACCCACGTGATCGCGAACCCGGCCAGCGGCACCGTGAAGCGGGCGCTGCGCGTGCGCACCGCGACGACGGCGAGGAACACGATCGCCGCGATCCCGGGGTACCACGCGATCGGATTGGGCAGGCTCGTGATCACGCCCATGCAGTCGTCGCTCCACGCGCACGTCGCCTCGCCGACGGCGGGGTGATCCACCCACATCGCGGTGGGGCGCTGCAGCAGCGGCCACTGCCACGCCGGGCTCGCGTAGGGGTGGCCGCTCGTGAGCCCCACGTGGAAGCCGTACACCGACGAGTGGTAGTTCCACAGCGCGATCAGCGGGTTCGGATCGGACTGGCGGTCGTAGCCGCCGGCCGTGAACAGCCATCCCGACCACGAGGCCAGGTACGTCACCGCCGCGATCGGCACGAGCAGCACGAACGACGCCGGCCCCTGCCGGACGATCGCGCTCGGCAGCCAGCCCTCGAAGCCGGCGCGGCGGCGCTCCAGCGCGTCGGTGGCGACGAGCCACAGGCCCACGCCGGCCAGCGCGTACAGGCCCGACCACTTCACCGCCGTCGCCGCGCCCAGCGCGACGCCCGCGGCGAGGACCCACGGGCGCCGCCACAGCACCGGACCGAACACCGAGTCGGGCGCGCTCTCGATCCGCTTGCGCACCTGCGTGCGATCGATCACGACGAACAGCACCGCGATCAGCACGAACAGCGCGAGGAAGTTGTCCAGCAGCGCCACCCGGCTCATCGAGATGCCGAGCCCGTCGACCGCGAGCAGACCGCCCGCGACCGCGCCGACCGCGATCGATCCCGACACCCGCCGCCCGATCGCGTACAGCACGGGCACCGCGGCGATGCCGGCGAGCGCTACGGCGAAGCGCCACCCCCAGCCGCTGTCGGCGCCGAACAGCGCCATGCCCAGCGCGATCAGCCACTTGCCGAGCGGCGGATGCACCACGTACGACGGATCGCTCGAGAACGCGCCGGTCTCGCCCGCGACGAACCGGGCGTCCCCGTCGTCGGGCCACGTGCCCTCGTAACCGAGGTTCCACAGCGACCAGGCGTCCTTGACGTAGTAGGTCTCGTCGAACACGAGCTCGTGGGGGTGCTGCAGGGCGATCAGCCGCGGCAGCGCGGCGATCACCGTCAGCAGCAACGGCGCGAGCCACTCCCACGCGCGCGCCCGGATCCTCACCCCGCCAGCCTATGGGCGCCCCGCCGATGCGTGCGGGATTGCGCGGGGGGTCGGGGGCGGGGCGGGGGTGCGCCTGCGATTCCGCGCAGATCTGCGATTCGGCGCAGATCGCGCGGCTGCGGCTGCGCTGTTGTGCAGATCTGCGCTGCAACGCCGGCGTCCGGGCAGGATCAGGACGCGCGGCGGCGGTGCAGACCGCGCGCGATGGCCGCCGTGATGAGTTCCTGCACGGTGGCCCAGTCGTCCATGACCTGGCGATAGCCGACGCGGATCACGTGGTAGCCGGCCAGACGGAGCCGGGCATGTGGGGTGCCGCTGCGCTGCAACGTAGATCTGCGCTGAAACGCCGGCGCGCACGCGGGGGCGAGCCGAGGCCGCGAACCCCTAGAACACCTCGCGGTGGGTGAGCTGCTCGGTGCCGATGATGCGGTGGCGCACGGCGGCGGAGAGCTGGTCGACGATGATCGTGACCACCACGGTCACCAGCAGGGCGATGCCCGCGCGCGCCCACTCGCGGCCGTTGAACAGCTGGTCGAAGAGGAAGCCGATGCCGCCGAGCCCGAGCATGCCGAGGATCGCGCCGGCGCGGATGTTGACCTCGAACCGGTACAGCCAGAACGACACGATCTCAGGCATCACCTGCGGCAGCATGCCCCAGCGCAGCACCGACAGGCCCGAGGCGCCGGTGGCGCGCAGCGCCTCGACGGGACCGGGGGAGAGGTCCTCGAGCGCCTCGCTCGTGAGCTTGCCCAGGGTGCCGACCGATCCGATGCCGAGCGCGATCGCGCCGGCGGCCGGGTGGAAGCCGAACAGGGGCAGCAGGAACACGATCGCGAGGATGAACTCCGGGATCGCCCGGATCACGTTGAGCAGGGTGCGGGTGATCCACACGAGCCATGCCGGGGCGACGTTGCGCGCGGCGGCGAAGCCCAGCGGCAGCGACAGGATCGCGCCGATGAGGGTGCCGATCCAGGCGATCGAGAGCGAGTCGAGCATGAAGTCGAACGCGACCGCCCACCACTCCCGCTGCGGATCGGCGAACGGGTTGGCCCAGAATCCCTCGGTGAGCAGACGCGCGTAGGTGACGAGCCGCTCGGGCAGGCCGAGCAGGGCCGCCCAGTCGGCACGCAGCGCCACGGCGCAGCCGATGACGACGGCCGCCACGGCGACGAAGGCGATGGTCGCGGGCACCTTGGAGGGCGCGGCGGGGCGGGGCGTGCTCACATCAGCCTCTTCCGCAGGGTCTGCGACGCGACGTCGAGGACGATCACGATGACGATGAACCCGACCACGACGGCCGACACGTTGTCGTAGTTGAACCGGGCCCGCTCGACGTTGAGCACCGAGCCGATGCCGCCCGCGCCCACCATGCCGATGATCGCCGACGCGCGCAGGTTGATCTCGAACACGTACAGCACGTACGAGAAGTACCCGGGCCACACCTGCGGCAGCACGGCCGCGACGATGCGCTGCATCGTGGATGCGCCCGCGGCGTCGGCGGCCTCGAGCGGGCCGCGGTCGACGGCGTCGATCGTCTCGCTCGTGAGCTTGGCGATGATGCCCATGTTGAAGATCACGAGCGCGAGCACGCCCGCCAGCGACCCGATCCCGACCATCGCGACCATGAGGTACGCCCACCCGATCTCGGGCAGCGACCGCAGCACCGACAGGATCGCGCGCACGACGCGGAGGAACCACGGGGAGCGGTTGGACGTGTGCGAGCCCATCAGGGCGAAGACGAGGCCGAGCAGGGCGCCCGCGAAGGTCGCGATCACCGCCATGAGCAGCGTCTCGAGCCACTGCGGCCATACCTGCGCCATGAACGCCCAGTTCGGGGTGAGGTACTGCTGCACGATGCCCCAGGCGCGCGGATTGCCCTCGAAGAACGGCGCGAGGGTGAAGTCGATCTGGATCGCCGACCACACTGTCATCGCGACGGCCACCACGCCGGCGACGACGAAGAACGGGCGCGGCGCGGGCCGCCGCGGGCGGGCCGGGGCCGTCATGCGTCGGGACCGTCGGGGAGATCCACCTGGGCGGCGGCCGAGCCGGGCAGGACGTCGGCCGACGAGAGCGGCCGGCCGTAGATCTGCTCGAACACGGCGTCGTCGGTCTGGGCCGGGGTGCCGTCGAACACGACCCGTCCCGCCCGCATGCCGATGATGCGGTCGGCGTAGCGCGTGGCGAGGTCGAGGAAGTGCAGGTTCACCACCACCGTGATCCCCAGCTCGCGGTTGATGCGCTGCAGGTCGCGCATGACCATGTCGGCGGTGGGCGGGTCGAGCGACGCGACCGGCTCGTCGGCCAGGATCACCGACGGCTCCTGCGCGAGCGCGCGGGCGATCGCGACGCGCTGCTGCTGCCCGCCGGAGAGGGCGGACGCGCGGTTGTACGCCTTCTCCACGATGCCCACCCGTTCGAGGGCCTGGAACGCCCGCTCCGTGTCGGCCTTGCGCCACCAGCCGAACAGCGCGCGCCACCACGGCGTGGCGTGCAGCCGGCCCGTGAGCACGTTGCTCAGCACCGTGGAACGGGGCACGAGGTTGAACGACTGGAAGATCATGCCCACGCGGGCGCGCAGGCGACGCAGGCCCCGGCCCGCGGCGCCGTCCACGCGGAAGCCGTCGACCTCGAGGGTGCCCGAGCTCGTCGGCACGATGCCGTTGATCGTGCGGATGAGCGTGGACTTGCCGGCGCCGGAGAGCCCCACCACGACGACGAACTGGCCGTCGGGGATCTCGAGGCTGACCCCGTCGAGGCCCTTCGTGCCGGTGGGATAGAGGACGGAGACGTCGTCGAAGCGGATCACGTGTGCAGCGCCTTTGGTTCGGTTGCGGGCCCCGCCGCGCCGGGGCCCGCGGGGGATCACTCGCCGAAGTTCGCCTCGACCTGGCGTGCGGCATCGAGCGCCTCGAGATCGGCCGGGACGAGGCCCTCGATGTTGTACACCGCGTCGAGCACGGCGAGACCCTCCTCGGTCTCGGCGACCGCGAGGAAGGCGTCGGTGATCTTCTGCTGCCATTCCTCGGAGAGGTCGGCCGACACCGCGATGCCGTCGTTGGGGATGTTCTGCGACCAGGCGAACACCGTGACGTCCTGCCCGATCGTCGGGCGCTCCGCGACGACCTCCTCGCGGGCGTCGTCGAAGCTGACGCCCACCGTGGCGTCGCCGTCGTCGACCGCGATCACGGCGTTCGGGTGCCCGCCGGCGAAGACCGCGCCGGTGAGGGCGAACGGGTCGAGGCCGGCCACCTCCTGCAGCTGTGTGGCGGGGTAGTAGTAGCCCGAGGCCGACCCCTCGTCCACGAACGCAATCTTCTCGTCCTGCGTGATGAGCTCGAGCGCCTCCTCGCCCTTCGGGCCCTCGACCTCGTCGGCGTCGGTGCCGTTGCAGAACGTGAAGACGCCGTCCTCGGTCTCCTTCTCGACGACCTCGTCGAGGCAGAACCGATCGGTGTCCTTCGTGTACCACTGCGTGACGTAGGTGTCCGATCCGTAGCGGACCGACTGCAGCACGGGGACGGCCCCCGCCACGTCGGCCGCCTGCACGAGCGCGATGGGGCCGAACATGCCGATCTGCGCCTGGCCCGCCTGCATCGCCGTCACGAGCGCGGCATAGTCGGTCGACACGTTCGTGGTCACCGGGATGCCGAGTTCGTCCGAGAGCAGGTCGCCCAGTTCCTGGGCGTCGACGACGAGCTGGTCGACGTCCTGCGAGGGCACGAGGCCGAGGACGAGCTCCTCGGGGGCGTCGCCGTCTCCGCCGCTCGGCGCGTCGCCGCCCGCGCAGCCGGCGAGGGCGAGGGCGAGGGTGGCGGCGGCGGTGACGGCCGCGGCGCGGCGCTTCGTGAACAGACGGTGAGTCAAGATCTCTCCTCGATCGTGGCGCGCAACGGCGCGAGGACGGTGCGCGGGACGCGCGCACTGCGAATCTAGCCGCCGGACCCAGCCGTTCAGGATCCGTTCACAAGGATGTAACCGGCCGTGCCGCGTCGAGTCCGGCCCAGGATCGGATGAACGGGATGAGCTCCTCGAACGAGCGCGCCCGCACGTCGGGATCGCCCTCGACCCGATCGAACGGATCGATGAGCGCCGTGGACGCCCCGCGCTCGAGCGGGACCGACAGGTCGTTGAGGAAGATGTCGCCCACGCTCAGCACGGTGTCCTTGGCGACGGGATGACCCAGACCGTCGAGGATCGCGCCCAGGCCCGCGGGCTTGCCCGCATCGGCGATCACCTCGTCGAACGCGCCGTCGAGGCCCAGGCGCACGAGCATCCGGTCGAGGCCGTGCGGCGGCGCGTTGGTGACGAGCAGCAGGCGCGTGCCGGCGGCGCGCAGCTCGTCGAGCAGCGGGCGCAGACCCTCGGGCGCACGCGTGTCGAGGCCGGTGTCGGCCAGCTGCCGGCGCGCCTCCATGAACGCGGCCTGGAGGGCCGAGATCGGCACGCCCTGTGTGGTCGCGCGGCGCTGCACGGCGATGTAGCCGTCGGGCGCGCCCTCGAACTCCTCCATCGCCTCGCCGCCGCAGTACCGCTCCACCCGCTCGGCGAGGTCGGCGAGGTCCGGGTGCAGCCCCGCGGCCTGGCGCGCGTACACGAGGGCGGGGCCGTGGCCCACGCACACCGTGCCGTCGAAATCCAGGATCAGGGAGCGCTCGGTCACCTCCGAAACGCTACCCGTACGCTGGATCGGTGATCATCCTCGCGGCGACGCCCATCGGCAACCTCGGGGACGCCTCGCGTCGCCTCGTCGAGGTGCTCGAGGCGGCGCCCGTCGTGGCGGCCGAGGACACCCGCACGGCGCACCGGCTGTTCCTCGCGCTGGGGATCGAGAACCGGCCGCGCCTGATCGCCCTGCACGACCACAACGAGAAGCAGGTGTCCGCGGAGCTCGTGGAGCGGGCGCGCGAGGAGGACCTCGTCGTGCTGACCGACGCGGGCATGCCGACCGTCAGCGATCCCGGCTACGGCCTCGTGGCCACCGCCGTGGCCGCGGGCGTCGAGGTCACGGCGATCCCCGGGCCCAGCGCGGTGCTCACCGCGCTCGCCGTCTCCGGGCTGCCGACGGACCGGTTCACCTTCGAGGGCTTCGTGGCCCGCAAGCCGGGGGAGCGATCGCGGGCGCTGGCGGCGCTGGCCGCCGAGCCGCGCACGATGGTGTTCTTCGAGGCCCCGTCGCGCGCGGCGCAGACCCTCGCCGACATGGCGGCGGCGTTCGGCGGCGACCGCCGGGCGGCCGTGGCGCGCGAGCTGACGAAGCTGCACGAGGAGGTCGCCCGGGGCACGCTCGCCGAGCTGACCGCGTGGGCCGAGGCGGGCGTGCGCGGCGAGCTCGTCATCGTCGTCGCCGGCGCCGCACTGCGCGAGATCTCGGGGGACGACGCGCTCGCTCAGGTGCAGGCGCTGGTTGCCGGCGGTGCGCGGCTGAAGGAGGCGGCCCGTGAGGTCGCCGAGGCGACCGGGCTGTCGTCGCGCGAGCTGTACCAGGCCGCGCTCGCCGCGCGGTGAGCGCGCGAATGTGACGATCGCCGGCTCCCGCGAGGCGCCGGGGCGGCCGCGCGAAACACGGAGCGCGCCCGCAACTAGACTTCTCGGGTGACTTCCGGGCGCTCTTTCTACATCACCACGCCGATCTACTACCCGAGCGATGTGCCGCACATCGGGCACGGGTACACGACCGTCGCCGTGGACGCGCTCGCCCGCTGGCACCGCCAGGGCGGCGACGACACGTGGATGCTCACCGGCACCGACGAGCACGGCCAGAAGATGATGCGCGCCGCCGCGGCCAACGGCGTGACGCCGCAGGAGTGGGTCGACAAGCTCGTCACCGAGGCCTGGTTCCCGCTGCTGAAGACCCTCGATGTCGCCAACGACGACTTCATCCGCACCACGCAGGAGCGTCACGAGACCGCGGCCGCGAAGTTCTGGCAGGCGATCTACGATCGCGGCTACGTGTACGCCGGCGAGTACGAGGCCCTCTACTGCGTGGGCTGCGAGGAGTTCAAGCCCGAGAGCGAGATCGTCGACGGCACCGGCCCCTTCGAGGGCCTGAAGGTCTGCGCGATCCACTCCAAGCCGCTCGAGCTGCTGCACGAGAAGAACTACTTCTTCAAGCTCAGCGAGTTCCAGGACCGCCTGCTCGAGCTGTACCGCGAGCGCCCCGACTTCGTGCAGCCGGAATCGGCCCGCAACGAGGTCGTCGCGTTCGTGCAGCAGGGGCTGAAGGACCTGTCGATCTCGCGCTCGGCGTTCGACTGGGGCATCCCGATCCCGTGGGACGCCTCGCACGTGCTCTACGTGTGGATCGACGCGCTGCTGAACTACGCCACGGCCGTCGGCTACGGCGCGGATCAGGAGACCTTCGACCGCCGCTGGCCCGGCTACCACGTGGTCGGCAAGGACATCCTCCGGTTCCACGCCGTGATCTGGCCCGCCATGCTCATGGCCGCGGGGCTGGACGTGCCGCGCGGCGTGTTCGCGCACGGCTGGCTGCTCGTCGGCGGCGAGAAGATGTCGAAGTCCAAGGCCACCGGCATCGCGCCGGAGACCCTCGTCGACACGTTCGGCAGCGACGCGTTCCGCTTCTACTTCCTCTCGGCGATCGCGTTCGGCCAGGACGGCTCGTTCTCGTGGGAGGACATGGCGGCGCGCTACCAGGCGGAGCTCGCCAACGGCTTCGGCAACCTCGCCTCGCGCACCGTCGCCATGATCGGCAAGTACTTCGACGGATCGATCCCCGAGCCGGCCGCGTACACCGACGCCGATCTGCGCATCCAGCAGGTCGTCGCGAAGGCCGCCAGCGAGGCGGACGCCGCGATCGAGAAGTTCCGGATCGACCAGGCGATCGACGCGATCTGGACGATCGTCGACGAACTGAACGGCTACATCACCGACAACGAGCCGTGGGCGCTGGCCAAGGACGAATCGCAGCGCGATCGCCTCGCGACCGTGCTCTACACGTGTGCCGAGGGACTGCGGGCGTTGGCTGTGCTGCTCTCGCCGATCATGCCGCAGTCGACGGCCAAGCTGTGGACCGCGCTCGGGGCCGAGGCCGCGCTCGGCGAGCTCGCCGCGCAGGACGTCCGCGCCGCCGGCGAGTGGGGCCGGCTCCCCGCCGGTGCCGCGGTGGGCAAGCTCGAGCCGCTGTTCCCCCGCATCGAGAGCGAGTGAGGGCCGCGGTGTCGGGCAACGGCGCCGTGGGAGAGGGCGCGCGCGAGACGTACGTCGAGAAGCGATCGACGAAGGGCCGCAAGGATCTGTCGCACCCGGAGGCGCCCGAGCCCCTCGCGGTGCCGGTGTACGACAACCACTGCCACCTCGAGATCGAGGACGGCGACGATCCGCTCTCGCTCGACGAGCAGCTGGAGCGCGCGGTCGCCGTCGGTATCCACGGCGTCGTGCAGGCCTCCGGCGACATCGAGTCTTCGCGCTGGGCAGTGGCCGCCGCCGAGCGGCACCCGCGCGTGCTCGCCGCCGTGGCGATCCACCCCAACGACGCCCCCGCCTACGCGGCGGCCGGGCGCCTGGACGAGGCGATCGCGGTCATCGACGAGCTGGCCGCGCACCCCCGGGTGCGGGCGATCGGGGAGACGGGGCTCGACTTCTTCCGCACCGACGAGGACGGGCGGCCGGCCCAGCAGGCCGCGTTCGAGGCGCACATCGACATCGCGAAGAAGCACGGCATCGCCATGCAGATCCACGATCGCGACGCCCACCGTGCGGTGCTCGACACCCTGCACCGCGTCGGCGCGCCCGAGCGCACGGTGTTCCACTGCTTCTCGGGCGACGCCGAGATGGCACGCGAGGCCACGGAGATGGGCTGCTACCTGTCGTTCGCGGGGAACATCACGTTCAAGAACGCGCAGAACCTCCGCGACGCGCTCGCCGTCACGCCGCGCGACCGCATCCTCGTCGAGACCGACGCCCCGTTCCTCACCCCCGTGCCCTACCGCGGCCGCCCGAACGCGCCGTACCTCGTGCCGCTCACGATGCGGTTCCTCGCTGCCGAGCTCGGCGCCGACCTCGACGAGCTCTGCGCCCAGGTCGCCGCCAACACCCTCGCGGTCTACGGGGAGTTCTGAGCGAGTCGAGGCCTACAGCCCCTGCTCTCGACTCGTCGCTTCGCTCCTCGCTCGAGCAGTCTCCGCTCGCTTCGCTCGGTCGACGGGCCCGGGTGGTTGTGGCTCGTGGTGAGCCGCAGGCACCACGGGCTCGTCGACCGGAGCGGCGCAGCCGCGGAGCGGAGACGGGTCGAGCGAAGGGTGCGCAGCGCCCGGAGTCGAGGCCGAGGGGTTGAGGCTCCGCTGTCCGCTCGGGCTACGGCGCCGAACGGATCTCGGCACGCACCGGCACGGGCTCGTCGACCGGAGCGGCGCAGCCGCGGAGCGGAGACGGGTCGAGCGGAGCGCCGGAGGCGCGGAGTCGAGGCCGAGGGGTTGAGGCCCCTGCTCTCGACTCGTCGCTTTGCTCCTCGCTCGAGCCGTCTCCGCTCGCTTCGCTCGGTCGACGGGCCCGTGGGGCTCTCGCTCGTGATGAGCCGCAAGCACCACGGCTCGTCGACCGGAGCGGCGCAGCCGCGGAGCGGAGACGGGTCGAGCGCAGGGCGCGCAGCGCCCGGAGTCGAGGCCCAGGGGCTGAGGCCCCCGCTCTCGACTCGTCGCTTTGCTCCTCGCTCGAGCCGTCTCCGCTCGCTTCGCTCGGTCGACGAGCCCGGGTGGTTGTGGCTCGTGGTGAGCCGCAGGCACCACGGCTCGTCGACCAGAGCGGCGCAGCCGCGGAGCGGAGACGGGTCGAGCGGAGCGGCGGAGGCGCGGAGTCGAGGCCGAGGGGTTGAGGCCCCGCTCTCGACTCGTCGCTCTGCTCCTCGCTCGAGCCGTCTCCGCTCGCTTCGCTCGGTCGACGGGCCCGTGGGGCTCTCGCTCGTGATGAGCCGCAAGCACCACGGCTCGTCGACCGGAGCGGCGCAGCCGCGGAGCGGAGACGGGTCGAGCGAAGGGCGCGCAGCGCCCGGAGTCGAGGCCGAGGGTTGAGGCCCCCGCTCTCGACTCGTCGCTTTGCTCCTCGCTCGAGCCGTCTCCGCTCGCTTCGCTCGGTCGACGGGCCCGCAGGCTGCACGGCTCGTCGACCGGAGCCGAGGCTACGGGAGCGGCGCCTCGCTCAGCACCCCGCCGCGGAGCTCGAGGGTGAGGTCCGGTTCCAGGCGGCGCAGGAAGGCGTCGTCGTGGCTCACGACGAGCACGGCGCCGCGGAACGCCCGGAGCGCGTCGAGCAGCTGATCGGCGGTCTCGATGTCGAGGTTGTTCGTCGGCTCGTCGAGGATCAGCAGCTGCGGCGGGGGATCGGCGAGCAGCAGCCGCGCGATCGCCACGCGGAAGCGCTCGCCGCCCGACAGCGACGCGATCGGCCGATCCGCCGACGTCCCGCGGATGAGGAAGCGGGCGAGCCGGTTGCGCAGCTGCGCCGCCGGCACACCCGGCGCCGCCGCATGCACGGCGTCGAAGGCCGAGGCGGCGTCGTCGAGGCCGTCGATGCGCTGCGGCAGGTACGCCACGCGGTCGGTGTGCAGCCGCGAGGTGCCCTCGCCGCGCAACAGGGCCTCGAGCAGGGTCGTCTTGCCCGCCCCGTTCGGGCCGATCAGCGCGACGCGCTCGGGACCCTGGACGATCCACTCGCGTTCGCCGTCGGACAGCGTCGCGATCCGGCGCCCCGCGGCGACGGCCGGATCGGGCAGGTCCACGTGGATCGCCTCGTCCTCGCGCACCCGCCGCTCGGCGAGATCGAGCGCGGCGCGCGCCGAGTCCTCCTTCTCGCGTACCTCGCCCCGCAGTCTGCCGGCCGACACCTGGGCCTCGCCGGCCTTCAGCTTCATGATGATCTTCGGCCGGCGCAGGTTCTCGTAGTCCGTCTTGGCGTAGCGCTGCCGCCGCGCGATCTTCGTCTCCGCCTCGATCCGCTGCCGTTTCTCCTTGGCGAGGACCTTCCTCGCATCGACCTCGGCCTGCCGCGCGGCCTCCTGCTCGGCCTCCAGCGCGGCCCGCCACTGCGAGTAGGGGCCGCCGAACACGCTGAGCCCGCCGTCGTACAGCTCGGCGGTCTCGTCCATGAGCTCGAGCAGGTCGAGGTCGTGCGAGACGACGATCAGCGCCCCGCGCCACGCGCGCACGAGGTCGTGCACGCGCCGGCGGGCGTCGCGGTCGAGGTTGTTCGTCGGCTCGTCGAGCAGCGTGATGGCGGCGCCGCGCAGCCGGATCCCCGTGAGCGCCGCGAGCATCGCCTCGCCACCGGAGAGCTCGCCCACGCGGCGGTCGAGCATGTCCGGCGCGAGCCCGGCCTCGGCGAGCGCGGCCTGGGCGCGCGCCTCGATGTCCCAGTCGTCGCCGACCTCGTCGAAGCGCGCGGGGTCGACGTCGCCGGCCTCGATCGCGCGGACGGCGTCGAGCCGCTCGGCCACGCCGAGCAGCTCGGCCACGCGCATCGCCGTGTCGAGCGTGATCTTCTGGGGCAGGTAGGCGACGTCGCCGTCGGCCGTGATGCGGCCCGACGTCGGGGTGAGCTCGCCGGCCGCCAGGCGCAGCAGCGTGGACTTTCCGGCGCCGTTGCGCCCGACGAGGCCGGTGCGCCGGTCGCCGAACGCGCCGGAGAGCTCATGGAGCCCGACGGACCCGTCGGGCCAGGTGAAGGAGAGATGGTCGAGGACAAGAGCAGGCATGAGACCTCCCGGGGTTCAGAGCAGGGGTGCGCTGATACCGGGCAGGGGTGCCTGCGGGGCTCGGAACGAGCATCGACGGATCAGCGCGAGGGGCGCTGCGCGATGCTCCGAAACCGGAGTCGACGATCAGCGCGGATTACGCGAAGACGTCGATGAGCTTCAACGGTTCGTTCCGATCGTCGGGGACAGGTCGCGTCGATTGTACGCGTACGCGCGCGCCGTCCGTCAAGGTCGGGCCTGCGAGGATGGAGGCAATGGATACCTCGCTGCGTGATCGGATCGCCGGCACCGGCAGCGACCCGGACGGCCTGTACGACGCCTTCGTCGGCTGGGCGGCCGACGGCGGCGTGACGCTGTACCCCGCGCAGGACGAGGCGGTGATCGAGCTCGTCAGCGGTGCCAACGTGATCCTCGCCACCCCGACGGGCACGGGCAAGTCGCTCGTCGCCGTCGCGGCGCACGCCGTCAGCATGGCGCGCGGCGGGCGCAGCTACTACACGGCCCCGATCAAGGCGCTCGTGAGCGAGAAGTTCTTCGCCCTCGTGGAGCTGTTCGGCGCGGAGAACGTGGGGATGGTCACGGGCGACTCCTCCGTCAACCCCGACGCGCCGATCGTGTGCTGCACGGCCGAGATCCTCGCGAACATCGCGCTGCGCCGCGGCGCCGACGCCGAGGTGGACCTCGTGGTGATGGACGAGTTCCACTACTACGGCGATCGCGAGCGCGGCTGGGCCTGGCAGGTGCCGCTCCTGCTGCTGCCGCGCGCGCAGTTCCTCCTGATGTCGGCCACGCTGGGCGACACCACGGCGATCGAGGACGACCTCACCCGGCGCACCGGCCGCGCCACGACGCTCGTGGCGGGCGCCGAACGACCCGTGCCGCTGCACTTCTCCTACGAGAAGAAGCCGGCCCACGACGTGGTCGAGCGGCTGCTGGAGGAGGGCGAGGTGCCGGTGTACATCGTCCACTTCTCGCAGGCCGCCGCGATGGAGCGCGCGCAGGCGCTCTCGAGCGTCAAGGTCGTCTCGCGCGAGCAGCGCGACGCGATCGCCGAGGCGATCGGCGACTTCCGCTTCACGACCGCGTTCGGCAAGACCCTCTCCCGGCTCGTGCGTGCCGGGATCGGCGTGCATCACGCCGGCATGCTGCCGCGGTACCGCCGACTCGTCGAGACGCTCGCCCAGCGCGGTCTGCTGCGCGTCATCTGCGGCACCGACACGCTCGGCGTCGGCATCAACGTGCCCATCCGCACCGTGCTCGTCACGGCCCTGTCGAAGTACGACGGCACGCGCATGCGGCGCCTGTCCGCGCGCGAGTTCCACCAGATCGCGGGGCGCGCCGGACGCGCGGGCTTCGACCCGTACGGCAACGTGATCGCCCTCGCCCCCGATCACGAGATCGAGAACGAGCAGGCCCGCCGCAAGGCCGGGGACGACCCGAAGAAGCTCAAGAAGATCACGAAGAAGAAGGCGCCCGACGGCTTCGTGAACTGGAGCGAGGAGACGTTCGAGCGGATCGTGCAGGCGCAGCCCGAGCCGTTGCAGCCGCAGCTGCAGATCACCTCCGCCATGCTCATCAACGTCATCGGGCGCGGCGGCGACGTCTTCGCCCACGTGCGGGCGCTCGTCTTCGACAACCACCAGCCGCCCGCCCAGCGCTATGCCCTCGCCCGGCGGGCGCTGGCGATCTTCCGCACCCTGCGCGAGGCGGGCGTCGTCGAGGTCGTGGACGGCGAGATCCGCCTGGTGGTCGAGCTGCAGCCCAACTTCGCCCTGAACCAGCCGCTGTCGCCGTTCGCGCTCGCCGCGATCGACCTGCTCGATCCCGGCGATGCGCCGGGCGGGGCCGGCACGGGCCACTACGCCCTCGACGTCGTCAGCGTGATCGAGGCGACCCTCGACGACCCGCGCCAGATCCTGTCCCAGCAGGAGTACCGGGCGCGCGGCGAGGCCGTGGCGGCCATGAAGCGCGAGGGCATGGAGTACGACGAGCGCATGGAGGCGCTCGAGGAGGTCACTTATCCGAAGCCGCTCCGGGAGCTGCTGGAGCAGGCCTACGGGGTGTTCGCCTCGAGCCAGCCGTGGATCCGCGACTTCGAGCTCAAGCCCAAGTCGGTCGTGCGCGACATGTACGAGCGGGCCATGAGCTTCGCCGAGTTCGTGAACTGGTACCAGCTCGGCCGCAGCGAGGGCCTCGTGCTGCGCTACCTCAGCGACGCCTACCGCGCGATCCGTCAGACGGTTCCGGCGGACGCCCGCACCGAGGAGCTCGAGGACATCATCGCCTGGCTCGGCGAGCTCGTGCGGCAGGTCGACTCGAGCCTCGTGGACGAGTGGGAGGCGCTCGCGGCCGGTGCCGACGTGAGCACCGAGCCGGATGCGCTGCCGCCCGCACCGCCCTCGCTCGTGGCGAACCGGCGGGCGTTCACCGTGCTCGTGCGCAACGAGCTGTTCCGTCGCGTGCAGCTGGCGGCGCTCGAGCGCGACGAGGAGCTGCAGGAGCTCGACCCGCAGATCGACTGGCCCGCGATTCTCGACGCGTACTACGCCAATCACGACGAACTGCTCACCGGGGGAGCGGCGCGCTCGCCCGCGCTGTGCCGGATCACCGAGGAACCGGGCGTCTGGCGCGTCGAGCAGACGCTGGACGACCCGGCGGGCGACCACGACTGGCGCATCCGCGCCGAGGTCGATCTCGCGGCCAGCGACGAGCAGGGCGCGGCGGTGATCACCGTGACGGAGGTCGTGCGTCTCTGATCGACCGCGCCGCGACCGCGCTCCGATCATCGCATCAGGCGCCGAATGGGATGATGGCGGGATGACCGTGACGCTGCTCGGCCCGTCGGAGATCCGCACCCTGGCCGCCCGACTCGACGTCACCCCCACGAAGAAGCTCGGGCAGAACTTCGTGGTCGACGCGAACACGGTGCGCAAGATCGTGCACGCGGCGCGCGTGACCTCCGACGATCGCGTGGTCGAGGTCGGTCCCGGTCTCGGATCGCTGACGCTCGCGATCCTCGAGACCGGCGCGACCGTGACGGCGGTCGAGATCGATCATCGCCTCGCCGCGGAGCTGCCGGCGACCGCGCGCGCCCACGGCGTCCCGGACGGGGCGTTGACCGTGGTCGACGCCGACGCGCTGCGGGTGACCGAGCTGCCGGGCGACCCTCGCGTGCTCGTGGCGAACCTGCCGTACAACGTCTCGGTGCCGGTGCTGCTGCACTTCATGGAGACCTTCCCCACGATCGACCGCGGCGTCGTCATGGTGCAGGCCGAGGTCGGCGAGCGCCTGGCGGCGGCCCCCGGCAGCAAGGTCTACGGGGCGCCGAGCGCGAAGGCCGCCTGGTACGGCCCGTGGCGCCTGGCCGGCACGGTGTCGCGGCAGGTGTTCTGGCCGGTGCCGAACGTGGACAGCGTGCTCGTCGCGTTCGAGCGCGACCCCGAGCCGCGCGGCACCGAGGCCGAGCGCGAGGCGACGTTCCGCATCGTCGACGCCGCGTTCCAGCAGCGCCGCAAGATGCTGCGGCAGGCGCTCTCCGGCGTGCTGGGCGGCTCCGCGGCGGCCGCCTCGGAGGTGCTCGAGCGGGCGGGCGTCGAGCCGACGGCGCGCGGCGAGGCGCTCACGATCGCCGACTTCCACCGGATCGCCCGGGCGCTCTGAGGCGACACGCCACCGGGCGGATTCGTCCGCGGCCGTCGATAGGCTGACGGAGGGGCCGCACGCTGCGGCCGAAGGGAGCCGACGTGGCCGAGGCGAAGCGATTCCGCACGACCGACGACATCGACGATCTCCACCGCCCGTACGCGGCGGCGCACGATCGCTACGCCCGTAACGATTACCGTCAGGTGGGCGGGACCGGGCTGTACCTGCCCCCGATCTCGCTGGGGCTGTGGTGGAACTTCGGCGACAACGTGCCGATCGACAACCAGCGGCGCCTGCTGCGGCACGCCTTCGATCGCGGCATCACGCACTTCGATCTCGCGAACAACTACGGGCCGCCCTACGGCTCGGCCGAAAAGAACTTCGGCCGCATCTTCGCCGAGGACTTCCGCCCGTACCGCGACGAGCTCATCATCTCGTCCAAGGCCGGGTACGACATGTGGCCCGGGCCGTACGGCGACCGCGGCTCGCGCAAGTACCTCCTCGCCAGCGCCGAGCAGTCGCTCACCCGGATGGGTCTGGAGTACGTCGACATCTTCTACTCCCACCGCGAGGACCCGCAGACGCCGCTCGAGGAGACGATCGGCGCGCTCGACACGCTCGTGCGGCAGGGCAAGGCGCTGTACGCGGGCATCTCGTCGTACTCGGCCGCCGCCACCGCGGAGGCCAAGGCCATCGCCCGGTCCCTGGGCACGCCGCTGGTGATCCACCAGCCGTCGTACAACATCCTCGACCGCTGGATCGAGGACGGCGTGACCGACGTGCTGGCCCGCGAGGGGATGGGCGCGATCGCGTTCGTGCCGCTCGCGCAGGGGCGCCTGACGTCGAAGTACCTCGGCGACGGCACCGCCGAGCGCGCGCAGCAGCGCCGCTCGCTGCCGGCCGGCCGCCTGCCGCAGCGCGCCCTCGAGCTGCTGCGTGGGCTCGACGAGATCGCGCGCGAGCGCGACCAGTCCCTCGCCCAGATGGCCCTCCAGTGGGTGCTGCGCGACCCCGTGGTCGCGTCGGCGCTCATCGGCGCCTCGCGCACCGAGCAGATCGACGAGAACCTCGGAGCGCTCGATGCCCCCGCCCTGACCGCCGAGGAACTGGAGCGCATCGACGCCCTCGTCGACGGCGCCGGCCCCGAGGTGTGGACCGAGCCCGCGAGCACGGAATGAGAACGCGCCCATGAGCCTCGCCGAGACCTTCGCCCCGGTGCGGGTGCGCGCGCCCGGTAAGATCAACGTGTTCCTCGAGGTCGGCTACCTCCAGGACGACGGCTACCACGAGCTCGCGACCGCGTTCCAGGCGGTGTCGCTCTTCGAGGACGTCGTCGCCAGCCCTGCCGAGGGCTTCTCGATGGCCGTGACGGGCTCGGTCGCGCTCGACGGCGTGCCCGTCGACGACCGCAACCTCGCCCTGCGCGCCGCCCGCCTGCTCGCGGCCGAGACCGGCTACGAGGGCGGCGTGCACCTCGACGTGCACAAGCAGGTGCCCGTGGCGGGCGGCATGGGCGGCGGATCGGCCGACGCGGCAGCGGCGCTCGTGGCCTGCGACGCGCTGTGGGAGACGGGCCTGTCGTCGACCGACCTGCAGCGCCTCGCCGCGCGGCTGGGCGCCGACGTGCCGTTCGCGCTCATGGGCGGCACGGCGATCGGCGCCGGCCGCGGCGACCGCCTCAGCCCGGCGCTGGCCCGGGGCCGCTTCGACTGGGTGCTCGTCGTGAGCGACGAGGGCGTCTCGACCCCCGCCGTGTACGGCGAGCTCGACCGTCATCGCGAGCGGCACCGCGTCGACATCGGCCCCATCCGCGACGTTCCCGAGGTCGACGCCGACGTGTTGCACGCGCTGCGCGCCGGGGACGCCCGCATGCTGGCGTCGTCGCTGCGCAACGACCTGCAGGCGGCCACGCTGCACCTGCGGCCGGACCTGGCCCCCGTGCTGGAGCAGGGCGAGGAGTGGGGCGCGCTCGCCGGCATCGTCTCGGGCTCCGGGCCCACGCTGGCGTTCCTGTGCGGATCGCCCCAGGAGGCGCTCGACCTGCAGACGCGACTGAGCGGCGCCGGGCACGAGGCCCTGCACGTGCACGGCCCCGTGCACGGCGCCCGCGTGGTGCCCTGAGGCCCCTCTTCGCGCCGCGCCCGCCCCGATGTCGGTGCACGGCGGTATCGTCGTGACCACGCCCGAAACCGACATGTCAGGAGGGGCGATGAAGGCACTGTGGCGCGACCACGTGGTCGCAGAGGCACCGGACGATGAGCTCGTGAAGGTCGACGGGGCCTGGTATTTCCCGCCGACGGCCGTCGACCGCGATCTGCTCGTCGAGTCGCCGACGCCGTACACGTGCAGCTGGCGCGGCGAGATCCAGTACTACTCGATCGAGGCCGACGGCGAGGTCGAACCGGATGCGGCGTGGTGCTACCCGACCATGCCGCAGGAGGCGATCGACCGGATCGGGCTGGACGCGCGGGAGTACATCGCGTTCTCGCCCGCGGTGACCCTGGTCTGAGCCGCCGATGATCGAGTTCCGATCCGTCCGCAAGGAGTACGCGGACGGGGTCGTCGCCGTGGCCGACGTGAGCCTCGTGGTGCCCTCGCACAAGACCGTCGTGCTCGTCGGCTCGTCCGGCTCGGGCAAGACCACGCTGCTGCGCATGGTGAACCGGATGGTCGATCCGACCAGCGGCGCCGTCCTCATCGACGGCGAGGACGTGCAGGATCGCGACCCGGTGCGGCTGCGGCGCAGCATCGGCTACGTGATGCAGAGCGCCGGCCTGCTGCCGCACGTGCGGGTGATCGACAACATCGCCACGGTACCGCTGCTCAACGGCGTGCCCCGGGCCGAGGCCCGCGAGCGCGCCCTCGAGCTCATGGACACCGTGGGCCTCGACCGCGCGCTCGCGCGGCGCTACCCGGCGCAGCTCTCCGGCGGGCAGCAGCAGCGCGTGGGCGTGGCGCGCGCGCTCGCCTCCGATCCGAACATCCTCCTCATGGACGAGCCCTTCGGCGCGGTCGACCCGATCGTGCGCCGCGAGCTGCAGCAGGAGCTGCTGCGCCTGCAGGCGGAGCTCGGCAAGACGACCGTGTTCGTCACCCACGACGTCGACGAGGCGTTCCTGCTCGGCGACGAGGTCGTGATCCTCGCCGAGCGCGGGCGGATCGTGCAGCAGGGCAGCCCGGCCGAGATCCTCGAGAACCCCGCCGACGACTTCGTGCGGGAGTTCGTGGGGCTGGTCGACGGACGCCGCGAGATGACCCTGCGCGAGAGCGCGCAGGGCACCGTCGTGGTCGACGGGTCCGGGCGGGTGCAGGGCCTGCTGCGCGCCGCATCGCGGGGCGGACCGGGGGAGCGGAGCGGGTCGTGAGCTGGACGATCGCGAACCTCGGACTCATCGCCGAGCTGACGCTGGAGCACCTGCGCCAGAGTCTGCCGCCGATCGCGTACGGCCTGCTGCTGGCCGTGCCGCTCGGGTGGGTCGCACATCGCTTCCGCCGGGTGCGCGGGCTCGTGCTCACGGTGACGGGCGTGCTCTACACGCTGCCGTCGCTCGCCCTGCTGCCGCTGCTGCCCGTGGTGTTCGGCATCAGCGCGCTGAGCCCGCTGAACCTCGTGCTGGCGCTGACGATCTATGCCGTCGCGATCCTCGTGCGCTCGGTGGCCGACGGCTTCGACTCCGTCGACGACGACGTGCGCCGCGCCGCCGTGGCGACCGGCTTCGGGCCGCTGCGCCGGTTCTGGGCCGTGGAGCTGCCGCTGGCCGGCCCCGTGATCCTCGCCGGGCTGCGCGTGGCGGCGGTGAGCACGATCTCGCTCACCACGGTCGGGATCCTCATCGGCGTCACCAACCTCGGCTACCTGTTCACGAACGGCTTCCAGCGCCGCATCGTCGAGGAGCTCCTCGCCGGCGTGGTGGCGGTGGCGCTCGTCGCGCTCGTCGTCGACCTGCTGCTCGTGCTGGCGGGGCGGGTGCTGCTGCCCTGGACGGCCGCCGCGGGCGGGTCGTCGCGCGCCCGCCTCGCGACCACCGGGGGGCACGGATGAACCTCGTGCTCGACGCCCTCGCGTGGCTGTTCTCGCCGGATCGGCTCAGCGGGTCGAACGCCCTGCCCGCCGCCGTGCTGGCGCACCTGTTCTACACATTCGTGTCCGTCGCGATCGCCGCGGCCATCGCCATCCCGCTCGGATGGCTGATCGGGCATACGGGGCGGGGACGCGAGTTCGCGGTGGCCCTGTCGGGCGCGGCGCGGGCCATTCCGTCCTTCGGCCTGATCCTGCTCCTCGTGCTCCTGCTGGGCGTCACGCGCAAGCCCGAGGCGGCGATCATCGCCTTCGTGCTGCTGGCGATCCCCTCCATTCTTGCCGGGGCATACACCGGCCTCGAGGCGATCGACCGGCACACGATCGACGCCGGCCGCGCCATGGGCATGACCGGCTGGCAGGTGCTGTGGCGCATCGAGGCGCCGCTCGGGCTGTCGCTGCTCGTGGGCGGCCTGCGCTCGGCCGTGCTGCAGGTGGTGGCGACGGCCACCCTCGCGGCCTACGTGAACCTGGGCGGCCTCGGCTACGACATCATCCAGGGCATCCAGCTGCGCCGGTTCGACCAGGTGCTGGGCGGCGCGATCGTCGTCGCCCTGCTCGCCCTGGTGCTCGACGGCGTCTTCGCCCTGCTCCAGCGCGCGGCCCGCCCGCGCGGCTCCGCGCATCCCCACACCCCCTGATCCCTCCACCAGAAGAAGGCGAACACCATGAAGACACGTCAGACCCTCGCCCTCGCGAGCACGGCGCTGCTGGGCCTCGCGCTGGCCGGCTGCGCCTCGTCCGATCCGCTCGCGCCCGCCGGCGAGTCGCCCAGCGACGGCGGCTCCGGCGACACCATCGTCATCGGCTCGCAGGCGTACTACTCGAACGAGATCATCGCCGAGATCTACTCGCAGGCCCTCCAGAACGCCGGGTTCGAGGTCGAGGAGAAGTTCAACATCGGCCAGCGCGACGCCTACATGCCGTCGCTGGAGAGCGGCGAGATCGACCTGTTCCCCGAGTACAGCGGCAGCCTGCTGCAGCAGCAGTACGACCCGGAGACCACGGCGCGCACGCCCGACGACGTGTACGCCGCCCTCGTCGAGGCGCTGCCCGAGGGCCTCACGGCGCTCGAGCAGTCCGCCGCCTCCGACCAGGACTCCTACACCGTGACCGCGGCCTTCGCCGAGGAGCACGGGCTCGAGACGATCGCCGACCTCGCCGACGTCGAGGGCGAGCTCACCCTGGGCGGCCCGCCCGAGCTCGAGGAGCGCCCCTACGGGCCCGCCGGCGCGAAGGAGATCTACGGCCTGGACCTGGCGTTCTCGGCCACGGGCGACACCACCGTCGAGGATCTGCTCGCCGGCACGATCCAGGTCGCCGACGTGTTCACGGCCGACCCGCGCATCCAGACCGAGGACCTCGTGCCGCTCGAGGACCCCGAGGGCCTGTTCCTCGCCTCGAACGTGGTGCCGATCGCATCCAGCGACATCGCCGACGAGATCGCCGAGGTGATCGATCCGATCAGCGCCGCGCTCACCCCCGAGGGCCTCGTCGCGCTCAACGTGCAGAGCGTCGAGGAGCAGATGTCGCCCGAGGACATCGCCGCGGGCTGGCTGGAGGAGCAGGGCCTGCTCTGAGTCGCCCGGGCCGCCGCGCACGGGGTCCCGCTCTCTCGGAGGGCGGGACCCCGTCTCGCATCGCGGTCGCGCGGAGTGCATAATGAGGCCGTCATGTGACCGTGCACATCACGGCCCCGCGCGACCGAGGACGGTCGCGCCCCAGAGCATCGGCGGTGTCGAGTGGAAGTCCGAGATCGGGCGCCCGAGAGGGGGCGCGTTCCGAGCATCCGCGACGTCGCGCGCCTGGCCGGCGTCTCGCATCAGACGGTCTCGCGCGTCCTGAACGACCACCCCAGCATCCGGCCCGAGACCAAGGACCGCGTGCTCGACGCGATCGCCGTGCTCGACTACCGGCCCAACCGGGCCGCCCGCGCGCTCGTGACGAGCCGATCCGACGTGATCGGCGTGCTCTCGGCCACCGTGGGGGAGTTCGGGCCCACGTCGTCGATGGCCGCGATCGAGGAGGCCGCCCGCGTGGAGGGGTACTCGGTCACCACCCTCAACCTGCCCGACACGGGGCCCGACGCGATCGGCGCCGCCGTGCGTCAACTCGTGCGCGAGCAGGTGAGCGGCATCGTCGTGCTCGCGCCGCAGGTGCGCGTCTTCCACGTGCTGCGCGGCCTCGCGATCGACGTGCCGTTCGTCAGCCTGCAGACCGCGTCGGGGGCGACGGCGGACACGCTCTCGGCCGATCAGGTGGCCGGCGCCCGGCTCGCCACGCAGCACCTCATCGACCTCGGCCATCGCGACATCGTGCACCTGGCCGGGCCGCAGGACTGGATCGAGGCCGAGTCGCGCATGCGCGGCTACCTCGACGCGCTCTTCGACGCCGACCTGCCGACGATCCCGCCGATCCGCGGCGACTGGACGGCCGACTTCGGCCACTTCGCCGGGCTCGAGCTGGCCCGCCGCGGCGACATGACCGCGGTCTTCGCCGCCAACGACCTCATGGCCATCGGCCTCATGCACGGCTTCCGCGACGCGGGCGTCGACGTGCCGGGCGATGTGAGCGTGGTCGGCTTCGACGACATCCCCGTCGCCGCGCACGTGTGGCCGACGCTCACCACGATCCACCAGGACTTCCCCGAGCTTGGCCGCCGCGCGATCGCGCTGCTGCTGGCGGAGATCCGTGGCGAGCAGCGCCCCGTCTTCGGGCCCCTCGCGCCGCGCATGCTCACGCGCGACTCCTCGGCCGCGCCCGGCCGCCGCTGATCGGCCCCCAAAGTCCGCACGTCTCTGCGGAATCGGGCGTTCGGCGGGGCGGACTCGACACAGACGTGCGGACGTGCAGCGACCCCACCCGGGGAGCGTTCTTGACATCTCGCCGTAACAGGCGCATGATCTTCGACGGAATGTGAACGGTCACATTCCTCGTCACACGAAGACGATCCCTGGACAGCGAGGTCGAAGGTGCCAGACCAGGAACTGCGCACGGCGAACATCCCGGCCGTGTCGCCCCCCATCCTCGAGATGCGCGACATCTCGAAGGAATTCCCCGGCGTGAAGGCGCTCAGCCACGTGAACCTCACGGTGCACGCGGGCGAGATCCACGCCATCTGCGGCGAGAACGGCGCAGGCAAGTCGACGCTCATGAAGGTGCTCTCGGGCGTGTACCCCTACGGGACGTACACGGGCGACATCCTCCTGCGCGGCGAGGAGATGCGCTTCAACGACATCAAGGCCAGCGAGCGCGCGGGCATCGCGATCATCCACCAGGAGCTCGCGCTCATCCCGGAGCTCTCGATCACCGAGAACATCTTCCTCGGCAACGAGGTCCGCCGCGGCCTGGCCATCGACTGGGCCGAGGCGCGGCGTCAGGCGGTCGACCTGCTCGCCCGCGTGGGCCTGCGTGATGACCCCGACACCCAGATCAAGCACCTCGGCGTCGGCAAGCAGCAGCTCGTCGAGATCGCCAAGGCGCTGCACAAGAACGTGCAGCTGCTCATCCTGGACGAGCCGACGGCGGCGCTGAACGAGGACGACTCGCAGCACCTGCTCGACCTCATCCTGGGCCTGAAGGCCAAGGGCATCGCGTCGATCATCATCAGCCACAAGCTCAACGAGATCGAGCAGATCGCCGACGAGATCACGATCATCCGCGACGGCCGCACGGTCGAGACGCTCGACGTGGGCCGCGGCGAGATCAACGAGGACCGGATCATCCGCGGCATGGTGGGCCGCTCGCTCGAGAGCCGCTACCCCGACCGCACGCCCGAGATCGGCGAGGTCTTCTTCGAGGTGCGCGACTGGGTCGTGCAGCACCCCGCCGTCCCCGAGCGCATGGTCGTGAAGGGCTCGAGCATCGAGGTGCGCCGCGGCGAGATCGTCGGCATCGCCGGCCTCATGGGCGCCGGCCGCACCGAGTTCATGATGAGCGTGTTCGGCCGCTCCTACGGCAACTACATCTCCGGCACGATCATCAAGGACGGCCAGGAGATCGTGCTGCCCGACGTGGCGAGCGCGATCCGTCACGGCCTGGCCTACGTGAGCGAGGACCGCAAGGTGCTCGGGCTCAACCTGCTCGACACCATCAAGCGCTCGATCGTCAGCGCCAAGCTGTCGAAGATCGCCCGGCGCGGCGTGGTGAACGACGACGCCGAGCACGGCATCGCCGAGGACTACCGCACGCGCCTGCGCATCCGCACCCCCAACGTCGAGACCGGCGTGGGCACCCTCTCGGGCGGCAACCAGCAGAAGGTCGTGCTGGCCAAGTGGATGTTCACCGATCCCGATCTGCTCATCCTCGACGAGCCGACCCGCGGCATCGACGTGGGAGCGAAGTACGAGATCTACACGATCATCAACGAGCTCGCCGCGGCCGGGAAGGGCGTCATCGTCATCTCGAGCGAGCTGCCCGAACTGCTCGGCATCTCCGACCGCATCTACACCGTTTTCGAGGGCCGGGTCACCGACTGCATCCCGGCCGACCAGGCGACCCCGGAGGCACTCATGCGCAGCATGACCTCCCTGAACGAGAAGGCACACGCATGACCGACGGCACGACCGAGCACAAGGGCTTCCGGCTCAGCGACCTGCGGGAGATGTTCGGCGGCAGCACATCGGCCGGACGCCAGCTGGGCATCCTCGGCAGCCTCGTGGTGATCATCGCGTTCTTCCAGATCGCGACGCTCGTCACCCGCGGGCAGGGCCTCGTGCTCACGCCCGGCAACCTGCAGAACGTGGTCAACCAGTACTCCTACATCCTGATCCTCGCGATCGGCATGGTGATGGTCATCATCATGGGCCACATCGACCTGTCGGTCGGATCGGTGGCCGCCTTCACGGGCATCATCGTCGCCAAGGCGATGACCGAGGGGAACGTGCCCTGGGGCCTGGCGATCCTGCTCGGCCTCGTCGTCGGCGCGCTCGTGGGCGCCTGGCAGGGCTTCTGGGTGGCGTACGTGGGCGTGCCCGCGTTCATCGTGACGCTCGCCGGCATGCTTATCTTCCGCGGCGCGAACCAGGTGGTCGGCCAGTCGACCACGGTGTCCGTGCCCCGCGACTACACGGTGATCGGCGCCGGCTCGCTCGGCGAGCTGCCGATCGGCCTGCCGTTCAACGTGCCCACCATGATCCTCGCCCTCATCGGCGTGGCCTGGATCGCCTTCAACGAGTGGAACCTGCGCCGCCGCCAGCGCAAGATGGGCGCGCAGCGCGCGGCCGCCTGGGTGAGCATCGTGAAGGTCACCGTGCTCGCCGTGGTGATCCTCATCGCGGGCTGGCTGTTCGCCACGGGCCGCGAGGGCACGAGCTTCCCGATCTCGGGCATCATCCTGCTCGCGCTCGTGATCGCGTACTCGTTCCTCACCAACCGCACGGTGTTCGGTCGTCACATCTACGCCGTCGGCGGCAACCGCCAGGCGGCGCGGCTGTCGGGTGTGAAGGACCGCTGGGTCGACTTCTTCGTCATGATGAACATGTCGATCCTCGCCGCCGTCGCGGGCATGATCTACGTGGCCCGCGCCGTCGGCTCGGGCCCGCAGGATGGCAACGGCTGGGAGCTCGACGCGATCGCCTCGGTGTTCATCGGCGGCGCGGCCGTCTCGGGCGGCATCGGCACGGTGATC
Source organism: Microbacterium sediminis (assembly GCF_004564075.1). Taxonomy (NCBI): domain Bacteria; kingdom Bacillati; phylum Actinomycetota; class Actinomycetes; order Micrococcales; family Microbacteriaceae; genus Microbacterium; species Microbacterium sediminis. Next base: position 974,628 of record NZ_CP038256.1, read on the forward strand.
GGCTCGATCATCGGTGGACTCGTGATGGCGTTCCTCAACAACGGCCTCCAGCTGCTCGGCGTCGGCGCCCAGTGGGTGTCGATCATCAAGGGCCTCGTGCTCCTGCTCGCCGTCGCGATCGACGTGTGGAACAAGTCGCAGGGCCGCCCCTCGGTCACGGGCTTCATCATGAAGCGCTTCCGCCGCGCCGACGAGGCCGACTTCTCGGCCCTGCCCCCGCAGGCCGTGACCCCCCAGACCACCGGCACCCTCGCCGGCCAGGACGAGACCGTCGGCAAGCGCTGACGGCTCTCACACAGCACCTCATTTCAACGAGGAGAAGGTGACGAATCACATGAAGAAGCTCGTACTCTCGGCAGCGGCCCTGTTCGCTGTCGGTGCGCTCGCGCTGAGCGGCTGCTCGTCGGAGCGCGGCGGGTCCGGCGACGGCGCGGGTGACGGCGACGGCGCGACCGGTTTCGAGGCCGGCGCGCGCATCGGCATCGCCCTGCCCGACAAGACCAGTGAGAACTGGGTCCTGGCCGGCGACCTGTTCACCGACGGTCTGGAGGCCGCCGGCTTCGAGGCCGACGTGCAGTACGCCCCCGCCAGCAACACCGTGGCCGAGCAGCAGAACCAGATCCAGTCGATGGTGACGTCGGGTGCGAAGGTCATCGTGATCGGTGCGAAGGACGGCAAGCAGCTCGCGACGCAGGTGGAGGCCGCCAAGGCCGCCGGCGCGTACGTGATCGCCTACGACCGCCTCATCGAGAACACCGAGGCCGTCGACTACTACGTCGCCTTCGACAACTTCAAGGTCGGACAGCTGCAGGGCCAGGCCCTGCTCGAGGGCCTCGAGAAGAACGCCGGACACGGCGCGCCGTACAACGTCGAGCTGTTCTCGGGCTCGCCCGACGACGCCAACTCGGCCGTGTTCTTCGACGGCGCGATGGACGTGCTCCAGCCCAAGATCGACGACGGCACCCTCGTGGTGCAGTCGGGTCAGACCGAGATCGGTCAGACCGCGACGCAGGGCTGGCTGGCCGAGAACGCCCAGGAGCGCATGGACGCGATCCTCACCTCGACCTACAGCGACAAGGAGCTCGACGGCGTGCTGTCGCCGAACGACACCCTCGCCCGCGCGATCCTCACCTCGGTCGACCAGGCCGGCAAGAAGCAGCCGGTCGTGACCGGTCAGGACTCGGAGGCCGAGTCGGTCCGCTTGATCATGGAGGACCGCCAGTACTCCACGATCAACAAGGACACCACCCTCCTCGTCGAGCAGACGATCAAGATGATCGAGCAGCTGCAGGCGGGCGAGGAGGTCGACGTCAACGACACCGAGCAGTACGACAACGGCGTGAAGGTCGTGCCGTCGTACCTGCTCGACCCGGTGATCGTCACGAAGGAGAACGCCGCCGAGGCGTACGCCAACGTGCCGAGCCTGCTCGAGATCGTCGAGTCCTACTGATCTGAGCACCACGGGAGGGCGTCGGGCTTCGGCCCGGCGCCCTCTTCGCGTTTCCGATCACTCCGCGGGCAGCTGCAGCCGGCGGCATCGTCGCCGATCGCCCAGGTGGCGATGCGTACGATCGAGGGGACATGACAGAGGGATCGGCGAGGAGCGGGCGCCCCGGCGCCGCCTCCGCCGCACCGTCGGCGCGACCGTCCGCTTCCGGGCACCTGCACGCCGGACCCGCGCTGCCGCTCCCGCCCGCGGTGCGCGACGCCGCGCCCGCGGGGGCGATGTGGGCCTCGGCCGCGATCGCGTGGATCGGGTCGATCGCGACGGCGCTGCTGTTCGCGTGGCTGGGGGCCATGATCGACGGCGAACGGCCGGGCGCGGGGCCCGCGGTGCTGCTCGCCGCGATCGCGGCCGCGTGCGCGGGCATCGGTCCGTGGCTGTCGCAGCGGGTCGGCGCCGAGGCGGAGCGGCGGCTGCGGCAGGCCGTGGTCGGCCGCGTGTTCCAGCTGGGCGTGGCGCGCACCGCGGGGCGGTCGGGCACGCTGCTCTCCATCGCGACCGACGCGGTCGAGCGCACCGCCCACTATCGCGGCGGGTTCCTCGGCCCGATCCTCGGCGCCCTGACGACGCCGCTCGTCGTGCTGGGGGTGATGGCGCTCACGGCCGACGCCGTCACGGCCGGCTGGCTCGCGCTGCTCATCGTGCTCGTGCCCGTGCTGATCGGCGGCTTCCGGCGCCTCGTGCGCCCGATCGGCGGCGCGTACCGCCGCACGCAGGCGCGGCTCACGGCCGGCTTCCTCGAGGCGATCCAGGCGCTCGACACCCTCGTGTACGCGCGCGCGGCCGAGCGCGTCGCGCGCGACCTGGCCCGCCGCGGCGAGGAGCACCGCCGCGGTCTCATGCGGATGCTCGCCGCCAACCAGCTGCTCATCTTCGTCGTCGACGCCGCCTTCTCGCTCACGGTGGTGGTCGCGGCCACGGTGATCGCCTCGCTGCGCGCCGCGGACGGATCGATCTCCGCCGGCGCTGCGGTCGCGATCGTCCTCATGACGGTGCTCGTGATCGGCCCCGTCGACGTGATCGGCCAGTTCTTCTACATCGGCATCGGCGGCCGCGCGGCCCAGCAGCAGATCGCCACCCACCTGGGGGCCTCGAGTCGTGACCACGGGGAGGGCGCTTTCGACTCCGGTCGCTCCGCGACCTCCGCTCAAGCCGTCTCCGCTCGCTTCGCTCGGTCGACGAGCCGTGCGGCGCACGGCGCGTCGGGCTCGTCGACCGGAGGGCGCGCAGCGCCCGGAGCGGAGACGGGTCGAGCGAGCGAAGCGAGTCGAGACCACGCGCACGGCGCGTCGACGGATCGGGCCGCAAGGGTTACGGGCTCGTCGACCGGAGGGCGCGCAGCGCCCGGAGCGGAGACGGGTCGAGCGAGCGAAGCGAGTCGAGACCACGCGCACGGCGCGTCGACGGATCGGGCCGCAAGGGTTACGGGCTCGTCGACCGGAGGGCGCGTAGCGCCCGGAGCGGAGACGGGTCGAGCGAGCGAAGCGAGTCGAGACCACGCGATCGTCCTCGATCGCGTTACGGCCGGGTACGGCGGCGCCCCCGTGCTGCGCGACCTCTCGCTGCGCATCGAGCCGGGGGAGCGGGTCGCGCTCGTGGGGCCCAGCGGCATCGGCAAGTCGACGGTGAGCGCGCTCGTGCAGGCCCACCTCGTGCCGTCGGCCGGCAGGGTGCGCGTGGACGGCCTCGACACGGCGTGGGCCGACGCCGACGCCGTCCGCTCCCGCCTCGCGGTCGTCGAGCAGCGCCCGTTCCTGTTCCTCGGCACGATCGCCGAGAACCTGCGCATGGCGGATCCCGCCGCCTCCGACGAGCGGCTGTGGCACGCGCTCGCCGTGGCCGGGCTGCGCGCGGAGGTCGAGCGGATGCCCGACGGGCTCGACACCCTGGTCGGCGAGCACGGCGCGCTGCTCTCGGGCGGTCAGGCGCAGCGGCTCGCGATCGCCCGCGCGGCGCTGCGCGATGCGCCCATCCTGCTGCTCGACGAGCCGACCTCGCAGGTCGACCTGGCAGGCGAGGCGGCGATCCTGGAGGCGCTGGACCGCCTGGCCGCCGGCCGCACGGTGCTGATGATCGCCCACCGCCCCGGCGCGATCCTCGCGGCCGACCGCGTCATCGACCTCGGCGCCGAGCTGCGCCGTGCCCGCGACGGGGAGGCGAACGCATGACCGCCCCCACCGGCCGGCTCGATCTGGCCCGCTGGCTCGTCGGCCACACGCGTCGGCTGCTGCCGCCGTTGGCCGCCGCCGTCGTCGCGCGCATCGTGAACCAGCTGCTGGGCGTGGCGCTCCTCGTGCTCGCGGCCACCGCCGTCGTGCGTGCCGCCGCGGGCGACGAGCTCGCCACCGGCCCGCTGCTGCTGTGGCTCGTCGGGATCGCGCTGGCGAAGGCGCTGCTGCGCTACCTCGAGCACTTCGTCGGCCACGGCGTGGCGTTCGCGGCGCTGCAGCGGCTGCGCGAGCTGCTGTTCGCGCGACTGATCCCGCAGGCGCCGGCCGCCACGCAGGGCAGGGCCGGTGCCGAGCTGACCGCGCGCGCCACGCGCGACATCGATCGCGTCGAGGTGTTCTTCGCGCACACCCTGCCGCCCGCGGTGTCGGCCGTGGTCGTGCCGATCGCGGCGCTGGCGTGGCTGGGCGCGACGGTCAGCGGTCCGCTCGCGCTCGCGACCGCGCCGTTCGTGCTCGCCTCGCTCGTGGTGCCGCTCGCGGCGGGATCGGCCACGTGGCGCGCCGCCCGCCGGGTCGCCGACGCGCGCGGCGCGCTGGCCGCGCGGCTCGGCGACGACATCCAGGGCGTGCGCGAGGTCCTCGCGCTCGGCGCCCCTCCGGAGCGCCTGGCGGGGCTGGACCGCACCGATCGCGCGCTCGCGGCGGCGCGGTCGGCCGCGGGTCGGGTGCAGGCGCTGCGCGGTGGCGCCACCGTGCTGCTGCAGGGGCTCGGGCTGATCGCCGTGGCGCTGGTGGGGTCAGGCACCGGGGCGCCGGCGTCGACGCTCGCCGTGGCGCTCGCGACGGCCGTGGCGCTGTGGGGGCCCACGCGCGGCATCGACGACTTCGCCACCAACCTCGACGCGTCCTTCGCGGCCGCGGAGCGCATCCGCCGCATCATCGACGGCGAGCCCGCGGTGACCGATCCGGCCGCGCCCGGGCCCTCGCCGGCGGACGCCGCCCTGGAGCTGCGGGACGTGACGGTGCGCCACGGCGGCGTCGCCGCGCTCGATCGCGTCTCGGCCCGCTTCGCGGCCGGCGCCTGGAGCTACGTCGTGGGCGTCTCCGGCAGCGGCAAGTCCACGCTCGGATCGCTGCTGCCGCGCGGCCGCGACCCGCAGGCCGGCGCGGTGACCCTGGGCGGCGTCGACGTCCGCGCCCTGCCGCTGGGCGAGCTGCGGCGCCGCGTCGCGATCGTGTCGCAGCGGCCCACGCTGCTGTCGGGCACGATCGCCGAGAACCTGCGCCTGGCCTCGCCCGATGCGGGGGAGGACCGGCTGCGGGCCGCGCTTGCCGACGTCGCCCTCGACGCGTGGATCGACGGTCTGCCGGAGGGCCTGCACGCCCCGGTCAGCGCCCGCGGCACGTCGATCTCGGGCGGCCAGCTGCAGCGCCTCGCCGTGGCGCGGGCCCTCGTCGCCGATCCCGAGATCCTCGTGCTCGACGAGGCCCTGAGCCAGCTCGACGGCCCGACCGCCGACCTCGTCCGCCGCCGCCTGCGCGATCGGCACGCGGGCCTCACGGTCGTCGAGATCACGCACCGCGCCGATCTGATCCCCGACGACGCCGCGGTGCTCGTGCTCGACGCCGGCCGGGTGGCCGAGTCCGGCCCGGCCGGCTCCCTGCGCGCGGCGGCCGGTCCGTTCGCCCGGCTCGAGGCGCGGGCCTAGCGGCGCGCGCGTCCAGATGCAGAAAACGGTCCGATGGCGCAGTGCCACCGGACCGTTTTCCGCGTTCGGAGCCGATCTCAGCCCAGGTTGACCGCCATCTCGTTCGGGGCGGCGGGCAGCGCCTCGCTCTCGGCGACGACCTCGCCGGTGGCCAGGTCGACCGCGATCACGCGATCGTTGGCGACATCGGCGATGTAGGCCGTCTCGCCGTCGGTGGTCATCGCCGGGTGCGGCTCCTGCCAGTCGGACGGGCCCTGCCACGGGTCGATGACGGGGTGCGCCGCCGTGATCTCGCCGCTGGCCGGGTCGAGCACGTGGATCGCGCCGTCGGTGCCGAGGATGTAGGCCAGGTCCTCCGGCCCGCGGACGACGCCGCGCCACGTGTACTCGACGCCGTCGAGCTCGACGACCTCGTAGGTGCGGGCGGCCGTGTCGATCAGCGCCACCTCGTGCAGCAGGTAGCCCTCGGCGTCGGGGTCGTGCTTGTAGTCGCCGACGACGATCGGGCTCGTCTCGCTCACGTAGGCGTTGCCCATGCGGCCGTACGCGTCGGGCGCCGTGAACTTCTCGAACGCGCCGTCCTGGTACAGCAGCGCGCCGTTCTCGCAGCCGAAGATGACGGCCTCGTCCTGCGCCGTGCCCTCGCCGTGGATGCCGGGGCACTCGTCCGAGATCGCGATCTCGTCGTAGTGATCGTCGTGCGGCTCCAGCGCGACGGCACCCGAGCGGCTCGTCGCGTCGCCGACGGTCGTCACGAGCGTGCCGTCCTCGAGCACGATCGACACGCCGTGGTGGGCGGCGTCGGCCCGGTGCGTGGTGACCTCCGGCAGCTGTGCGCCTGCGAGCTCGACGAGCGCGTCGGTGTCGAAGATCGTCGTCTCGCCCGTGCCGTCGGCGTACAGCACCGTCTTGCCGCCGTGACGCACCACGTGGCCCGCCGCCTCGGCCGGGAACTCGAGATCGGTCAGCTCGGGCGCCTGCGTGTCGAGCACCTGGAACCCGGTGGAGGTGGTCACGAGCACGTTGCGCCCGTCGCCGACCGCGTTCAGGCGCGTGAACGCCTCGCTGGAGAACTCCTCGACGACCTCGAGCGTCGCGCTGTCGAGCACGAGCACGGAGCCGTCGACCGACACGGCGAGGCGCTCGCTGGGCTCGACGGCCGCGGCCGCGTCGCCGGTGGGCTCCCCGGACGTCGCGCCGCCGGCCTCGCTCGCCGTGCCGCAGCCGGCGAGCAGCAGGAGTGCCGCCACCGATCCGGCCACGGCGAGCGTGGGCTTTCGCAGGGATGTCTTCCTCATGGTGTTTCCTTTCTGGGAATGGTCAGGGGGTCAGGCCGTCGGCGATGAGCCGCGTGTTCGCGCGCATCATGTCGAGGTAGGTCGGGGCGCCGCCGTCGGGCTCGGTGAGCGACTCGGTGAACAGCGAGACGACGTCGACGTCGATGCCCACCTCGCTCGCCAGCACCTGCATGAGGCGGTCGGGCTGCGAGGAGTCGGCGAAGATCGTCGGCACTCCCGTCGTCTCGATCGCCGTGGCGAGCTCCTCGAGGTCGGCCGCGGAGGGCGAGGCGAGGGTGGTGCCGCCGGGCACGGCCGCGCCGACGACGGTGAAGGCGAACCGCTCGGCGAGGTAGCCGAAGACGTGGTGGTTGGTCACGAGCGCGCGGTTCTCGGCCGGAATCGCGGCGAACGCCTCCGTCATCTCGTCGTCCAGCACCGCCAGTTCCGCGCGGTACGCGTCGGCGTTGGCCGCGATCTCGTTCGCGTCGATCCCGTCGATCTCGCCGAGCGCGCGCTCGAGGGCGTCGACGACGTCGACCATGCGGGCGGGGTCCGTCCAGAAGTGCGGATCGGCGGAGCCCTCGGCGTAGTCCACGACGTCGATGTGCTCGCCCGCGACGAAGCGCGCCGCGCCCGCCGTCGCCGCCGTCTCGAGGTGCTGCTCGACGTTCTCCTCGAGCCCGAGGCCGTTCGAGACGAGCAGATCGGCCTCGGCGAGCGAGGCGGCCTCGCGCGCCGAGATCTCGAAGGAGTGCGGGTCGGCATTCGGCTTCATCAGGGTGGTCACCTCGCCGGCGTCGCCGACGAGCGCGGCGGTGACGTCGCCGAGGATGTTCGTGGTCACGACGATGCGCGCGGGCGCGGCGCCGCCGGCGGGCGCGCACCCGGCGAGCGCCGTCGCGGCCAGCGCCGCGAGCGCGACCAGCGCGACGGGGCGGGCGCTCATCGGCCGACCTCGATCGCGAGGGCGTGCGGCAGGGCGAGCTCGCGGGCCACCCGCGCGCCGTCGGCGTAGTCGATCTCGTAGACCACGCCGGCGTCGGGCGCCGCCAGGTACGCGCGCTGCGCGTCGACCGTGAGGGTCGCATCGGCGGAGGCCGTCAGCGGATCGGTGCGGCCGCGCTCGGTGCCGTCGGGGCCGTAGACGCGCACCCGCCCGTCGGCGTCGAGCGCCACGACGTTCTCCGCCGCGTCGTCGGCCGCGACGACCGCGCGCAGCGGCGCGTCGACGGCGACCTCGGTCCAGGCGCGCTCGCGGGTGTCGAGCAGCAAGAACGCGGGGCCGTCCGTCAGCCCGGCCACGGTGGGCCGGTTCTTGCGCCCGGCGAACGCGGTGGCGCGCTCGGCGCCCGCGGGGTAGGCGATGCGCTCGGCCGCGACGCCGTCGCCGTCGGCCGTGACGAGCACGGCGCCGTCGGCGCAGCCGATCACCGTGCCGACGCGGGTGACGATCGAGCCCGAGGGCTCGGCGCAGGCGAACTCGTCGACCCGCGCGCCGGTCTCGTCATACACGATCGCCGAGGCGGTGGCGACGATCGCGAACTCGCCGGCGGGCGCGACGATGCCGGCGGCGGCGCCGGTGTCGACCCGGAAGCGCTCGACGATCTCGCCCTCGCCGAGGGATTCCATGTCGAGCACGACGGCCTCGCCCGAGCCGGCGAAGAACAGCCCCGTCGACGTCGCCGTCGACAGCGGCGGCGTGGTGACCGTGACCGGGCCCTCGCCGGCGATCGAGCCGACGACCGCGGGATCCGCGCGGTAGTAGTGGAAGTGATCGCCGTGGTCCCACGTCCAGGCCCCGCCGTCGACGATGTCGACGCCGTCCTCCGTCGTGACGAAGGCGTAGCGGCCGTCGCTGGCGATCGCCGCGGGGGCGCCGATCGTCCCGACCGCCCGGGTCTCCTCGGTGAGGAGATCGAGCATCGTCACCGACCCGTCGCCGGCGATCGCGAGCAGGCGCGACTGCGCCTCGCTCATCTCGGCGGCGCCCTCGACGGCGCCGTGGCCCGCGGGCTCCGAGCCCGCCGGCGTCGGTGGGGCGCCCGCGGGAGCGGCCGTGCAGCCGGCGAGGATCACCCCCAGCGCGGCGAGGGCGGACAGGGCGGGGACGGTGCGGGTCATGCGGCGACGCTTTCGCTGATCGGGGACGGGGAATGCGGGGCGGTGCGCTCGCGCGCGCGGGAGATCCCCGCCCGGGCGAGCGCCGAGAGGCCGGCGAGCACGATCGCGGCGAAGGCGATGCTCGGCCCGGCGGCGGTGGCGGCGTACCACGACACGAGCAGCCCCGACACGACGGCGGCGACGCCGAAGGCGGCCGCGAGCGCCATGGTGGAGGGGATCGACCGGGTCCAGCGGCCGGCGGCGACGGCCGGGGCCAGCAGCATGCCGACCACGAGCAGCGAGCCCACCGCCTGATACGAGGTGACGATCGCGAGGGTCACGAGCCCGGTCAGCAGCACCTGCGCGAGCTGCGGGCGCAGCCCGAGGGTCTGGGCGACGCGCGGGTCGAAGGCGGCCGCGACGAACGCGCGGTGGAACCTCGCGGCGATGGCCGTCGTCGCCGCGAGCGCCGCCGCGAGCAGGGCGATGTCGCCCCAGCCGATCGCGAGGACGTCGCCGAAGAGCATGACGGTGGCGTCGGTGGCGAAGCTGCGCGCGTGCGACACGATGATGACACCGAGCGAGAGCATGCCCACGAACAGCAGCCCGATGCTCGTGTCGTACGAGAGTCGGCCGCGGCGCTGCAGCAGGCCGATGGCGGCGCTCATGCCGGCCGCGCTGACGGCGCCGCCCACGAGCGGCGGCAGGCCGAGCAGCGTGGCGATCGCGACGCCCGGCAGCATGCCGTGTCCGATCGCCTCGCCGAGGAACGCCATGCCGCGCGTGACGACCCACGTGCCGACGATCGCGCACACGCCCGCCACGAGGACGCCGCCCAGGAGGGCGCGCACCATGAACTCGGCGGCGAAGGGGGACAGGAGCAGAGACACGAGTCGAGACCCTACATGGAAATGAGAACGGTTATCAAATAGGGTGGAGAGCGTGTCCTGTCTTCTCTGCGCCACCGGCATCTGTTTCGCCTACGACGACGTCGACGTGCTCCACGAGGTCGACGTCGCGCTGGACGCGGGCCGCCTCACCGCGATCGTCGGGGCCAACGGATCCGGAAAGTCCACGCTCGTCGAGGTGCTCGCCGGCGTGCGCGCGCCCCGTGCCGGCACAGTCGACCGCCGCGGCGACGTGGCCCTCATCGTGCAGCGGGTCCGCATCCCCGAGACCCTGCCGTTGACCGTGCGCGAGACCGTCGCGATGGGCACGTGGGGGCGCCGGCGCCCGCGCCGCCTCGCCGAGGCGCTCACCGACGAGGCGCTCGAGCGGGTCGGCCTGGCCGCCCTGGGGAGGCGATCGATCCACGCCCTCTCGGGAGGGCAGCGGCAGCGGGCGCTCATCGCGCAGGGCATCGCGCGCGAGGCGGAGATCCTGCTGCTGGACGAGCCAGCCGCCGGCCTGGATGCCGACAGCCGCGAGCGCACGCGCGAGATCCTCGCCGCGGAGGCGCGCCGCGGCCGCGCCATCGGCTGGGTCACCCACGACGAGGAGGACGTCGCCCGCGCAGACGCCGTCGTGCGCCTCGAGGTCGGCCGGCTCGTCGCCTGAGCCGCCCGGCGATCAGCCGTCGAGCTGCTCGCCGAGCTCCAGCCAGCGCTCCTCCAGCTCGGCGGTCTCGGCCTCGAGCGCGCGCAGCGCGTCGTTGAGGGCCGAGAGCCCGGCGAAGTCGGAGCTGTCGTGCGCGGCCATGTCGGCGTGGATCGCGGCGATCCGCTGCTGCAGGGTCTGCAGCTTGCGATCGATCGAGGCGAGCTCCTTCTCGGCCGCGCGGCGCTCGGCGCCGGTGAGGCCCGCGGGGGCCGCGGCGGCGGGTGCGGAGGCGACGGCGCGGGCGCCCTCGGCAGCCGATCGCGGCGCCGCGGCCTGGGCGGCGCGCAGCCGCAGGTACTCCTCGACGCCGCCGGGCAGGTGGCGGAACCGGCCGTCGAGCACGGCGTACTGCTGGTCGGTCACGCGCTCGAGCAGGTAGCGATCGTGCGAGACCACCAGCAGCGTGCCCGGCCACGAGTCGAGCAGATCCTCCATCGCGGCCAGCATGTCGGTGTCGAGGTCGTTGCTCGGCTCGTCGAGGATCAGCACGTTGGGCTCGTTCAGCAGCACGAGCAGCAGCTGGAGGCGGCGCTTCTGCCCGCCGGAGAGGTCCTTCACGGGCGTCGACAGCTCGGACGAGCGGAAGCCCAGCCGCTCGAGCAGCTGCGCGGGGGTGAGCTCCTTGCCGCCCGAGACGTACGTCGAGCGCTGCTCGGCGAGGATCTCGCGCACGCGGCGGTCCATCACCGCGTCGAGCTCCGCCAGCCGCTGGTCGAGGTATGCCACCCGCACGGTCTTGCCGCGCTTGACCCGGCCGCTCGTGGGCTCCACGGTGCCGGCGACCAGGCCCAGCAGCGTGGACTTGCCGGCGCCGTTGGGGCCGAGGATGCCGGTGCGCTCGCCCGGCGCGATGCGCCACTCCACGTCGCGCAGGATCTCGCGCCCGTCGTAGCTCACGCCCGCGTCGAGCAGATCGACGACGTCCTTGCCGAGGCGGGCCGTGGCCAGCTGCGCGAGCTGCACCGAGTCGCGCACGGGCGGCTCGTCCTCGATGAGCTGGTTGGCCGCCTCGATCCGGAACTTGGGCTTCGAGGTGCGGGCGGGCGCGCCGCGGCGCAGCCACGCGAGCTCCTTGCGCATGAGGTTCTGGCGCTTCTCCTCGGCCACCGCGGCCTGCCGCTGGCGCTCGACGCGCTGCAGCACGTACGCCGCGTAGCCGCCCTCGAACGGGTCGACGATGCCGTCGTGCACCTCCCACATCCGCGTGCAGACCGCGTCGAGGAACCAGCGATCGTGCGTCACGAGCAGCAGCGCGCCGGTGTTCGCCGCCCAGCGCGTGCGCAGGTGCTCGGCGAGCCAGGCGATGCCCTCCACGTCGAGGTGGTTGGTCGGCTCGTCGAGCGCGATGACGTCCCAGTCCTGCACGAGCAGCCGGGCCAGCGCCACGCGGCGGCGCTGGCCGCCCGAGAGCGTCGACACGCCGGCCTCGAGATCGAGATCCGCCGTCAGGCCCGAGAGGACGTCGCGGATGCGCGCATCGCCGCGCCACTCGTGCTCGGGGGCGTCGCCGACGATCGCGTGGCGCACGGTGTCGCTCTCGGTGAGCTCGTCGGTCTGCGCGAGCATGCCGACCCGCAGGCCGCCCCGGCGGGTCACGCGGCCGTCGTCGGGCTCGGCGCGCCCGGTGAGGATGCGCATGAGCGTGGACTTGCCGTCGCCGTTGCGCCCCACGATGCCCACGCGGTCGCCGTCGGCGACCCCCACGGTCACCCCGTCGAGGATCACCTTCGCGGGGAACTCGATGCGGAGGTTCTCGCCGCCCAGCAGGTGTGCCATCAGGTCAAGCGTAAGCGGTGTGGCAAACGAGGAATGCCCCGTCCGATGGACCGGAACCACCCCCACGCGCATCGCGCCTAGTGGCGAGTTCGACCGAGACATCGCAAGAAGCGATGAAGCTGCGGTCAGCTGCCAGCAAGGATGGTCTCCAACCGCTCAACGATCGGCTGCCAGTACGTCCACTCATCCTGAATGGTCCGCTGGCCCGGTCTCCCTTTCCCGCTGAAGCGATGCCTGTCAGCGTCGCGCGTCAAGAACACCAAGTCCCCCTGGAGTCTCACGACGCCTTGAGCTTGGAGAAATGCCAGAACCTCATGCAGCTTTTCGGCTTTGACTGGCTGGCGACCTTGCAACTTCATGAAGAACGTTGCGCGCCCATCATCGTGACCGTGAGTGCGGGCCAGGTTCTGAAGTTTGCTGAGGAAACGGATGCTTCGCGACTGAGGATCGATGGTCTCCTCTTCTTCGAGTGAATCGCGATAGTCGATCCAGGGAAAAACCAGCGGGACATTGTCGTCAACGACTAGCTCGAAGGCGTCAGTGCTTGGGGCTACCGAGACCAGCGCAGGCAGTGTGAGATCAGTTCCGGTGACCTCGAACCGAATGTCGGCCGTCTCATCCGCGCCCGCGCTGGTCGTTCTCGCGAATCGGGCTTCGTTTCCCTCAATGCGAAGCGACTCGCACCTGATGTAGAGGTCTGGCCCGATCATCCTCCCGCTGTCCAGCGAAGGAATGCGTATGCCTCCCGAGGTTGATATCGTGAGCGACTCGAGAGGGCCGATCAGCGAAACATGGTCAGGATCAGTCGGAATGAGCGTGAAGTCGAGGGAAAGTTGCCCACTTGGTCGCGTAACTTCCATTCGTCCGACGAGCTCAAGCTCTTCACCGTCAGATGCCGTCACTGTTGCTGCACTTCCGACGGATTCGCCCGCAAGGATGGAGGAGTGGAGCGCGGCGAACTGAGTCTCGTCGACGAGAATATTCGCTCCGCCAGCCACAGCCGACACGAGGTCGAAGAGCAGACCTGAACTGTTGCCCACCTCCAGCAGGGTGCCTGACGGGAGTCCCTTATCTAGGTGATCGGCGGCGGCGAAAGCCGCAAAAACCACGCTCGCCCAGTTCTCCTCCGACCGAAATGGGTGCTGATCGAGGAAGGTCCGGAGTTGCTTTCGGTACTCGAGCCTCGTGGCGGGATCGGCAATTGCAGCCAGCGAGGGCTCGGGGGTTCCTGCTAGGGCGTGTCTCCCAATAGGCGTTGCCAGGTGAGGATCGCGCAGAGGGTGACGCCGGCACGGTAGGTGATCGCGAGCTTGTCGTAGCGCGTCGCGATGCCGCGCCACTGCTTGGCGAGGGCGAAGAACCGCTCGACGACGTTGCGGCCCTTGTAGGCGGCGGCGTCGAGCCCGGGTGGCCTGCCACCCTTGCTGCCGCGCCGTTTCCGGGCGGCGGCCTGGTCGCGCTTGTCGGGGATGACGGCCTTGATCCCGCGGCGGCGCAGTTCGGTGCGGATCACGCCGGTCGCGTAGGCGCGGTCCGCGATCACCGCCTCGGGCCGGGTGCGCGGCCTGCCTCTCCCGTGCCGGGGGACGTGGATCTGAGCGAGCACCTCGGCGAGCATGGCGCCGTCGTTACGCTGCCCGCCGGTGACGATCATCGCCAACGGTCGGCCGTGCCCGTCGACGGCCTGATGGATCTTCGTCGTCAGCCCGCCGCGGGAGCGGCCGATGCCGTGACCGGGCGGCTCAATCTCGTGCCAGGGCAGATTCTTGTGATTCGATCCCGCCCCCTGTGTCCTGCTCCGGGCGGGTGGTGTTCGTCGCGTGCTGATGCGCACGCGCGATCGTCGCGTCCACCGACACCGCCCAGTCGATCTTCCCCGCCGCGTCCGCCTCCGCGAGAATCCGCGTCAGCACACGGTCCCAGGTGCCGTCCCCCGCATAACGGCGGTGCCGCTTCCACACCGTCTGCCACGGCCCGAACTCATCGCGAGGCAGATCACGCCACGGGATCCCCGTGCGAAACCGGTACGCGATGCCCTCCACGACCCGACGGTTGTCGCCGAACGGGTGACCGCGACGCCCCTCGTTCGACGGCAGCAACGGCTCGATCCGCTCCCACTGCTCATCCGTGAATACCCGATACCGCGAACCCGTCGACCTCACCCGACCAGACTGCCGCGAGCCTCACTCTCCATATGGGAGACACGCCCTAGGTCGTGCCATAGCCACTCGACCTGTTCCTTGGGGGTGTAAACGGCGTCGGCCGCAAGGCCCAAGTCAGCCGCGAGTTGCGCAAGCTTGCTCTGGTCACGCTCCAGTAGCCCGTGCAGGATGCCACGAAGGACCTCGATGTGTCGGGATCCGCTCGTGCTCGAGGCGAATTCCTGAGCAAGTTTGTAGTGATTTTGCTCGTCCAGCAAGACAGTGGCGACAGCGTCAAGGACCGGCGCGTACCCGACGAATGTTTCCGCCGTGCCGTCATCGACAGATCCCGCGAGTGCGGCGAGTAGAGCGTCGCGGGCGTGCGTGTAATACGGACCATCGACTGACGCTGACCTATCTCGCTCTTGCACGCGGCCATCAATATATCTCTTCTGCGATGCCGTCGGGAAGTGTGACACCTCCAGCCACGCTATGGTCCGTCCGTCATCGGCGAGTTTGAGCCATACCTCTTCGAGGGTGCGGTCGCGTCCAAACAGGATCAGTGTGAGGCCGCGGGCGCCCGCCTCGGAAATCGCCTCAATAAACTCATCCCAAGACTGTGCCGAGACGCGCGCTCTCGCCTCATCGAGCGAGTCAATAAGGACGGTGGCTCGTGGGCGCGAGCCAAGCTCACCTATCGCGTCGACGGTTCCGCAATAGGAGCTCAGCGCAAGGGGCAAGGCAGCCTTGCCAACCGCAGCGTCCTTCTCGAGTCGCCAGAGCGGCGCCTCCAGCCGCGAAGCGAGTTCAGTGGCAGTCCGAGACTTGCCTGCTGCGCCGCGAGCCGAGACGAGTATGACCTCCGCCTCGAGATCGTTCATGCCTTCCTTTGCGACCAGTATGGGGTCTACGAAGAACCCCGGGTCCGCTGGGATGGAGAACGCATCCGTTCCGTTGCCGGGGAAGCCTGACCCCTGCAGAGCGCCGACGAGTTCGGCGAAGGCAATTTCGATCACCCGCTTAGCTTGCCAGGTTCGGTGACATATACGGGGCGCGGCGCCTCGGATGTACGTGGATCAATCAGACGAAGTCACGAACTCGCAGATTCCTGCCCAACGGGATCTCTCGGGAATGTGCGCACGACGAGCTCATGTTCGACGAACCTCCTTGCGCCACGTTGCTCTGGTGCGATTCGATCGGAGCGCGGCGATTGCTCGGTCGATGGAGGATCGAGGAGAGCGCGGCTGGGACGGCCGCCGTAACCCGGCAGGGCCGACGGATCGCGGATTCAGGCCTCGGTCTCGAAGCTCAGGGCAAGGTGTCGCAGCAGGGCCGCCAGGCGCGTGCGCTCGGCGGGGGAGAGCTCGCGCAGCAGCTCGGCCTCCGCGTCCATGAGGCGCGTGATCGCGGCGTCGACGCGGATCCGCCCCTCCTCCGCGAGCGTGACGAGCACGCTGCGGCCGTCCTCGGGATCGGCCTCGCGGTGGACGAGCCCGCGCTGGACGAGCTTGTCGATCCGGTTCGTCATGGTGCCGCTGGAGACCAGCGTCTGCTGGAGCAGCTGCTTGGGGCTCAGCTGATACGGCTCGCCCGCTCGGCGCAGCGCCGAGAGCACGTCCCACTCCCACGGCTCGATGTCGGTGCGGTCGAACGCGTCGCGCCGCGCGCGGTCCAGGTGGCGCGAGAGGCGATCGACGCGCGAGAGCACTTCCATGGGCGAGAAATCCAGATCGCTGCGCTGGGCGCGCCACGCGTCGACGATCCGGTCGACCTCGTCAGTGGCACCCATCCGTCCATTATCGCGCGTGAGAGGATGAATGCTCAGCGGCCCCGGGCTCCCGCGCGGTCGCGGTCCGCCATGGTGTAACGGCAGCACGACAGCCTTTGGAGCTGTGAGGACCAGGTTCGAATCCTGGTGGCGGAGCATGATGCACGAGAATCTCGCGATCGTCGTCCTCGCCGCGGGCGCCGGGACGCGCATGAAGTCGAAGACGCCCAAGGTGCTGCATCGGATCGGCGGGCGCCCGCTCGTCGGGCACGTGCTGCACACAGCCGAGGCGCTGGGGGCCCAGGTGATCGAGGTCGTGGTGCGCCACGAGCGCGACCGCGTGGTCGAGACGGTCTCGGGCTTCCCGGGCGTCACGATCGTCGATCAGGACGAGCTGCCCGGCACGGGTCGCGCGGTGCAGCTGGCCGTCGACGCGCTGCCGGGCGACTTCGACGGCGACGTGCTCGTGCTCTCGGGCGATGTGCCGCTGCTCGACGCCGACGCGCTCTCGGCGCTGATCGCCGAGCACCGCGCCGCCCGCGCGGAGGCGACGGTGCTCAGCGCCACGCTCGACGATGCCACCGGGTACGGCCGCATCGTGCGCGGCGCCGACGGCGGCGTGGAGCGGATCGTCGAGCACCGCGACGCCTCCGACGAGGAGCGGGCGATCAACGAGATCAACGCCGGCGTCTACGTCTTCCGCGCCGCGGGCCTGCGCGAGACGCTGCCGCGGCTGGCGGCCGACAACGCCCAGTCCGAGCTGTACCTCACCGACGTCGTCCGCCTGCTGCGCGAGGCCGGGCGCGCCGTCGCGGCCAGCGTCGCGGCCGACGCGCGCGTGGCACTGGGCGTGAACGACCGCGCGCAGCTGTCCGAGGCGGCCCGGATCCTCAACGACCGCATCGTGCGGCGTTGGCAGCTCGAGGGCGTGACGATCCAGGATCCCGCCACGACGTGGATCGACGACACCGTCACGCTGGCGCCCGACGTGACGATCCTGCCCAACACGCACCTCGTCGGCGCGACGATCGTGGCCGAGGGCGCGACGATCGGTCCCGACACGTCGCTGACCGACTGCGAGGTGGGGGAGGACGCCGTGATCCGCCGCTCCGACGCCACCCTCGCGGTGTTCGGCCCCCGCAGCACGGTGGGCCCGTTCGCCTACGTGCGCGCCGGCACCACGCTCGGCGAGGGCGGCAAGATCGGCACCTTCGTCGAGAGCAAGAACTCGCAGATCGGCGACGGCAGCAAGGTGCCGCACCTGTCCTACGTGGGCGATGCGACGATCGGCAAGCACGTGAATCTGGGCGCGAGCACGATCACCGCGAACTACGACGATGTGAACAAGCACCGCACGGTCATCGAGGACCACGTGCACACCGGCACGCATAACGATCTGGTGGCGCCCGTTAGACTGGGAGCCGGCGCGAAGACGGGTGCAGGAGCGGTCATCCGCAAGGATGTCCCGGCCGGTGCACTCGCCCTCAGCGTGGCACCCCAGCGCAACGTCGCGGGGTGGGTCGAGACGAATCGAGCGGGTACCGCAGCGGCCGATGCCGCCCGCGAGGCACGCGAAACAGAAGAGGCAGCCCGTGGCGCAGAAGAAGAAGGTTGAACTCGACCGCGATCGCGGGATCGCTCCGGGAGTCGTCGCCAAGACGAAGAAGCGCCTGGTCGTCGTCACCGGGCGCGCGCACCCCGAGCTGGCCCAGGCGGTCGCCGGCCACCTCGGCATCGAGGTGGCGCCGACCGAGCACCGCACCTTCGCATCGGGCGAGATCTACACGCGCTTCGAGGTCTCGATGCGCGGCACCGACGTCTTCCTGATCCAGTCGTTCGGCCAGAACGTGAACGAGGATCTCATGGAGATGCTCATCATGCTCGACGCGCTCAAGCGCGCCTCGGCCAAGCGCGTGACCGTCGTCGTGCCGTACTACCCGTACTCGCGCCAGGACAAGAAGGGTCGCGGCCGCGAGCCGATCTCGGCCCGCCTCATCACCGACCTCATCGCCACCGCCGGCGCCGACCGCATCATGAGCGTCGACCTGCACGCCTCGCAGATCCAGGGCTTCTTCGACGGCCCCGTCGATCACCTCTTCGCCAAGCCGGTGCTGCTGAACCACTTCATCGAGACGCTCGACGCCGACGACCGCGAGACCCTCACGGTCGTCTCGCCCGACATGGGCCGCGTGCGCGTGGCCGACCAGTGGTCGGACTCGCTCAACGCGCCCCTCGCGATCATCCACAAGCGCCGCGACCCGAAGGTCGCCAACCAGGTGACCGTGCACGAGATCGTCGGCGAGGTCTCCGGCCGCACCTGCCTGCTGGTGGACGACATGATCGACACCGCCGGCACCATCGTCAAGGCCGCGCAGGCCCTCAAGGCCAGCGGCGCGCGCAAGGTGATCGTGGGCGCGACGCACGCCATCTTCAGCGACCCGGCCTCGGAGCGGCTGCAGGACGATGCGATCGACCGCGTGGTCGTGACCGACACGGTGCCGGTGCCGCCGGAGCGCCGCTTCGACAAGCTCACGGTGCTCTCGAGCGCCCCGCTGCTCGCCCGCGCGATCCGCGAGGTCTTCGACGACGGCTCCGTGACGAGCATGTTCGACGGCGCCGCCTGACTCAGGCCGGGGCGGACCGGGACGTTGCGCCGTGTGCCCTGGCTGCGCGGGTGCGGCGGGTGCGGCGCGTAGGCCGTCCGTCGGCCGTTTCGCGCGCTTGAGCGGAGATCCGCGTTCGGACGGTGGAATGGGCGGGTTTCCGTCCGCACGTGCGCGGATGTCCGCTGTTGTGTGTGCGCGATCCTTGCGAGTGCGTGGTCTCGCCCGCTCGGCTGCGGGTGTCCGCTCCTTCCTCGTGCGGCACCTGCGGGCGCCGGTCTTGCGCGCCGCCTCTCCGCGGCGCCGTCCGTCGGCCGTTTCGCGCGCTTGAGCGGAGATCCGCGCCTCGGCGGTGGGATGGGCGGGTTTCCGTCCGCCCGTGCGCGGATGTCCGCTGTTGTGCGTGCGCGATCCTTGCGAGTGCGCGGTCTCGCCCGCTCGGCTGCGGGTGTCCGGTCCTCCTCGTGCGGCACCTGCGGGCGCCGGTCTTGCGCGCCGCCTCTCCGCGGCGCCGTCCGTCGGCCCTTTCGCGCGCTTGAGCGGAGATCCACGCCACGGCGGTGGGATGGGCGGGTTTCCGTCCGCCCGTGCCCGAATGTCCGCTGCTGTGCGTGCAGGGACCTGCGCAATGCGGCCTCGCGCGGGGTTCACCGGTTCCGTCGGCCAGGTGCCGCACGCGGGCTGCGATCCGCGCGGCGACGGGCGGATGCGCCGGCTTTCGTCGGTCGGGGTGCGGATGTCCGTCCGCGTGCGGTCGCGCATCCGACCGTGAGCGCCCGGCGCCGTGGGTTCACGCGCGCGGCGCTCGGTGGAGGCCCTGCGCGATTGCGCGGACGATGCGATCCTGCACCGCCGGCCAGTCATCCTCGATCTGCCGGATGCCGATGCGGATCACGTGATAGCCCATGAGCTTGAGGCGCGCGTCGTGCGCGATGTCGGCCTCGCGCTGGGCTCCGACGTGGTGGCCGCCATCGATCTGAATCACGAGCCTGTCGCCGATCAGGATGTCGACGGGGCGGTCCAGCAGCACGACCTGCTGGAGGATCCGCTCCTTGAGCCACCGCAGACGGTCGACGACGATCGTCTCGCCTCCGGAATCCGACAACGTGCTCGCGGACGCCGCGATCTCGCGGGCACGGGGACCGAGCCGGAGCCGACGCATCGCCTCGAGATGGATCACCTTCTTCCGTGCCGCCGACTCCCAGATCGCGAGCGCGTGCTCGCGGGGCAGGCAGTTCGCCACGAGTGCGAGCACGTTCTCGACGGGGTCAATGAGCGCGTGGGGCTGCCTCGGAACCACGGGCTTTGACCAATGGACGATCGCGCGCTCCGCCTCGATCGGCGGTACGCGCGCGTTCGGTCGCGCCGCGACGTGGTGCACGGGAGCGTGCGGAACCCACAGACCGAGCCGCGCGGCCTGCGTGACGCAGGTGACGACGACGCCGGCACGCGCCGCGGTGACGAGCATCGGATCCGCGCGCGGCGTTGCCACCCAGCCGCGGCGGGGCCGCTGCAGAACACCGAGGCGCACGGCGCCGTCGATGTCATACCGGCTGAAACCGCGGCGAATCAGCGCCGACGTCGGCGTCACGTCGCCGAGCTCTCGGACCTCCGAGCTGATGTCCCTCATGCAGCCACCTTGCCGAAGCGGTCCGCCCGTGCGGGGCGGAACCCCGGTGGATGTGGATGGATGTCCGTCGCCGGTGGCCTGTGGACGGGCGACAGGGGACGAGGCGTGCCGCGACACGACATCACCCGGGCGGAGGATCTGCGCTGCTCGGAGGCGATCGGCATCCGGTCGGCCGAATTCGCGGGAATGCCGCCGCCCGAGTGCGAATCCGCTTCCGTGCGCGCGGGAGCTCCTTGCGTGCGAGCGGCCACGTGAGGTGGCACCCCGGGTGGACGCAGACCCGCGCCGGGGCGGAGGATTCCTGCCGTCGGAAGGCGTTTCGCGTTCCGGCGGCCGAATGTGCGCGGAATCAGCCGCCCGAGTGCGAATCCCCTTCCGAGCGCGCGGGAGCTCCTTGCGTGCGAGCGGCCACGTGAGGTGGCACCCCGGGTGGACGCAGACCCGCGCCGGGCGGAGGATTCCTGCCTTCGGGAGGCGTTTCGCGTTCCGGCGGCCGAATGTGCGCGGAATCAGCCGCCCGGGTGCGAATCCCCTTCCGAGCGCGCGGGAGCTCCTTCCGTGCGCGCGGGAGCTCCTTGCGTGCGCGCGGTCACGTGAGGGGAGCCGGGTGGCGGCAGACCCGCGCCGGGGCGGAGGATTCCTGCCTTCGGGAGGCGTTTCGCGTTCCGGCGGCCGAATGTGCGCGGAATCAGCCGCCCGGGTGCGAATCCCCGCCGCGGCGCGCGGGAGCTCCTTCCGTGCGCGCGGGAGCTCCTTGCGTGCGAGCGGCCACGTGAGGCGGCACCCCGGGCGGACACAGACCCGCGCCGGGGCGGAGGATTCCTGCCGCCGGAAGGAGTTTCGCGTTCCGGTGGCCGAATGTGCGCGGAATCCGCCGCCCGGATGCGAATCCCCGCCGCGGCGCGCTGAACGTCCCGCCACAGCGCGCAGAACGCCCGCTACAGCGCGCCGCCCCCTGCCGTGCGCGCAGAACGTCCGCCACAGCGCGCCGCCCCCGCTGCAGCCCGGCCGCCTGCGCGCCGGCGCCGCCCTGCCGCGGCACCGGCCACTCGACGGCGCCGCCTGACTCAGGCCGGGCGGGCCGGGAGGCGCACCTCGAAGGTGGTGTCGCCCGGGGTGCTGCGCACGCCGATCGTGCCGTGATGGGCCTCGACGATCGCCTTGGCGATCGCGAGCCCCAGGCCGGTGCCGCCGGTCTTGCGCGCGCGCGACACGTCGCCGCGCGCGAACCGGGTGAACAGCTCCTGCTGCAGCTCGGGCGAGATGCCGGGGCCGTCGTCGTGGACGGTGAGCACGGCGCGCGTGGCGCCGCCGCTGCCCTCGCGGTGCACGCCGAGCGTCACCTCCGTGCCGGGCGGGGTGTGCGTGCGGGCGTTGGCGAGCAGGTTCAGCACCACCTGGCTGAGCCGCGCGGCGTCGCCCGCCACGATCACCGGCTCCTCGTCGACCTCCACCCGCCAGGCGTGGCCGGGGGCAGCGACTTGCTGATCGGCCAGCGCCTCGACGGCCACCTGGGTGAGGTCGACGGCGTCGACGACGATCTCGGTGCCCTCGTCGAGCCGCGCCAGCAGCAGCAGGTCCTCGACGAGGGAGGTCATCCGGATCGACTGCGCCTGGATGCGCTCGAGCGACTGCTCGGTGGTGTCGCTGAGGGCGGGATCGCGCAGCGACAGCTCCGAGTAGCCCCGGATCGAGGCCAGCGGCGTGCGCAGCTCGTGGCTCGCGTCGGCCACGAAGCGGCGCATGCGGTCCTCGTTGCGCTGGCGCTCGTCCAGCGACGCGTCCACGTGATCCAGGAGCGTGTTCAGGGCGGCGCCCACGCGCCCGATCTCGGTGCGCGGATCGGCCTGCTCCTCGGGCACGCGATCCTCGATCGACACGGATCCGGCGTGCAGCGGCAGCTTCGCCACGCGGGTGGCGGTGTCGGCCACGGCGCGCAGGGGCCGCAGTCCGCGATGGATCACGGCGGTGATCGCCCCGCCGAGCAGCAGCAGGCCGCCGGCGGTGACGACGCCGATCGTCCACAGCATCTCGCCGATCGTCTCGCGGACGTCGGCGGTCGAGACGCCGATCAGGTACACACCGTTCATGACGCGCCCGGGCGCCACGCGGAACTCTCCCTGCCCCTCGACCGTCACGGTCGTGGCGCGCGGGGTCTGGTCGACCCGCACGCCGTCGAGCTGATCGGCATCGAGGGCCTCCACGTGCGGCCCGTCGGTGATCGCCCCGGAGATCGCGCCCGAGGAGCCGGAGATGACGATGAGGATCGTGCCGGGCAGGGTGGGCCGGTTGGCGAGCTGCGAGGCGGCGTCCTGGTTCGGGGTCACCCACGTCACGGCGCTGTCGGCCAGCGACTCGACCTGCTGCGAGAGAGACGACTCGAGCACGCGGCCCAGGACGAAGCTCATCACCGCCGAGACCACCACGAGGATGAGCGCCACGATCGAGAAGACCGTGAGCATGAGCTTGGTCTGGAACTGCATCGGCGGCCGGCCGCGCGCGGGCGCCTCGGCGGTCGCGGGGCGCGGATCCTGCGCGCGGGCGTCGGTCACTGCGGGGCCTTGATCATGTAGCCGGCGCCGCGGATGGTGTGGATGAGCGGCTCGCGGCCCGCGTCGATCTTCTTGCGCAGGTACGAGATGTACAGCTCGACCACGCTGGATCGACCGCCGAAGTCGTACTGCCACACCCGATCGAGGATCTGCGCCTTCGACAGCACGCGGCGCGGGTTGCGCATGAGATAGCGCAGCAGCTCGAACTCCGTCGCGGTCAGCTCGATGGGCTCGCCGGCGCGCTCGACCTCGTGGCTGTCCTCGTTGAGGCTGAGGTCGCCCACGCGCAGGATGGGATCGGCCTCGGCGGCGTGCACCCCGGTGCGGCGCATGAGGGCGCGCAGCCGCGCCACGACCTCCTCGAGGCTGAACGGCTTGGTGACGTAGTCGTCGCCGCCGGCGGTCAGACCTGCCACCCGATCCGAGACGGCGTCCTTCGCGGTGAGGAACAGGATCGGCACATCGTCGCCGGCCTGGCGCAGCCGCTGCATCACGGCCAGGCCGTCGAGGTCGGGCATCATGATGTCGAGCACGATGGCGTCGGGGTCGAACTCCTTGGCGGCGTGCAGCGCCTCGAAGCCGCTGCCGGCGGTGCGCACCGCCCAGCCCTCCATCTTCAGCGCCATCGACAGCAGGTCGGTGAGCATCTGCTCGTCGTCGACGACGAGCACCCGGACGGGCGATCCGTCGGCGCGGGTGAGGGCGGGATGAGCGGCGGTCATGGCTCCCATTCTGCGCGCCGACCTATGCGTTTCCTATGGCGCGAGCTATGCCTCCGCTGTGAGATGCGCGGATCGCGGCGTCCATAGCGTCGCCATAGCCGCGTCATCGGGCTCCCATCACCGCGATTCCTAGCGTCGAAGCCGTCAACCTCGGAAAGGAGCCGAATGTACGGCAGATACCTGCGGCGGGAACTCGCCGGCCGCAAGAAGCAGACGATCATCGTGGCCTCGGGCCTCGCCGTCGCCATCGCCCTCGTGATGGTGGTGGGGGCGCTCTCGAACGGCGTGCGCGATGCGCAGGCCGCGGCGCTGGAATCCGTCTACGGCGTGGGCACCGACCTGACCGTCACGGGCGCCGCGGCGGAGCCGGGGGAGGACGGCGGCCAGCGGTTCGAGTTCGGCGCCGAGGACGGCGCCACCGACGACGAGGGCACCACCCAGGTGAGCCAGTCGCGGCTCACGGTCGAGAGGGGGCGCTCCACGCTGGAGGCGTCGGCCGTCGAGACCGCGCTGTCGACCGACGGCGTCGCGGCAGCCTCGGGCGCGCTCGCCCTCACGAGCATGGAGTTCGACGGGCAGCTGCCCTCGCCGCCGAGCGACGCGAGCGCCGACGCCGACGCTGCGGCGCCCGAGGGCCAGGCGCCGCAGGGCGGCATGGGCGGCGGATTCGGCGGCGGCTCGTTCGAGCTCGACCAGACGAGCGTGCTGGGCGTCGAGCCCGATGCCGCGACGGTCGGGCCGCTCTCGTCGGTGTCGCTGTCGGAGGGCCGGGCCCTCGAGGCGGCGGACGCCGGCGCCTCCGTGGCCGTCGTCGACGCCGCCTACGCCACGACGAACGACCTCGCGGTGGGCGGCACGGTCGAGCTCGGCGGCGAGGAGTTCGAGATCGTCGGGATCGTCGCCTCGGCATCGGATGCCGCCGACACCGCGGCCGACCTGTTCATCCCGCTCGACGTGGCACAGGAGCTCTCCGGCGCCGGCGACGTCGTGTCGACGGTGTACGTGCAGGCGTCCTCCGCGGGCGACATCTCGGCCGTCCAGGAGGCGCTGGCCGCGGAGCTGCCCGACGCCACCGTCAACTCGCAGAGCGACCTGGCCGACACGGTGTCCGGCTCGCTGTCGAGCGCCTCGGCGCTCATCACCAGCCTCGGCATCTGGCTGTCGATCGTCGTGCTCGCGGTCGCCGTGCTGCTGGCGGTCCTGTTCACGATCTCGGGCGTCTCGCGACGCACCCGCGAGTTCGGCACGCTGAAGGCGCTCGGCTGGACCAACGGCCGCGTCGTGCGGCAGGTGGCGGGGGAGTCACTGGCCCAGGGCCTCATCGGCGCCGCGGCCGGCGTCGTGCTCGGCCTGGTGATCACGATCGCGATCGACGTGATCCGGCCGACGGTCTCGACGACGCAGGCGGCCGCGGGCGGTCCCGGCGGCATGGGGCCGGGCGGCATGGCGGCCGGTCAGACCGCCGGCGAGATCGTGCTCAGCGCGCCGCTGAGCCTCGGGATCGTTCTGGCCGCGGTCGGTCTCGCCGTCGCGGGCGGCCTGCTGGCCGGCGTGATCGGCGGCTGGCGCGCCGCTCGCCTCAGCCCCGCCGAAGCTCTGCGTGCGGTCGCCTGACCGCCGCCCTCACCGAAGGAGAACCGACATGACCACTCTCTACGAGCTGCGCGACGTCACGAAGACCTACGCGCAGAAGCAGCGATCCGTCACGCCCCTGAAGGCTGTGGACCTCGAGATCGCCGACGGCGACTTCGTGGCGATCCAGGGCCCCACCGGCGGCGGCAAGTCCACGCTGCTGCAGCTGCTCGGCGCGCTCGACACCCCGACGTCGGGCACCGTGCGCCTGGGCGAGACGGAGCTCTCGCGCGCCGGGCACGCGGTGCTCGGGCGCATCCGCGCGGAGCGCATCGGCTTCGTGTTCCAGGGGTTCAACCTCATTCCGACGCTGACCGCGCGCGACAACGTCGACATGGGGCTCGAGCCGCTGGGCCTGGCCGCCACCGAGCGCGCCCGGCGCGTGACCGAGGCGCTCGAGCAGGTCGGCCTGGCCGATCGCGGCGATCACCTGCCGAGCGAGCTGTCCGGGGGCCAGCAGCAGCGCGTCGCGATCGCCCGCGCGATCGCCAAGCGGCCCGCCGTGCTCCTGGCCGACGAGCCGACCGGCAACCTCGACGAGCAGACCCGCGACGAGATCATGTCGCTCCTGGAGGGGCTGAACGCCGCGGGTCTGACCCTCATCCTCGTCACGCACGATTCCGCCGTCGCGCACCGCGCGCGCCGGCGGCTGCGTCTGGCGAAGGGCACGGTGACCGACATCACGCGGTGACCATCGCGGGCGCGAGGGCGGCGGGCGTTGCGCATCGTCGCCCTCGCGCGGTGGCGCTCAACCGCGGCGGATGAAGTACCAGTTCGCGAGCAGCCAGACGGCCGCCAGGAGCAGGAGCATGGCCGCGCTGATCAGCGAGAACAGGGGATCGTCGACGACGATCGACACGACGAACTGCGCCATCGACGCGAGCAGCGCGGCGACGCCGACCGCGGCGAGCGCCTTTCCGGCCGCCGCGCGATCGCGCTCGTCGGCGAACTCGAGGGCGTTCACGCGCTCCAGGTCGCCCGCACCGCGGCGCCGGGCGAAGGCCGAGGCGAGCGCGCCGAGCACGGCACCCACGATGAGGATGATGCCGGGCGTGACCCGGTCGGCCACGATGAGCCAGATGCCGAACACCGCCATCGCGCCGTAGATGACGGTGTTGAGGATCGAGATGGGCCAGCGGAACCGCTTGCCGGGCTCAGGCGTCGACATCGAAGACCTCCTCGACCGTGGTGCCGAAATAGCGCGCGAGGTGCACGGCGAGCGTGAGGGAGGGGTCGTACCGCCCCGTCTCGATCGCGTTGATCGTCTGCCTCGAGACGCCCACCGCGTCGCCGAGTGCCTGCTGCGACAGGCCGCGATCTCCGCGCAGCTCCCTGACCCTGCTCTGCACGCTCACTCCGTGACTCATATGTAAAGCACACTTGACACCGTCGGAGATGTCAAGCAAGCTTGTCATGTCAAGGCCACTTTACACCTCACGGGAGCCCCTCCATGTACGACGCACTGGTCGCCTTCACCGAGTCCCTTCCCGCCTGGGCACACTGGCTCGGGGTGATGCTCGTCTCCGCCATCCCCTTCGTCGAGTCGTACTTCGGCACGCTCATCGGCGTGCTCGCGGGCGTCCCCACGGTCGTCGCCGTGATCGCCGCGATCATCGGCAACGTCGTCTCGATGCTCGCCTTCGTCTTCGCCGGCGCCGGCGCCCGACGCAAGGTGCTCGCCGGCCGCGGTCCGGGCGAGGGGGAGCCGGAGCTGTCGCCGCGCAAGCAGCGGTTCAAGAAGATGTTCGACCGCTTCGGGGTGCCGGGGGTGAGCCTGCTCGGCCAGACGCTGCTGCCCTCCCAGATCACCTCCGGCCTGATGGTCTCGTTCGGCGCCAGCCGCAACCAGGTGATCTTCTGGCAGATCCTCTCGATCATCATCTGGGCGATCGCCTTCGCCGTCCTCGGCAACCTGGGTCTCGTCGCGCTGCGCTGAGCTCTCGACGTCGCGCGGCCGGTACCCGGGGAGGGCACCGGCCGCGTCGTCGTGACCGGTTCGCGTGTCGGAGGTGCGCGCTAGCGTGCGTGCCATGACGACGACTCACGACGATCTGCGCGCCGGACTGACCGGCACCGTGGTCACCGCGTCCGATCCCGACTGGGACGACGCGCGGCTGTTCCACTCGGGCATCGGCGAGCCCGACCTCATCGTCCGCCCGGCCGACATCGACGACGTGCGCGCGGCGGTGACCTACGCCGCCCGCGCCGACCTGCCCGTCGTCGTGCGTGGCGGCGGGCACAGCGCCTGGGGCTCCGTTCCGGGCGGCATGACGATCGACCTCTCGGACCTGCGCGACATCGCCGTCGACGGCACGCGCGTGCGCGTCGGCGGCGGCGCCACGTGGGGCGCGGTGGCGGCGGCGATCGCCCCGCGCGGTCTCGGCATCAGCTCGGGCGACACCGCATCGGTGGGCGTGGGCGGGCTCACCCTCGGCGGCGGCATCGGATGGATGGTGCGGGCCTGGGGGCTCGCCGCCGATCAGCTCGTCGGCGTGCAGCTGGTCACGGCCGCCGGCGATGTCGTCGAGGCGACCGACGCCACCGAGCCCGAGCTCCTGTGGGCGCTGCGCGGCGGCGGCGGCAACTTCGGGGTCGTCACCCGATTCGACTTCGAGGCGCACCCGCTGCCGGCCCTCGTGTGGGTCGAGCTGGCGGTCGCCGGCGACGCCCGCCCCGCGCTGCGCGCGCTGCGTGACGTGCTGCGCGACGCCCCGCGCGAGCTCACCGCCACCTACATGGACGTGCCGGCCATGGATCCGAGCGCGCCTCCCGGCGCATCCATCACGGCATGCTGGCTGGGCGACGAGGCCGACGCCCGCCGGCTGCTGGCGCCGGTGCTGGCCGCCCCCGGCGTCACCGAGGTCGCGTTCGGGCCCGCCGCCTACCCGGAGATCCTGGCCGACATGCCGCCGGCCGACCCCGCGCGGCCGGCGCCCGGGTTCGTCGGCGGCAACACGCTGCTCGTCGAGCTGGACGACGACGTGATCGACCGGCTGGTGGCGTTCCGCGAGGCGCAGCCGGCGTCGGTGGTGTTCCTCCGGTCGCTCGGCGGCGCGTACGGCGACGTCGCCGCGGCGGCCACCGCGTTCCCCGCGCGCGGGGCGACGTGGTTCGCGATGGCCGGCGCCTTCGACGGGCCGCACCTCGACGGCGCCGAGCGGGCGCGCGTCGAGGCGGACTGGGCGGCGATCGCGCGGGAGGGTGCCGGCGTGTACGGCAACTTCCTCACCACGACCGATCCCGCGGTGGCGGCCACGCTGTATCCCGCCGACACGATGGCGCGGCTGAGCCGGGTCAAGCGCGCCTGGGACCCCGGCAACGTGTTCCGCCGCAACCACAACGTCCGGCCCGCCTGAGCGGACCGGACGTCGGGGGAGCGGGCGGGGCGCCCGTCAGTGCGTGTCTTCCGCCTCGATCTCGGTGCGGTCGCCCGACCACAGCGTGTGGAAGGTGCCCGGCTTGTCGATGCGCTTGTACGTGTGGGCGCCGAAGAAGTCGCGCTGCCCCTGCACGAGAGCGGCCGGCAGGCGGTCGGCCCGGATGCCGTCGAAGTACGCGAGCGACGACGAGAACGCCGGCGAGGGGATCCCCGCCTGGGCGGCCGCCACGACGACGCGGCGCCAGGCCGCCTGGGCGCGCTCGAACACCTCGACGAAGTACGGCGCCGTCATGAGCACCGGCAGGTCGGGCGTGGCGGCATAGGCGTCGCTGATGCGGTTGAGGAACTGCGCGCGGATGATGCAGCCCGCGCGCCAGATCTTCGCGATCGCGCCGAGGTCGATGTTCCAGCCGTACTCGGCCGCGCCCGCGCGGATCTCGTCGAAGCCCTGCGAGTACGCCACGATCTTCGATGCGAACAGCGCCAGGCGCACGTCCTCGATGAACGCGTCGACGTCGTCGACCTGGAAGGCCTCCTGCGGGCCGGGAAGCTCGGCGGCGACGGCGCGCTGCTCGGGGTGCGACGACAGCGAGCGGGCGAACGTGGCCTCGGCGATGCCCGAGACGGGCACGCCGAGCGAGAGGGCGGTCTGCACCGTCCACGCGCCCGTGCCCTTGGCGCCGGCCTGGTCGAGGATCACGTCGACGAGCGGCTTGCCCGTCTCCCCGTCGACCTGGCGGAGCACCTCGGCGGTGATCTCGATGAGGTACGACTCCAGCTCGCCGGTGTTCCACTCGGCGAAGACGTCGGCGATCTCGGCCGGCGACTTGCCGGTGCCGCGGCGGATGAGGTCGTACGCCTCGGCGATCAGCTGCATGTCGGCGTACTCGATGCCGTTGTGCACCATCTTCACGAAGTGCCCGGCGCCGTCGTGGCCCACGTGCGTGACGCACGGCTCGCCCTCGGCGACGGCGGCGATCGACTTCAGGATCGGCCCGAGCGTGACCCATGACTCGTCGGAGCCGCCCGGCATGATCGAGGGCCCGTGCAGCGCGCCCTCCTCGCCGCCCGAGATCCCGGCGCCGACGAAATTGATCCCCGTCTCGCGCACGGCCTTCTCGCGGCGGATCGTGTCGGTGAACAGCGCGTTGCCGCCGTCGACGATGATGTCGCCCGGCTCGAACACGTTCACGAGCTCGTTGATGACGGCGTCGGTGCCGGTGCCGGCCTTGACCATGATGATCGCGGTGCGCGGCTTGGTCAGCGCCGCCGCGAACTCCGTGTAGTCGTAGGTCGGGATGAAGCCGGCCTCGGGGTGCTCGGCGATGAGGGTGTCGGTCTTCTCACGGCTCCGGTTGTACACCGCGACGGTGTTGCCCTCGCGGCTGGCGAGGTTGCGCGCCAGGTTGGACCCCATCACGGCGAGGCCCACGACTCCGATGTTGGCGGTGGCGGCCATGGCTCAGTCCTTGCGGTAGCCGGCGCGGCCGAGCGAGAAGAACGCTCCGACGATGGTGACGGCGGCGATGGCGGACACTCCGCCGATCACCCAGGCAACGACATGCGACAGCGCGGCGGCGTCGAGCATTCGGCAACTCCTTCTGGGGACGGATCGCTCCGAACGGAGCGCGCTCCCAGGCTATCGCCCGACGAGGCCGATTCGGCGTGCGCCCGACACGTCGGGTAGCATAGGGGAGACCTCGGCGAGGGATCTTCGTGCGTGCGCGCGGCGAATCCGTAATCGACGCGGTGATGCGGGCCCGGTGGCTCTCCTCACGCGTTGCGTTCGAGTCGAGAAAACACAGACCACCACGGCGAACACGCATCGCCGTGTGCACGAGGAGAACATCAATGTCCGAGAACTTCACCCTGAACGCGGACGTCCGCACCGAGTTCGGCAAGGGCTTCGCCCGCCGTCTGCGCGCGGCCGGCAAGATCCCCGCCGTCATCTACGGCCACGGCGGCGAGCCCGTCCACGTCGCCCTCCCGGGCC
The DNA here is from genome assembly GCF_004564075.1 of Microbacterium sediminis. Taxonomy (NCBI): domain Bacteria; kingdom Bacillati; phylum Actinomycetota; class Actinomycetes; order Micrococcales; family Microbacteriaceae; genus Microbacterium; species Microbacterium sediminis. Next base: position 1,005,187 of record NZ_CP038256.1, read on the forward strand.
ACGAGACCGCGCTGATCGTGCGCCACGCCAACGCGCTCATCGAGCTGTCGATCGAGGGCAAGCAGGAGCTCGTGCTCGTCAAGGACGTGCAGAAGGACCCGGTGCGCCAGGTCATCGAGCACATCGACCTGATCGTCGTGAAGCAGGGCGAGAAGATCACCGTCGACGTGCCGATCGTCGTCACGGGCGAGTCGTTCCCCGGCACCATCCACACGCTCGAGACCACGTCGCTGTCGGTCGAGGTCGAGGCGACCCACATCCCCGAGCACTTCGAGGTCTCGGTCGAGGGCCTCGAGGACGGCGCGCACATCACGGCCGGCGACGTCACCCTGCCGCAGGGCGCCTCGCTCGTCACCGACGCCGAGACGCTCGTCGTCGCCATCTCGACCCCGCGCGGCGAGGTCGAGGCCGAGGGCGAGGAGTCGGCCGACGAGACCGCGGCCGCGGAGTCGGCCGAGTAAGTCGGAACAGCTTTTCCGGAAGGGGGTGCGGCATCACGTCGCACCCCCTTCCGCCGTCGTAGGAGCGAACCCATGGCCGAGACGTGGCTGGTGGTCGGACTCGGCAACCCCGGGCCGAAGTATGAGCTGACGCGACACAACGTCGGCCAGATGGTCATCGACGAGCTCGCCGATCGGATGAGCGCGTCGTTCACGCAGCAGAAGCAGGCGGGCGCGCGCGTCGCCGAGGGGCGGCTGCGCATGGGTGGCGCGAAGATCATCGCGGCCAAGCCGAACTCGTACATGAACGTCTCGGGCGGCCCCGTCTCGTCGCTCGCGCGGTTCTTCAAGATCGAGCCGGACCACGTCATCGTCGTCCACGATGAGCTCGACATCCCGTTCGACACGATCAAGCTCAAGATCGGCGGCGGGCACGGCGGCCACAACGGGGTGCGCGACGTGGCCAAGGCGCTCGGCACGCCGGAGTTCACCCGCGTGCGCGTGGGCATCGGTCGCCCGCCCGGGCGCCAGGACCCCGCCGACTGGGTGCTCGATCCTTTCGGGGCCACCGAGCGCAAGACGCTGCCGATCCTCATCGCCGACGCCGCCGACGCCGTGCAGCTGATCATCGAGGACGGCCTCACCGCGGCCCAGCAGAAGGCCCACGCCCCCAAGGCGTGATGTCCAGCCGGGGCCGAGGCGCGCCCGCCTAGACTGATCCGGTGACTGTTCACGGGATTCCGCGCGCCCTCGACCGCTCCGAATCCTTCCGGGACGCCCTCGCGAACTCCGGTGTCGACGCCGACTTCTCGCTCGTCGACGGGCTCGACGCCCCCGCGCTGGCGGCCCTGCTCGACCGCCGCAGCGCCGCCGGCCGGCCCGGGGCGCTGCTGGTGATCGCCCCCACGGGCCGCCGCGCGGACGCGCTCGGTGCCAGCCTGCAGTCGCTCGTGCCCGGGGCGACCGTGCTGAGCTTCCCCGCCTGGGAGACCCTGCCGCACGAGCGGCTCAGCCCGAGCGCCGAGACCGTCGGCCGTCGGCTCGAGACGCTGCGCACCCTGGCGGCCTGGGACGGGACCGCGCCGATCGTCGTGACGGCGTCGGTCCGATCCGCCGTGCAGCCGCTCGCCGCCGGCCTCGCCGACGTCGAGCCCGTCGTTCTCGCCCCGGGCTCGCGCGGCCGCGAGCTCGACGAGATCGTCGAGGCGCTCGTGGAGCGCGCCTACACCCGCGTCGACATGGTCTCGCGCCGCGGCGAGTTCGCCGTGCGCGGCGGCATCCTCGACGTCTTCCCGCCCGTGGCGGAACACCCCTACCGCGTGGAGTTCTTCGGCGACGAGGTCGATGCGATCCGGGCGTTCTCGGTCGCCGACCAGCGATCGCTGCCGGGCGAGGTGGCGCGGGTGGAGCTCGTCCCCAGCCGCGAGCTGCTGCTGACCGCGCAAGTGCGCGAGCGGGCACGCTCGCTGCAGGGGCGGTTCCCCGGGATCGCCCAGATGCTCGAGAAGATGGCCGAGGGCATCCCCTCCGAGGGCATGGAATCGCTCACGCCCGTCGTCGCCGGCCCCCTCGTGTCGCTGGCCAGCTACCTGCCCTCGGGCGCCGCCGTCGCGCTCGTCGATCCCGAGCGCGCCATCACGCGCGCGCTCTCGCTCGCCGAGACCAACCGGGAGTTCCTCGAGGCCGCTTGGAACGCGGCGACGAGCGGCGCGAGCGCGCCGGTGGACCTGGAGACGGGCGACTTCCTCACGATCGGACGGCTGCGCGATGACGTGCGATCCGGCGGTGGCGTGTGGTGGACGCTGAGCCCCTTCGACTCGGGCGCCGCCGACATGGCCGACGAGTTCGCCGAGGCCGAGCTCGACGTCGAGACCGACGCGACGGTGCGGGTGCGCGGGTCGGTCGTGCCCTCGTTCCAGGGCAACGTCGACGGGGCCACGGAGCACATCGCCGACCGCGTCCGCGCCGGCTGGGCCGTCGTCGTGGTCGCGGAGGGCGCGGGCCTCGTGGAGCGGGCGCGCGACGTGCTGAGCGAGCGGGGACTGGCCGCCCGCATCGTCGACACCCTCGACGACGCGCCAGAGGGCGGCGTCGTCACGCTCGTGCGGGGCGCGATCGAGCAGGGCTTCGAGTCGGAGGAGGCGCGCCTCGCGGTCCTCAGCGAGAACGAGTTCTACGGCCGCACGATCGGCGGCACGAACCGCGGCCCCAAGAAGCTCGCGAGCCGGCGTCGCAACGTCGTCGACCCGCTGCAGCTGAAGCCGGGCGACTTCGTCGTCCACTCCACGCACGGCATCGGCCGGTTCGTGGAGATGACCAAGCGCCAGGTCTCCAGCGGCGGCCGCAACGCCGTCAAGACCGAGCGCGACTACCTCGTGCTCGAGTACGCGCCGTCCAAGCGCGGCTACCCGGGCGACAAGCTCTACGTGCCGACCGACCAGCTCGACCTGCTGTCGAAGTACGTCGGCGGCGAGAGCCCGCAGCTGTCCAAGATGGGCGGCAGCGACTGGTCGCAGGCCAAGAGCAGGGCCCGCAAGGCCGTGCGCGACATCGCCGTCGAGCTCGTGAAGCTCTACTCGGCGCGCATGGCGGCCAAGGGGCACGCGTTCGGGCCCGACACGCCCTGGCAGCGCGAGCTCGAGGAGGCGTTCCCCTTCGCCGAGACGCCCGACCAGCTGCAGACCATCGACGAGATCAAGCGCGACATGGAGCGCCCGATCCCGATGGACCGCCTGCTGTCGGGCGACGTGGGCTTCGGCAAGACCGAGGTCGCCGTGCGCGCGGCGTTCAAGGCGATCCAGGACGGCAAGCAGGTCGCGATGCTCGTGCCGACCACGCTGCTCGTCAAGCAGCACCTCGAGACGTTCACCGAGCGCTTCGCCGGCTTCCCCGTGAAGGTCAAGCCGCTCAGCCGGTTCCAGACCGACAAGGAGGCGCGCGAGACGATCCAGGGCCTCCTCGACGGATCGGTCGACATGGTGATCGGCACGCATCGCATCCTCACCGAGGGCGTGACGTTCAAGGATCTGGGCCTGCTCATCGTCGACGAGGAGCAGCGCTTCGGCGTCGAGCACAAGGACGCCCTGAAGAAGCTCAAGACCAACGTCGACATCCTCGCGATGAGCGCGACGCCCATCCCGCGCACCCTCGAGATGGCCGTGACGGGCATCCGCGAGATGTCGACGCTGGCCACGCCGCCGGAGGATCGCCACCCGATCCTGTCGTACGTCGGCCCCCGCAACGACAAGCAGCTGGCCGCGGCCATCCGCCGCGAGCTGCTGCGCGAGGGTCAGGTGTTCTACGTGCACAACCGCGTGCAGTCGATCAACTCCGTCGCGGCCCACCTCGCCGAGCTCGTGCCCGAGGCGCGGATCGCGGTGGCGCACGGCAAGATGGGCGAGCACCAGCTGGAGCAGGTCGTCGACGACTTCTGGGAGCGCAAGTTCGACGTGCTCGTGTGCACGACGATCATCGAGACCGGCATCGACATCACCAACGCCAACACGATCATCATCGACCGGGCCGACAAGTACGGCCTCGCCCAGCTGCACCAGCTGCGCGGGCGCGTGGGTCGCGGCCGCGAGCGCGCCTACGCGTACTTCGTGTACGACGAGAACAAGCCGCTCAGCGAGACCGCCGCCGACCGCCTGCAGACGATCGCGGTGCACAACGACCTCGGCTCGGGCATCCAGGTGGCCATGAAGGACCTCGAGCTGCGCGGTGCGGGAAACCTCCTCGGCGCCGAGCAGGCCGGCCACATCGCGGGCGTCGGCTTCGACCTGTACCTGCGCATGATCGGCGAGGCCGTGGCGACGTTCCGCGGGGAGGAGACCGACGGCCCCGTCGAGCTGCGCCTCGAGCTGCCGGTGGACGCGCGCATCCCCGAGTCCTACATCGACAGCGAGCGCCTGCGCCTGGAGGCGTATCAGAAGCTCTCGGCGGCGGCCGCCGTGTCGTCGCCGGACGACGCGATCGACCTCGTCGTCGAGGAACTGACCGACCGGTACGGCGAGCCACCGGCCGAGGTGCAGGGGCTCGTGCGGGTGGCGCGCCTGCGTCGCCGCGCTGCGAAGGCCGGGCTGGCCGATGTGGTGGCGATGGGCAAGAACCTGCGCATCGCGCCGGCGAAGCTGCCCGACTCGATGAAGGTGCGCGTGCAGCGGCTGTACCCGGGAGCCAAGATCCTCGCCGGGGGAGAGGCCATGGTCGTGCCGCTGTCCACGCGGATCGAGCCGGGCGACGACGCGGCGCTCATCGACTGGGTCGCGCAGCTGCTCGACGCCATCTTCCCGGTGCCCGAGAAGGCCGAGCCGGCGGGAGCGGCGGCGTCCGACGGGTAGGCTGGGTTCCTGGTGTGCCGGGAAGTCTGGTCGGCGTCGCGCGTGATCCGCGCGCGAGAGTCGACCCCGAAAGGACCCGATGAAGCTCCTGCGCTCTGAGCGTTTCCCCGCCTTCCTCCTGCTCGGCGCCGCCGTGCTCGGCCTGCTCGTGGCCAACCTGCCGTTCGGCGGGGCCGTGATCGAGGCCAGCCACGCGCACCTGGCCATCCCCGGCACCGGCCTCGATCTGTCGATCGCGCACTGGGTGAGCGACTTCCTGCTCGCGATCTTCTTCTTCGGCGCGGCGATCGAGCTCGTGTACGAGATCACGAGCGGGCAGCTGAACAGCGTCAAGCGCGCCCTCACGCCCGCGATCGCCGCGGCCGGCGGCGTGATCGTGCCGATCGCGATCTACTTGCTCATCGCCGGGCACGACCCCGCCACGGCGGGCGGCTGGCCGGTGCCGACCGCCACCGACATCGCCTTCGCGCTCGGGGTGCTCGCGATGTTCGGCAAGGGACTGCCGTCGAAGGTGCGCGTGTTCCTGCTCGCGCTCGCGATCATCGACGACATCGTCGGGATCATCTTCATCGCGGTGCTCTTCGCGCACGACCTCGACCTCGGCAGCCTCGCGATCGCGCTGGTGCTCGTCATCGCCTTCGCGGTGGTGAGCCGGTACCTGAACCCCCGCAACCGCGCCGTGCTCGTGCCGATCATGATCGTGCTCGGGCTGGGCGCCTGGGCCTTCACGTACCTGGGCGGCATCCACGCCACGATCGCCGGTGTGCTCCTCGGCGTCGCGATCCGCCAGAACACCGGCATGCACGCCCGTCACGTGCTCGAGCCCTGGATCAACGGGCTCATCCTGCCGGTGTTCGCGTTCTTCGCGGCGCTCGTGATGATCCCGCAGGTGTCGGTGTCGGAGCTCTCTCCCGCGCTGTGGGGCATCCTCGTCGCGCTGCCGGTGGGCAAGATCATCGGCATCTCGGCCGCCGGCTGGCTCGCCGTGCGCCTGAACCGGACCAAGGGCGAGGAGCCCGCCATCCACTTCGCCGACATCGTCGCCGCGGGTGCCCTGGGCGGCATCGGCTTCACGGTGTCGCTCCTCATGGCGAACCTCGCGTTCGCGGACGACCCCGCGATCAAGGACCAGGCGATCCTCGGCGTGCTCGGCGGATCGCTCATCGCGCTCGCGCTGTCGGCCGTGCTCGTGTCGTGGCGCGCCGCGCACCACCGTCGGCTGCAGCGCGAGGGCACCGAGCCCGCCGAGCCTGAGGTGCACCACGCGCCCGACGAGATCCACGGGCAGCTGGAGTAGGCCTACTCCGCGGCGCGGATCTCGTCGGCGAGCTCGCGGACGCGGCCGCGCAGCGCGCGCTCGGCGTCCCAGCCGCGGGCGCGGGCGAGCGCGACGAGGCCGAGCAGGGTGTCGCCGAGCTCCTCCTCGCTCGCCGGCAGCGCCTGCATGCCGTCGGCCTGCTCGATCGCCTCGGCCGCCGCGATCTCCCCGAGCAGCTCGCGGCCGACGCCCACCTGCTCGCCCTTGCCCAGCAGCTTCTGCGCGAGAGCGAGCGACGGCATCCCGGCCGCGACGCCGTCGAGCACCGACGTGCGCTCGCGCTTCTCGGCCGCCTTGGCCGCGTTCCACAGCTCCAGCACGCGCTCGGGCGTCTCGGCCGTCTCGTCGCCGAAGACGTGGGGGTGGCGGCGGATCATCTTGTCGTTGAGCCCGCGGGCGACGTCGTCGATGTCGAACGGATCGTCGGCACGCGAGGCGAGCTCGGCGTGGAACAGCACCTGCCACAGCAGATCGCCGAGCTCCTCGCGCATCTCCGCGCGATCGCCGCGCTCGACCGCATCGACCAGCTCCGCCGACTCCTCGATGAGGTACGGGATCAGCTCCTCGTGGGTCATCTGCTGCGTCCACACGCAGCGATCCCGCACCTGCCGCATGGTGTCGGCCGTCCGCTTCAGCTCGTCCCCGAATCCGCTCACCTGCCCATCCTGCCGCGTAAGTCCGCAAGTCTCTGTCGAATCCGGTCCGCGGAACGCGCGGATCTGACACAGACTTGCGGATTTCCGGGCGATCCCGACCTGAGAGAATGGACGGGCTATGGCTTCCGTGAATGCGCCGCGCGGCATGCGCGACTTCCTCCCCGCCGATAAGGCCCGCCGCGAGCGGGTGCTCTCCGTGATCCGCGAGCGCTACCGCGCCCATGGCTTCGACGAGATCGAGACCCCGGTCGTGGAGGAGTACGCGCGCCTGCACGCCGGGATCGGCGGCGACAACGAGAAGCTCGCCTTCAACATCCTCCGCCGCGGCCTGGACGCGGAGGCGATCCGCGCCGCCGCCGAGGACCCCGCCGCGCTCACCGACCTGGGCCTGCGCTACGACCTCACCGTGCCGCTGGCCCGCTTCTACGCCACGCACCGCGCGGAGCTGCCCACGGTCTTCCGCTCGATCCAGATCGCGCCCGTGTGGCGCGCCGAGCGCCCGCAGAAGGGCCGCTACCGCCAGTTCGTGCAGTGCGACATCGACATCATCGGCGACGAGACCGCGCGCGCCGAGGCCGAGCTGATCGTCGCCTCGCTCGACACGCTCGCGGCGCTCGAGCTCGAGGGCGCGAGCGTCCGGATCAACGACCGCCGCGCGCTCGACGCGATGCTCGACGCGTTCGGCTTCGCGGTCGACGAGCGCCCCGGCGTGCTCATCACGATCGACAAGCTCGACAAGATCGGTCCCGCCGGCGTCGCCGCCGAGCTGCGCGAGCGCGGCGCCACGGCGGCCGCGGTCGACGCGTTCGAGGCGTTCCTCACCCGGCCGCAGACGCGGGAGTACCTGCCGTTCGGCGAGGCACAGATCCGCAAGGCCCTGCCGGAGGGCGTCGGCGCCGAGGTCATCGCGCACCTCGTGGGCATCGGCGAGGCCGTCGCGGCCGCCCGCGCCGAGATCGACCCGCCGCTCGTGTTCGACCCGTTCCTCGTGCGCGGCATGGGGTACTACACCGGCACGATCTTCGAGCTCGCGCACCCCTCGGTGAGCTATTCGCTCGGCGGCGGTGGGCGCTACGACGGCATGATCGGCCGGTTCCTCGGCCAGGACGTGCCGGCGGTCGGGTTCTCGATCGGCTTCGAGCGGATCGTCGATCTCGTCGCGCTCGCCGACGCCGGCGCCGCGCCGGCGGTCGTGCTCGTGCACGATCGCGACGTGCCGGTCGCGGAGCTCGTGGCCCTCAAGGCCGCGCTCGTGGCCGAGGGATCGCGCGTGCGCCTGGAGCGGCGCACCAAGAACCTCAAGGCGCTGCTGGCCCGGGCCGAGGCGGACGGCTACACGGCGTTCGCGTCGGTCGCGGCCGGCGCCACGCGCGAGGCGCTCGAGCTCAAGCCGCTCGGCTGAGCCCGCGGCCTTGCCCCGCACGGGCGGCGGCCGCCAGACTCGCGGTGACGAAGGGGGCGCGATGGCGCAATCGCTGTACCTGTGGTTCCCGGGCAACGCCGCGGAGGCGCTCGCGTTCTATCGCGACACCTTCGGCGGGGAGCTCGAGCTGCACACCTACGCCGAATTCGGCCGGGCCGACGGTCCGCCGGATGCGGTGGCGCACGGGACGCTGTCGGGGCCGGTGAGCCTGTACGGGTGCGACGCCGGCGGCGACGAGGACGCGGTCGTGATGACCGGGATCAGCGTCGCCCTGCTCGGCGCCGCCAACGCCGAGACGTCGCGCCGGTGGTTCGCCGCCCTGAGCGAGGGTGGTCGCGTCATCGACCCGCTGCAGCGGCGACCCTGGGGCGCGCACGACGGCCAGGTGCGCGATCGCTACGGGGTGCGCTGGCTCGTCGGCTTCGAGGACTGAGCGCTCAGAACCCGATCGGCGTCACCGGCGCGAGGGTCCGACCCCGCAGCCGCTCGAGCACGAGGCGCTCGTGCGGGACGACGGGATCGGGGAGGGCGTCCAGCGCGAACCAGCGCAGGTCGGAGGCCTTGTCCTCCTGCAGCACCGGGTCGCCCGTCCACCTCGAACAGGCGAAGAAGAAGTCGACGCGTTCGTCGATCGCCGCGCCCTCGCCTGTGCGATGCTCGATCGTGAGGAACTCCAGATCCTCCGGCGCGACCGCGACGCCCAGCTCCTCGGCGGCCTCGCGCGCGGCCGCGGCCAGCACCGACTCGCCCTGCTCGACGTGCCCGGCCGCCCCGGCCGCCCAGTGCGCGTCGTAGTACCCGGTGCCGGCGCGCAGCTGCAGCAGCACCTCGTCCCCGCGGCGCAGGAACACGTAGGCGGCGGGGATCACGGTGAAGCGGCCGTGCTGGGCGGCATAGGCCTCGGTGTAGCGCTCGGTCATGCCTCCATCCTCGCGCCCAGGCCGCCCCGCGCCTGCGATTGCGCGCAGACCTGCGTTGCCGCGCACCACGGGGCGCGTGGGGTGCGCCGAATCGCAGATCTGCGCCGGAACGCCGGCCACGCACACGAGCCGGGCCCCGGCCCCGGCCCCGGTCAGATCCCGGCGAGCTCGAGCACGACGCCGGCCGCGGCGCCCACGAGCACCACGGCCCACGGCGGCAGCTTCCAGGCCACGAGCAGCACGAAGCAGCCGAGCGCGACCGTGAAGCTGCCGGCCCCGGTGATCGCGGTGGTGAAGACGGGATCGTAGAGGGCGGCGGCGAGGATGCCGACGACGGCGGCGTTCGCGCCGTTCATGAGGCCCTGGCCGTTCGTGCTCGCCCGCAGCGCGCCCCAGAACGGCAGGGCGGCGATGAGCAGCAGGAAGCCCGGCAGGAAGATCGCGACCAGGGCGATCACCGCGCCGAGAAGGCCGCCCGCGCCGTTGCCGCTGGCGGCACCGAGGAACGCGGCGAAGGTGAACAGGGGGCCGGGCATCGCCTGCGCGGCGCCGTAGCCCGCGAGGAACTCGGGCGCCGTGACCCAGCCCGTCGCGACCACCTCGGCCTCGAGCAGCGGCAGCACCACGTGCCCGCCGCCGAAGACGAGCGCGCCGGCGCGGTAGAAGGCGTCGGCCAGGGCCGCCGCCGGGGCGCTCGTGGCCACGGCCACGAGGGGGAGCGCGATGAGCAGGGCGACGAACGCCGCCAGCGAGGCGATCCCCGCCGCGCGCGAGACGGGCACGCGCAGCGCCGCCGGCGCCGACGCCGAGCGGGGCCGGCACAGCAGCAGCCCGACGACGGCGCCGAGCGCGATCGCGATGAGCTGCCCGGAGGCGCTCGCCGCCAGCAGCGCGATGCCGGCCGCGCCGGCGGCGATCGCGGCGCGGGTGGGATCGGGTGCGAGCGTGCGCGCCATGCCCCACACGGCCTGCGCGACGATCGCGACGGCGACGATCTTCAGCCCCTCGAGGATGCCGGCGCCGACGGGACCCTCGAACAGTGCGGCGCCGAACGCGAACGCGACCATGAGCACCGCGGAGGGCAGGGTGAAGGCCAGGAACGCCGCGAGCGCGCCGAGCGGACCGGCCCGCAGCAGCCCGATCGCGAAGCCGACCTGGCTCGATGCCGGCCCGGGCAGGAACTGGCACAGCGCCACGAGATCGGCGTACGCCCGATCGTCGAGCCACCGGCGCCGATCCACGAACTCGGTGCGGAAGAAGCCCAGGTGTGCGACCGGCCCGCCGAACGAGGTCACCCCGAGCGTGAGGAAGGCCCGCGCCACCTCCCACGCGGATCCGCGCGCCGTCGTGTTCACGCGGGGAGTGTACCGGGGCGAGATGGCGGGCACGGATTGACGCCATTGTTCTATTGCAAATAGAATAAGTGCGAAGGGGGGCGAGATGCTGCTGAGGATCGATCCGACGCGAGACGAGCCGGTGTACGCGCAGCTCGCGGCGTCGATCCGCGCCGACATCGCCGCCGGCCGCGTCGGTGCGGGGGAGCGGCTGCCCTCGGCCAAGGACGTTGCGCGCGCCCTGACCGTCAACCTGCACACGGTGCTGCACGCGTATCAGGTGCTGCGCGACGAGGGCCTCATCTCGATGCGGCCCGGGCGCGGCGCCGTCGTGGCCGAGCGCGGCGCGGCCGTCGCCGCGCTGCTGCCCCAGATCGCGCGCCTGGCCGCACGGGCCGACGAGCTCGGCATCGACCGCGACACGCTCGCCTCGCTCGTGCGCGACGCGAGCGCCGACGACCGAGACGCGAGCACCGACGACACGGAGAGGGGAGAGGGCACATGACCACGCTCACGAGGGAGGCCGCCCGACGGCGCTACGCGACGATCGCGCTCGCGATCCCGCTCGCCGTCCTGGCGCTGCTGCTGGCGGCGCAGGCGGCACTGCTGCCGCTGCTGCCCGATCCCGTGGCCTCGCACTGGGGGCTCGCGGGGGAGCCCGACGGCTTCAGCGCCCCGTGGACCCTGCCGCTGGTCACCGCGGGCGCGGGCATCGTCGTCACTCTGCTCATCGGCCTCGCGCCGTACCTGGCGGACGTGCCGCCGGCGCGCGGCGGCGCCATGAGCTACCGGCTGCTGGCCGCGCTCGTCTGGGCGGAGACCGGATTCATCGGCACCCTGATGATCGCCACCTTCGTACCGCAGATCGGGCTGGACGACGCCCGCGACGCGCGGCTGCCGGGCTGGTGGGCGCTGATCGGCGTCGCGATCGCCGCCGTCCTGGCGCTGCTCGCGTGGCGCCTCGTCGTGGAGCCGCCCCGGGCGGGCGAGGACCCCGAGCAGCCCGCGCCGATCGCGCTGCGCGCGAGCGAGCAGGCGGTGTGGCTGCGCACCGCGTCGATGAGCGGGGCGGGCATCGCGCTCGCCGCGACGGCGGCCGTCGTGACCGTGGGCGCCGCGGCGCTCGCCGCGCACGCCGATCTGCGCGTGGACGGGGCGATCGGCGGCGGGACGCTCCTGATCATCGCCGTCGCGCTCCTGCTGATCGCGGTGCTGGCCGCCGGCACGGCGTTCCGCGTGCGGGTGGACGGCGACGGGCTCGACGTCCGCGCGCGGATCGGATGGCCGCGCGTCCGCATCCCGCGCGATCGGATCCGCTCGGCCGCCGTCGTCGACGTCAATCCGATGGGCGAGTACGGCGGATGGGGCTGGCGCTACAGCGTGAACTCCGGGTGGGGTGTCGTCCTGCGCGCCGGGGAGGCCCTGCGCGTCGTCCGCACGGACGGGAAGGCGTTCACGATCACCGTCGACGACGCCGAGACGGGCGTCGCCCTGCTCAACGGCCTGATCGCCCGCGACGCGAAGGAGACGGGCCGATGACCACGCCCGGTCCCACCCCGCAGGCGCGCGTGCCGTGGAATGCCGTGTCGCTGTTCACCGCGATCGTGCTGCTGCTCGGCTGGCTCGTGGTGCTGCCGCTGTGGGTCGGCGCGGGAGCGGCATCTCCGCTGGCGCCGCTGCTCGCGTCGGCCATGATGTGGACGCCGGCGGTGGCCACGCTCATCGTCGTCGCGGCGATGAAGATCCCGCGCCGCGACGTCTGGCGCTTCCTCGGCGTCTGGCCGCTGCGGCCGTGGCGCCGGACGGTCGGCTTCGCGATCGGCGCGCTGCTGGGTCCCATCGCCATCACGCTGCTCGTCGTCGCGGTGTCGGCCTGGTTCGGGCTGGTCGAGCTCGACCTCGTGCACTTCTCTGGCTTCGCCGCGCAGCTCGCCGCGAGCGGCGTGGACCCCGCCGGCCTGCCGCTCGGGACGATCGTGCTCACCCAGCTGCTCACGGTGCCGATCGCGGCCGTCGTCCCCAACGCGCTGCTGGCCCTCGGCGAGGAGATCGGCTGGCGCGGCTGGCTGCTCACCGCGCTGCGGCCGTGGGGCACGTGGCCCGCGCTCGTGCTGACGGGCGTCATCTGGGGCCTCTGGCACGCGCCGCTCATCCTGCTCGGGCACAACTTCGGCCGCACCGACGTCACGGGCGTGCTGCTCATGATCGGCGGCTGCGTCGCGTGGGGCGTGCTGCTGGGCTGGACCCGGCTGCGCACCGGATCGGTCTGGCCGGCCGTGTTCGCCCACGGCGCGCTGAACGCGGTTGGCGGCATCGTGCTGGTGCTCGCCGAGGCCGGGCAGCCGATCGATCTCGCCGTGGTCGGTCCGCTCGGGCTCGTCGCCTGGGCCGTGATCGCCGTGATCGTGGCCGTGATGACCGCGGCGGGAGCGTTCCGCGACGCGGGCACCGACGCGCAGCTGGGGGAGCGACCCGCGGGGGCTTGACCCGCGCCGCCCGACCCGGCTGGGATGGCGTCATGGCCGAATCCTCGCCCGCGTCCTGGGCCGCCGCCGACCGCTACCTCGCCGAGACCCTCGTCGGCCACGACGCCGCGCTGGAGGCCGTGCTGGCATCGCAGCGGGCCGCCGGCCTGCCCGAGATCGAGGTGGCGCCCGTGGCCGGCAAGCTGCTGCACCTGCTGGCGCGGATCAGCGGCGCCCGGCGGATCCTCGAGATCGGCACGCTGGCCGGCTACTCGACGATCTGGCTCGCGCGGGCGCTGCCCGACGGCGGCGAGGTCGTCACCATCGAGGCCGAGCCGGCGCACGCCGAGGTCGCCCGCGCCAACATCGACCGCGCGGGGCTCGCCGATCGCGTCGACATCCGCGTCGGCGGGGCCTCCGAGGTGCTGCCGACGCTCGTGCCCGGATTCGACCTCGTGTTCATCGACGCCGACAAGGAGCGCAACACCCTCTACCTCGATTGGGCCGCGCGCCTCGGCCACCCCGGCACCGTCGTCGTGGTCGACAACATCGGGCGCGAGGGCGAGATCGTCGACCCCGACTCCGCCGATCCGAGGGTGCGGGGCACGCGCGCGGGGTTGGAGATGCTCGGCACCGATCCCCGCTTCGAGGCCTCGGCGCTGCAGACCGTCGGGATCAAGGGCTGGGACGGCATCGCGCTCGCCGTCGTGGTCTGACCGGCATCTCGCCGCGGCCCGCGACAGGCGCCCCGACCGCTCCCCGGCGCGGCTCGCGCGCGGCTAGGCTGGACGGCGGATCAGATCACGTCGTATCCACCTCTAAGGAGTCATTCCGTGGCACAGATCGAAGCAGTTGGCGCTCGCGAGATCCTCGATTCTCGCGGCAATCCCACGGTCGAGGTGGAGGTGCTGCTCGACGACGGAATCGTGCAGCGCGCCGCCGTCCCGTCGGGCGCATCCACCGGGGCCTTCGAGGCCTACGAGCTGCGCGACGGCGACAAGGCCCGCTACGGCGGCAAGGGCGTGCTGAAGGCCGTCGACGCCGTGCTCGACGAGCTCGGCCCGGCCATCGAGGGCCTCGACGCCTCGGACCAGCGCGTCATCGACAGCGTGCTGCGCGAGGTCGACGGCACGCCCAACAAGAAGCGCGTCGGCGCCAACGCCATCCTCGGCGTGAGCCTGGCCGTCGCCAAGGCCGCGGCCGACAGCGCCGACCTGCCGCTGTTCCGCTACCTCGGCGGCCCGAACGCGCACGTGCTGCCCGTGCCGGCCCTCAACGTCATCAACGGCGGCGAGCACGCCGACAACGGCATCGACATGCAGGAGTTCTTCCTCGTGCCGCACGGCGCCGAGTCGTTCGCCGAGGCGCTGCGCTGGGGCGCCGAGACGTACCACGTGCTCAAGAAGGAGCTGCTCGCGGGCGGCTTCGCCACCGGCCTGGGCGACGAGGGCGGCTTCGCCCCCGACCTGCCCAGCAACCGCGAGGGCCTCGACTTCCTCATCGGCGCGATCGAGAAGGCCGGCTTCACCCCCGGCACCGACATCGCGGTGGGCCTGGACGTGGCCGCGACCGAGTTCTTCCAGGACGGCGTCTACACGTTCGAGGGCAAGGAGTGGTCGAGCGAGAAGCTCATCGGCTACTACGAGGAGCTCCTTGCGGGCTACCCGCTCGTGACGATCGAGGACGCCCTCGCCGAGGACGACTGGGAGGGCTGGAAGGCCCTGACCGACGCGATCGGCGGCAAGGTGCAGCTCGTGGGCGACGACCTGTTCGTCACCAACCCGGAGCGCCTCAAGCGCGGCATCGACCTGGGCGTCGCGAACTCGCTGCTGGTGAAGGTGAACCAGATCGGCACGCTGACCGAGACGTTCGACGCCGTCTCGATGGCGCACAACGCCGGCTACACCGCCATGATGTCGCACCGCTCGGGCGAGACCGAGGACACGACGATCGCTGACCTGGCGGTGGCCGTGAACTGCGGTCAGATCAAGTCCGGCGCGCCCGCCCGCAGCGACCGCGTCGCGAAATACAATCAGCTTCTGCGCATCGAGGAGGAGCTGGGCGACGCGGCGGTGTTCGCGGGCCGCGGCGCCTACCCGCGCTTCCAGGGCTGAGAGACACCACGCGGAAGGGGGAGCTGATGGCGAGATCGGCTCCCCCTTCCCGTCCCCCGGCGCGGACGGTCGCGACCGCGCGGGAGTGGCTCGGCGGGATCCGCCTGTCCGGGTTCACGATGATCATGCTCGGGCTCGTCGTGCTCGGCGCGTTCGTGCTCGTGCCCACCGTCGGCACCTACGTGGAGCAGCGACAGAAGATCGCGGCGCTCGAGCAGGCGGTGCAGCTCACGGCCGAGGAGATCGCCGACCTCGAGGCCGAGCAGGCGCGCTGGCAGGACCCGGCCTACATCACGACCCAGGCGCGCGAGCGGCTCTTCTACGGCAAGCCCGGAGAGGTCGTGTACCTCATCGACAACGACCTCGACGAGTCGGAGCTCCCGCGCGACGCGGAGCCGGTGAGCGATCAGGCCGAACAGGCCGAGGCCGACTGGATGGGGCAGCTGCTGCGCTCCGTCGTCGCCTCGGGGCTGACCGAGACCGCCGTGGGGCCGGACGGCGAGTAACGGTCCGGTCCCGACGCGGGCGCCTCTGCCGATTGCCAGCGAAGCCGCCCTAGCCTGGAGACGTGACGACGCCGCCCTTCGCCCCCGTGACGCCCGCCGACATCCGGGTCGTGTCGAGCCAGCTGGGCCGCGAGGCGCGCGGCGTGGTCGGGATCGCCGCCCGATGCGTGTGCGGCAATCCGACCGTCGTGTCCACGACGCCGCGCCTGGCGGACGGCACGCCGTTCCCGACGTTCTACTACCTCACCCACCCGGCGGCGACGGCGGAGATGTCGCGGCTCGAGGCCGCGCAGGTCATGGTCGGGATGAACGAGCGCCTGCAGGCCGACGCGGAGCTGCGCGAGGCCTACCGGCGAGCGCACGAGGCGTACCTCGCCGATCGCGCGCAGTTCGGCGACGTGCCCGAGATCGACGGCGTCTCGGCCGGCGGCATGCCCACGCGCGTCAAGTGCCTGCATGCGGTGCTCGGGCACGCGCTCGCCGCGGGCCCCGGCGTGAACCCCTTCGGCGACGAGGCGCTGGCGCTGTCGGCATGGTCGCCCGAGCGGTGCGAGTGCGACGAGCCGGGGGCGGCCCGCACGGACGGATCCGAGGATGACGCGTAACGTCGGCCGCCTGCGCGTGCCCGCGATCCTCGCCGGAGCGATCGCGGCGGTGGTGCTGCTCACCGGGGCCGCGACGCCCGCGCCGACGCCCTCGCCCTCGGGCACGGCCGATCCCGACGCCGACCCGATCCGCGAGGCGGAGTACTGGCTCGACGACTACGGCATCACCGAGGCCTGGAAGACCACGCGCGGCAAGGGCGTCACGATCGCCGTGATCGACACCGGCATCGCGGCCGGGTCGGAGCAGCTCGACACCGCGGTGACCGACGGCATCGACGTCTCGGGCGTCGGCAGCGCCGACGGGCGCACGCCGGTGGGGGCACAGGACAGCAGCCACGGCACGCTCGTCGGATCGGTGGCCGCGGCCCGCGGCACGGGCCCCGACACGGGCTTCATCGGCGTCGCGCCGGAGGCGCAGCTGCTGTCGGTCTCGGTCGGCTTCGGCGCATCGGCGGCGGTGCCGTTCGTCGATCAGGTGCCGGAGGCGATCACGTGGGCCGTCGATCAGGGCGCCGACATCATCAACCTCTCCTGGACGACGAACACCCTCAGCTGGGACGAGTCGTGGGACGAGGCGTTCCTGCACGCCTTCGAGAACGACGTGGTGATCGTCGTGGCGGCGGGCAACCGCGCGGCCGGCACCCGCGTGGTCGGCGCGCCCGCGACCATCCCGGGCGTGCTCGTCGTGGGTGGCGTGGACGAGAACGGCAAGGCCAGCGTCGAGGCGTCGACGCAGGGCATCACGATCGGCGTCGCCGCTCCCAGCGAGAAGCTGCTCGGTGTGGCCCCCGACGGGCGTGTGGTGTCGTGGAAGGGTACGAGCGGCGCGGCGCCCATCGTCGCGGGGATCGCCGCGCTCATCCGCTCGGCACACCCCGAGCTCGACGCCGACAACGTGATCAACCGCATCATCCAGACCGCCGACCCCGTGGCGGGCACGACGCCGCCGGATCCCGAGTACGGCTACGGGCTGGTCGACGCCGCGGAGGCCGTGACGGCGAACGTGCCGATGGTCGCCGACAACCCTCTGGTGGACGTCGAGCTGGAGGAGTGGATCCGGCTGTATCGGCGCGGCGACGCGGCCCCCGCGCCGACGCCGACGATCGGCGACGTCGAGGTGCCGCCGCTGCCGCCGGCCGAGCCGCCCACCGAGGCGGGGCCGCCCTGGCTGCCCTCGCCCGATTCGCTTCGCGAGGGCACGCTGCCGCTGATCGCCGGAAGCGCCGCTGGTATCCTTGTCACGCTCGGCCTCGTCGCTGTCGTCCGACGCATTCGCAAGGCGCGCTCGCGCCCGTCCGGCAACACACAGTCAAGGAGTTCGTAACTCGTGCCCAGGATTCTTATCGTCGGCGGTGGATACGCCGGTTTCTACACCGCGTGGCAGCTCGAGAAGCACCTTCGCAAGGGCGAGGCCGAGGTCGTCATGGTCGACCCGCTGCCGTACATGGCGTACCTGCCGTTCCTTCCCGAGGTCGCCTCGGGCGCGATCGAGCCCCGTCACGCCGTGGTCTCGCACCGCCGCCACCTGAAGCGCACGAAGATCGTCAACGCGAAGGTCACGAAGATCGACCACGCGAACAAGACCGCCACCATCGCGCCCGAGGGCGGCGAGGCGTACGAGCTCGCGTACGACCACGTCGTGGTGACCGCCGGCTCGGTCTCGCGCACGTTCCCGATCCCCGGCATCGCCGACAACGCGATCGGCATGAAGTCGATCGAGGAGGCCGTCGCCGTGCGCGACACCCTCATCAAGAACTTCGAGCGCGCCGCGGCGCTGCCCAAGGACAGCGAGCTGCGCAAGCGCCTGCTCACCGTCGTGGTGGTCGGCGGCGGCTTCGCCGGCATCGAGACGTTCGCCGAGCTGCGCTCGTCGGCCTCGGCGCTGCTCGAGAAGTTCCCCGAGATCTCGTTCGACGAGACGCAGTTCCACCTCATCGAGGCGATGGGCCGCATCATGCCGGAGGTCTCGCTCGAGACCGCCGAGTGGGTGCTCAAGGACCTTGCCAAGAAGGGCGCCTACGTGCACCTCGACACGCAGGTGGCCGACGCCACCGGCGGCGTGGTCAAGACGAACACGGGCGAGGAGTACCCGAGCGACCTCATCATCTGGACGGCCGGCGTCATGGCCAACCCCCAGGTGGTGCGCGGCAGCGACCTGCCGACCGAGCCGCGCGGCCGCATCACCACGCAGGCCGACCTGCGGGTGATCGACGCCGACAAGAACGTGGTCGAGGGCGCCTGGGCCGCCGGCGACATCGCCGCCGTGCCCGACAAGACCGGCGGCCTGCCCGACGGCACCTGCGTGCCCAACGCGCAGCACGCCGTGCGCCAGGCCAAGCGCCTCGCCAAGAACCTCACCGCCGTGCTGCGCGGCGAGGCCCCGGTGGACTACGAGCACAAGAACCTCGGTGCCGTCGCCGGCCTGGGCCTGTACAACGGCGCGTTCCAGTCGGGCAAGCTCGCCATCAAGGGCTTCTTCGCCTGGGTCGCCCACCGCGGCTACCACGGCCTGGCCATGCCCACGTGGGAGCGCAAGTGGCGCGTGATCTGGGGCTGGGTGCACAACTTCTTCCTCGGCCGCGACCAGGTCCAGCTGAGCGCGACCCAGAAGCCGCGCGCCTTCTTCGAGGAGTTCGCCTCGCGTCCGAAGCCCGCCGTCGAGGAGACGCCGGCCCCGGCCGCCGCTCCGGCGGAGGGAGAGAAGGTCGCCGCGAGCTGATCCGTCCGCCGAGAGGGCGCTCATCCCCTAGCGTGGGTGAGCGCCCTTTCGCATCCCCCCGTAGCCCAATTGGCAGAGGCAGCCGACTTAAACTCGGCCCAGTCTCGGTTCGAGTCCGAGCGGGGGGACGGCGTCGCGATCCGGGGTCCCACGGGGCCTGGCGGGAATACGCGGCACCGCCCGAGACTTGATTCCTGAGCGTCCGTGCGCGGCGCGGTGAGGGAGGCGGGATCATGGGCGGGCTGGAGATCACGGTTCTGCTGGGAGCCTCGGTGCTGGCCGGCGCGCTGCTCGCGCCGCGGCTGCGCATCGCGACGCCGCTCGTGTTCGTGCTGCTGGGTCTGCTGCTCGGCTTCGTGCCGTCGCTGCGCGGGATCGAGCTGCCGCCGGAGACGGTGCTGCTGCTGTTCCTGCCGGTCATGCTGTTCTGGGAGAGCCTCACGACGTCGCTGCGCTCGATCCGCCGCGACCTGCGCGGCATCGTGCTCATGAGCACGCTGCTGGTCGTGCTGACCGCGTTCGCGGTGGCCGGCGTCGCGCACCTGCTGGGCGTGCCGTGGGAGGCGGCGCTCATCCTCGGCGCCGCCGTCGCGCCGCCGGATGCCACGGCCGTGGCCGCGCTGGGGCGCAGCCTCCCGCGGCGCAACTTCACGCTGCTCAAAGCCGAGAGCCTCACCAACGACGGCACGGCGCTCGTCGTCTACGCGATCGCCGTGGGCCTGGCCACGGGCGGCTCGTACACGCCGTGGACGATCACGGGCATGGTCGCGCTGTCGTACCTCGGCGGGATCGCCGCGGGGATCGTGACGGCGATCGCCGCGTACCTGCTCATGAGCCGGCTGCGCTCGGCGCTCACCATCAACATCGCGCTGCTGCTGACGCCGTTCGCCGCGTTCCTCGCCGCCGAGATCATCCACGCGTCCGGGGTCCTCGCCGTGGTCGTCGCCGGGCTGATCAGCGCGTACCTCGGCCCCCGGATCAGCACCGCCGCCTCGCGCCGCCAGCGCGACGCGGTGTGGCCGCTGGGAGCGTTCCTGCTCAACGGGGCCCTGTTCGTGCTCATCGGCATCGAGGTGCAGGCCGTCATCCGCACGATCGACCTGCGCGACGTGGGGTGGCTGCTGCTCGTCACGCTCGCCGCGTGGGGCGTGCTGCTCGTGGTGCGGTTCGGGTTCCTGTGGGCGTCGGCGATGCTCATCCGCCTGCTCGATCGCCGCCCGTCGCAGCGGCTGCGGCGCATGTCGAACCGCGCCCGCGCGGTGAGCACCGTGGCGGGCTTCCGCGGCGCCGTCTCGCTGGCGATCGCGCTGTCGATCCCCCTCGGCGAGGGGGCCGGCGCGGTGGACGGGCGCAACGAGGTGATCTTCGTCACCGCCGGGGTGATCCTGCTGACGCTGCTCGTGCAGGGCCCGCTGCTTCCCGCCGTCGTGCGCTGGGCGCGGCTGCCGGCCGACACCGCCGCCGAGGAGGAGCTGCAGCTCGCGGAGCGGTCGATCACCGGCGCCGCGCTCGCCCGCATCGAGGAGATCGCGGCGGACGTGGGCATCAGCGACGAGGTGCGCGAGCGCCTCACCCGCGACTACTACGAGGCGCTGGAGCTCGCCAACGCCCGCGTCCAGGCGCGCGTGGACCGCGAGATCGAGGCGCTGGACGCGATGATCGACACGCGCGATCCGGATGCCGACGCGGAGGGGGAGCTGCAGGGCGCCGTGGTCGCTGTGGGCACGGCGGTGGTCTCGCCGCTCGCGCGCAACGAGGAGTACACGCGGCTGCGCCTGGCGGTGCTCGACAGCAAGCGCGAGGTGCTCGTGCGCCTCACGCGCGACGGCGCGGTCGACGACGACGTGGCCCGGCGCATCCACACGCGGCTCGATGTGGAGGAGGTCCGGCTGCGCGGACCGGAGTCGCTGGAGTGACGGGTGCGGGCGCCCACGCCGCGACGTGGGCGCCCGCCGATCGTCACGCCAGGCGGGCCAGCAGCGCGCGGGCCACCGAGGCCGACGACTGCGAGTTCTGACCCGACACCAGGGCGCCGTCCTCGACGACGTGATCGGCCCACGGCGCGGCGGTGTCGACCGTCACACCCTGCTCGCGCAGCGTCGACTCGAGCAGCCACGACGCCGCGTCGGCGAGCCCGCCCTGGCGCTCCTCCTCGTCGGTGAACGCCGCGACCGTGCGGCCGCGGGCGGCGAGCGCGCCGTCGGCGTCGCGGGCCGCCAGCAGGGCGGCGACCCCGTGGCACACGAGCGCCAGGGGAGTCTCGTCGCGCAGGGCGGCGGCGATCAGCGCGCCCGACGTCGGGTCCGCGGCGAGATCCTCCATCGGGCCGTGGCCGCCGGGGTAGAACACGGCGTCGTAGTCGCCGAGCGCGACCTCCTCCAGAGGCAGCGGGCGGGCGAGCCCCTCGATCGCCTCGATCGCGGCCCGGGCGTCCGGGTCGGCCTCGAGCGATGCGGCATCGATCACCGGCTCGACCCCGCCCGGGGTCGCGAACGCGACGCGGTGCCCGGCCTCGGTGAGTATCCGGTAGGGGGTCAGCAGTTCCTCGGCCCAGTAGCCGGTCGGGTGCTGACGGCCGTCGGCGAGGGTCCAGGAGCGCGCTCCCGTGACGACGAACAGAACGGTGGACATGGCGATCCTCCAGGGGACGGTGTGCGGCTTCCGGTCGGGAGCCTCGACGGGGGAAACGATGTGCCGGCGCCGGTTCTTCCGATAGCTTCGGGATATGAGCCATAGATCTGCCGATGGGCTGGATCATCTGCCGCTGTGGCGGACGTTCCTCGCCGTGCACGCGTCCGGGTCGGTCTCGGGCGCCGCGCGCACGCTGGGGATCACGCAACCGACGGTCACCGCCCAGCTGCAGGCGCTGGAGCGGATCGTCGGGGCCCGGCTCTTCGACCGCGGCGCGCGCGGGGTCACCCCGACGCCGCTCGCCGAGGATCTCGCCTCGCGCCTGGCCGCGCCCTTCACGGCCGTTGCGGCGGCCCTCGCCGGCGTCGATGCCGACGCACAGCCGCCCGTGCGCGTGGGTGCGGCGGCCGAGCTGCTGGCCGAGATCGCGATGCCCGCGCTGGCGCCGCTCGTCGCGCAGGGTGTGCGCGTGCGGGCGGTGCCCGGCCTGAGCGCCGATCTCGTCGATGGCGTCCGCGCCGGCGCGCTGGACCTGACAATCGCCACCGAGCGCCCGGCCGGGCGTCGCGTCGCCGCGGAGCCGCTCACCGACGAGACCTTCGTGCTCGTGACGGCGCCGGGCGTCGTGCCCGACGGCGCGGGATCGCCGGAGGTGCTCGAGGCCCTGCCGTTGCTCGCGTACGCGCACGACGTGCCGATCCTGCGCCGGTACTGGCGGCACGCCTTCGGACGGCGCCTCGAGCGGGAGCCGGCCCTGATCGCCCCCGACCTGCGCGCGCTCCGGGCGGCGGCGATGGCGGGTGCGGGGCTGGCGGCCCTGCCGCATCACCTCTGCCGCGACGCCCTCGCCGACGGTCGCCTCGTCGACGTGCACCCGACCGACGACCCGCCCATCAACACGCTCTACCTCGTCACCCGCGCCGGCGCGGTCCCGCCGCACGTGGAGCGCGTCCGCGCGGCGCTGTCCGCCGCGATCGTGACCGCCCTGGCGTGAGCCGGGGGTCAGGAGGGCGAGCGGCCGGAGAGGGCGGCGCGCAGCGCCTGCTCGGCCGCGTCGCCGGCGTGGGCGGCCTCGGCGTTCTCGGCGCGCACGGCCTCGACGATCTCGGCGCGCTGGATGCGCGTCTCGCGCGGGGCGCGGATCCCGATGCGGATGCTGTCGCCCTTCACATCGAGGACCGTGACCTCGACATCGTCGCCGATCAGCAGGCTCTCGCCGATCCGCCTCGTCAACACCAGCATCGGTTCAGACTATCGGCCGCGGGTGGCTCCCGCGTCAGGACTCACGCGGCAAGCGTCTGCTGATCGCGCACGACCCCGACCGTCTCGATCGCGAAGCCCCCCGCGGTGGCCTCGTTGTACGAGAGCACGGGGAGCCCGTCGGTCTGCGCGGAGAGGAGGCGGCGCACGGCCGGGCGCAGCGTCGGGGCGCACACGAGCACGGGCTCGCCGCCGGCGGCCGGATCGAGCTCGGCGACCGTCTGCTTGACCGACTGCACCACCTGCTCGATGCGGCTCGGATCCAGCACGATGTGCGTGCCGTCCTCGCCCGAGCGCATGCCTTCGAGCATCGCCTGCTCCAGCAGCGGCGCGATCATGACCACCCGCAGCGTGCCCTCGTGGGCGAAGCGCGCCGCGATCGCCGGTCCGAGCGCGGCGCGGGCGGCCTCGATGAGCCCTTCGGGGTCGGTGGAGGTCTTGGCCCGCAGCGCGAGCGCCTCGTAGATGCGGGCGAGGTCGTTGATCGGCACCCGCTCGGCGAGCAGCCCCGTGAGCACGCGCTGGATCTCGGCGAGCGAGAGCAGCGCGGGCGTGAGCTCCTCCACCGCCGAGGGGCTGATCTCGCGCAGCCCGTCGGTGAGCTGGCGCACGTCCTCGCGGCTGAGCAGCCGGGCGGCCGAGGCCTGCACCACGTCGGAGAGGTGGGTGACGATGACGCTGGCCCGGTCGATCACCGTGGCGCCGGCCATCTCGGCGCTGTGGCGCATCTCGAGCGGGATCCACTTGCCCTCCAAGCCGAACACCGGGTCGAGCACCGTCTTGCCGGGGAGGCTGTCGAGGTCGCCGCCGAGGGCGAGCACGGAACCGGCCGGCGCGATGCCGCGGCCTGCCTCGACGCCCGCCACGCGGATCGTGTACGTGGACGGCGGCAGATCGATGCTGTCGCGCGTGCGGACGGGCGGCACGAGGAAGCCCAGGTCGAGGGCGATCCGGCGGCGCAGCGCCTTGACGCGCGCGAGGAGGTCGTCGGGGCCGCCCGTGACGAGGTCGACGAGGTTGGGCGCCAGGAGGATCTCCAGGGCGTGCACGCGCATGCGCTCCATGAGCTCCTCGGGCCGGTCGCTCGGCGCGGCGGCCGCCTGCACCTCGTCGCGCTCGGCCGTGCGCTTGGCCTCGGAGGCCTTGATGCGCTGGGCCGCGAGCAGCAGGCCGGCGCCGATCAGCACGAACGGCAGCATCGGCATGCCGGGGATGAGGGCCATCACGATGGCCGCGCAGCCGGCGATCATGAGCGCGATGCGCGACTGGGTCAGCTGCGACGACGCCGCCTGGCCCATCTCGTGCTCGGTGTTCGAGCGCGTGACGATCATGCCGGTGGAGACGGCCATGAGCAGCGCCGGGATCTGCGTGACGAGCCCGTCGCCGATCGTCAGCAGGCTGTAGGTGCTCAGCGCCTCGTCGATCGGCATCTCGTGCTGCAGCATGCCGATCGCGATGCCGCCGATGAGGTTGATGACGATGATCACCAGCCCGGCGATCGCGTCGCCCTTGACGAACTTCGACGCGCCGTCCATCGCGCCGTAGAAGTCGGCCTCCGCGGCCACCTCGGCCCGTCGCTCGCGCGCCTCGACGTCGGTGATGAGGCCCGCGTTGAGGTCGGCGTCGATCGCCATCTGCTTGCCGGGCATGGCGTCGAGGGTGAAGCGCGCGCCGACCTCCGCGACGCGCTCGGCGCCCTTGGTGACCACGACGAACTGGATGACCACGAGGATGAGGAACACCACGGCGCCGATGATGAGCGAGCCGCCCACGGCGATCTCGCCGAACGCGTGGATGACCTCGCCCGCGTACGCCTCGCCGAGCACCAGGCGCGTGGAGGCGACGTTCAGGCCGAGCCGGAACAGCGTCGCCACGAGCAGCAGCGACGGGAACACCGAGAAGTCGAGCGGCTTCTTCGCGAACATCGTCGTGAGCAGGATCACGAGCGCGAACATGATGTTCATGATGATCAGCACGTCGAGCAGCGGCGGCGGCACCGGCACGACGAGCAGCATGATGATGCCGACGACGCCGACGGGGACGGCCAGGGACTTCAGGACGGTTCTCATGCGGGCCTCGCGGTGGGGGTGGGGGCGGGACGGTCGGGCATGGTGTGCACGCCGCGCGCGGAGCCGCGGCGCCTGAGGGCGGCGACGAAGACGAGCACGCGGGCGACGGCGGTGTAGAGGTCGGGCGGGATCTCCTGGCCGAGCTCGCACGCGGCGTGGATCGCGCGGGCCAGGGGGATGTCGCGCACCATCGGCACGCCGGCCTCGGTGGCGCGCTCGCGGATCTTCTCGGCGATCGCCCCCGCGCCCTTCGCGACGACGCGCGGGGCGGCCTTGCCGGCCTCGTAGGTGAGGGCGACGGCGACGTGCGTGGGATTGACGAGCACGACGTCGCTGCCGGCGACGGCGGCGATCATGCGGTTGCGGCTCATCGCCAGCTGGCGCGAGCGGCGCTGCTGGCGGATGATCGGGTCGCCCTCGGAGCTCTTGTGCTCCTGCTTCGCCTCCTGCTTGGTCATGCGGGTGTGCTTGGTGTTGCGGCGCATGACCACGAGCACGTCGACGAGGGCGAGCGCGACGCCCACGGCCACCGCGACCCACAGCACGGCGGCGGTGGCGTCGGCGGCCTCGGTGATGAGCCGACTGATCGAGTGGCCGCCGCTCGCGGCGAGCACGGGCAGCAGGCCCGCGATGACGAGCCACACCGCCCCGCCGATCGCGAGCGTCTTCAGCAGCGCCTTCGCACCCTCCCACAGCGCCTGCAGCCCGAACAGCCGCCGCACGCCGGCGACGATGTTGAACTGCTCACCGCGCATCGGCACGCCGCGCAGGTGGATGCCGCCCTGCGACACGGCCCCGAGGACGGTGGCGATCACGACGGCCGCCAGCAGCGGTCCCAGCGTCGAGCCGATGGAGGCGATGGCCTCGCCGACCAGGGCCACCGCCCGCTCCGGATCGGGCTCGCGCACGATCGATCCGACCGCGAGGAACTGGCCCGTGGCGGCGGAGGCGCCGTCGCCGACGGCCGTCGACATCAGCGCGCCGGCCGCGGCGATGCCCACCCAGGCGGTGAGGTCCTGGCTGCGCGAGATGCGGCCCTTGCGGTGGGCCTCCCGCAGCTTGCGCTCGGTGGCCTTCTCGGTCCGCTCGCCGCTGTCCGCGTCGCTCACGAGCCCACACCCCCCATCAGGCTCAGGGCCTGGCGCACGAGGGCGTCGACGATGCCGGGAAGGGTGAGGAAGACGACGCCGGCCAGCACGAGGGTGAGCATGATCTTCAGCGGGAACCCGAGCGCGAAGGCGTTGAGCGCCGGCGCCACGCGGGTGACGAGGCCGAGCCCGGCGTCGGCGAGGAAGAGCACGAGCACGAGGGGCCCGGCGATCTGCACGGCGGCGAGCATGAGCTGGCCGGCCACGCCCGTGAGCAGCTCGGCGGGCCCGGCGATCTGGAACACGCCGTCCACGGGCACGGCATCGAAGCTGCGCGCGAGGCCGGCGATGATCAGCTGGTAGCCGTCCGAGGCGAACAGCAGCACGATCGCCGTCATCTGGAACAGGCGGGTGAACTGCGCGCCGTTGATCATCGACTGCGGGTCGAAGGCCTGTGCGAGCTGGAAGCCGCCGAACACGTCGATGAGGCTGCCGGCGGCCTGCACCGCCGAGAACACGGCCAGCACGAGCAGGCCGAGCAGCGCCCCCGTCACGAGCTGCAGCACGAGCGCCCCGAAGAAGCCGGCCGTCTCGAGCGGCGTGTAGTCGGGCGCGACGGCGGTGCCGATCGCGAGCGAGAGCCCGATGCCGAGCATCGCCTTCACGCGCGCGGGGATCGCGCCGTGCGAGAACGGCGGGGCGATCATGAGGAACGCCGTGATCCGGACCGCGGCGAGCATGGTCGCCTCCAGCCAGGCGAGATCGACCGGGATGTTCACGTCAGCCGCCCGCGAGCAGTCCGGGGATGCGGGCGAACATCTCGTTGGTGAACGCGATGATCTCGGCGATCATCCAGTTGCCGCACACCAGCAGGGCGATGCCCACGCCGATGAGCTTGGGCACGAACGAGAGCGTGACCTCCTGCACCTGCGTGATCGACTGCAGCAGCGAGATCGCGAAGCCGACCACCAGCGCCGTGATGAGCAGGGGAGCGGCCAGCTTGGCGCCGACGATCAGCCCCTGCATGCCGATGTCGAGGACCGCCTCCGGGGTCATCCCGTGCCCCCGTACGACTCGATGAGCGAGCGGATGATCAGGCCCCAGCCGTCGACGAGGATGAACAGCAGGATCTTGAACGGCAGCGAGATCATCACCGGCGGCAGCATCATCATGCCCATCGCCATGAGCGCCGAGGCGACGACGAGGTCGATCACGAGGAACGGGATGAAGATGACGAAGCCGATGATGAACGCCGCGCGCAGCTCGCTGATCATGAACGCCGGGATGAGCGTGTACATCGGCACGCTCGCCGGGTCGTCGGGGTTGGGCTGATCGGAGGCGCGCGTCATGAGCGCGATGTCCTCCTCGCGCGTGTAGAGCAGCAGCCACTCGCGCAGCGGGTTCTGGCCCACGTCGACGGCCTGGGTGAAGGTGAGGGTGCCGTCGATGTACGGCTGCACCGCGATCTGGTTGATGTCGGTCAGCACGGGCCACATGATGAACAGCGACAGGAACAGCGATAGGCCCGCGAGCACCTGGTTCGGCGGGATCGAGGGCAGCGACAGCGCGTTCCGTGCCAGCGCGAGCACGACGAAGATCTTCGTGAACGAGGTCATCATCAGCAGCAGCGCGGGCGCCACCGACAGCAGCGTGATCCCGAGCAGCGTGAGGACCGACGACGAGGGCGACCCGTCGACGCCGAAGATATCGACGCTCATCGCGCGCGCCGCAGGGCCTGCGCCGTCTGCCGCCAGGTCGCGGGGGAGAGGATCGAGCCGCGCAGGAGATCGAGCTCCTCGTGGCTCGCGCGGCGATCCCGCCGCAGCGGGGCGTGGTCGGGCCGCGGCGCCTCGGGCAGCGGCTCGGCGGGGGCGGTCGCGGGGGCCGAGATCTGATGCGGGGCGCGGTCGCGGTCGATGACCGACACGCCCTGCTCCGTCACGCCGAGCACGTAGCGGGTGCCCTCGACCTCGACGACGACGAGCTGCGCCTTGCCGCCGAGGGCCTGCCGCGAGACCACGGTGATCCCCGCGCCCGGCTGCCCCGTGCGCTTGGTGAGGCGCCGCTGCAGGTACCAGAGCAGGCCGAGCACCGCCGCGAGCGAGACCGCGACGCGCAGGGCCAGCAGCAGATCGTCCAGCTCAGACCTCGGCGTTCTCGAGGATGCGGGTGATCCGCACCGCGTAGTCCTGGTCGACGACGACGATCTCGCCGTGGGCGATGAGCCGGCCGTTGAGCTTGATGTCGGCGGGGGCGCCGGCCGAGCGGTCCAGCTCGACGATGCGCCCGGGTGCGAGGTCGAGCACGTCGCGCACGGCCATGCGGGTGCGGCCGATCTCGACCGTGAGGTCCATCTCGACGCCGGCGATGCGCTGCAGGCGGCGCGACGGCACGGTGGCGCTGCCGGCGGCGGGCACCTGGCTCACGCGGACGGCGAGGCGGCCGACCGTGCGGCCGGTCTCGTCCTGCAGGTCGAACACCTTGGCCTGCGGGTGGGCGAACAGCGCCGAGGCGTCGCCGATGCGGGTCTCGCGCAGCACGCCGGGGCCGAGCGTGGCCGCCGCGGCCTCGATCGCCTCGTGCAGCCGGTCCTCGAGCGGCGCCTCCGGCTGGCCGTCGGCGAGGATGTCGTGGTCCAGGATCAGCGCGGCCAGCTCGGCGCCGGCCTCGCCGACGTACGACACGATGATCGCGTCGCCGGTGTCGCTCGTGGCGTGCGAGGCGCTCGCGGTGATCTCGGAGGTGGTGGGCAGGCGCGCGGCGAACGCGGCGGCGACGGCGGACTCGTGGGCGATGGGGGTCACCGTGGCTCCTCGGAGGGGACGGGCTCATCCGGCGCGGATGCGGCCGGCAGGGACGTGATGACGCAGGCGAGGCGGGCCCCGCTCGCGCCGACGGCGGCGGTGGCGACGGCGACGTCGCCGGCGACGAGATCGAGCGGGCGGTCCTCGGCGTGCGGGATGCGGATGAGGTCGCCCACCTGCAGCCCCAGCACGTCGGCCGGGCGGACGGCGACCGGGGTGAGCCGCAGCGCCAGCTCCAGCGGCGTCTGCTCCACCTGGCGGCGCACGAGGCCCGGCGCGAGGGCGGGCGGGGCGGCCGGCGACGCGCTGGTCAGCCGCTCGAGCACCAGCTCGGCCGGCAGCATGACGCTCGCCGGGACGGTGCGCTCGCCGAGGCGCAGCGAGAACCGGGCGACGATGACGAGGTCGGCGGCCGAGGCGAGCTGCGCGAACTGCGGGTTGTACTGGATGCCGCTCACCGTGAGTCCGGCGGGAAACAGCCCCGTCAGGGCGTGCGAGAGGTGCTCGAGCACGCCGGTCATGAGGTGCCGGATCAGGGCCTGCTCGATGGGGGTGAGGGGGCGCTCCTCGGTGACCTCGACCGGGCGCCCGCCGACCATCTGGATGATCCACGACAGCGCCGCCGACAGCGGGAACTGCACGATGCTGCTGGCCTCGTGGTCGGGCACGGAGCCGACCACGACGGTGGTGGTCTGCGGCAGCCCGTCGGCATACTCGGCGTAGGTCTGCAGGTCCACCGATTCGACGGCGACGTGCGCGCGCAGGCGGATCTTGTCGGTCAGCTGCGTGGCCCACTGGCGCGCAAAGGTCTCGAACGCCAGTTCGAGGGCGCGGGAGTGCTCGCGGGCGAGGGTGGCGGGACGACCGAAGTCGTACACCTCGATCGCCGCCTCGGGAGGGGCCGCGGGAGCGCGCACGTCGATGACCACGAACCCGACTATCGGGCGCGTGGGCGCGTGCGTTAGGCGTGCGTGACGGATCACCCGGGCGGCGCTGCCGCCGTCACGCTGGGGATGAGGGCTCGCACCTCCTCTTCCGCGTTGCTGAGCACGACGATGTCGACGCGTCGGTTGCGCGCGAGGGCCGCGTCGTCGGTCCCCTCGGCGATGGGCCGGGTGTCGCCGAAGCCGACCGCCTGGACGCGATCGCCTCGCAGCCCGTCGGCCTCGACGAGGTGCCGCAGCACCTGGGTGGCGCGGCCGGACGACAGCTCCCAGTTGGTGGGGAACGGCGCGACCGGTGCCCGGTAGTCGGCGTGGCCCTCGATCGAGATCTCGTTGTCGACCTCCACGAGCACGCCGCCGAGCGCGTCGAGCACCGCGACGGCCTTGTCGCTGAGCACCGTGCTGTTGGTCTGGAAGAACGTCTCCGCGCCCACCAGCCCGACGGTGAGGCCCCGGTCGTCGATGACGAACTCGGCGGTGCCGGCGAGCCCCCGGGCCTCCAGGGCGCCCTCGAGCCGCGAGCGCAGCTCCTCGAGGTGGTCCACCTCGGCCTGCGCGGCGGCGAGATCGGTGTTGGCCGCGTGGCCGCCGTCCTCGGCCTGCAGCTCCTCGGGCAGCACGAGACCGGCGGTGTCGACGTCCTCGCTGGGCTCCTGGCCGAAGCCGGTGGCGAGCGAGTCGCGCAGCTGCTCGAACTTCTGCTGGTCCACGCTCGACATGGCAAAGAGCACGATGAACAGGCACATCAGCACCGTGATCATGTCGAGGTACGAGGCCATCCAGCGCTCGTCCGGGCCGTCATGGCCCCCCGACGAATGATCGACCGCGTGGCGGCGGCCCCCGCGGCGCGCGCTCATGACGCCTCGATCGACTCCGGCAGCGGTCGCTCGGCCTTGGCCGCGGCGGGCCGATCGGCCACGAGCGCCTGCAGCCGCTCGGCGACGAGGTGCGGCGGGTTGCCGGCCTGCACGGCGAGCATGCCCTCCATCACGAGCGTCATGCGCTCCAGCTCGAGCTCGCCCAGGCGCTGCAGGCGGTTGCCGATGGGCAGCCACAGGAAGTTGGCCGACAGCAGGCCCCACAGGGTGGCGACGAAGGCCGCGGCGATCATGGGGCCGAGGGTGTCGGGGGCGTCCAGCTGCTCCAGCACGTGCGTGAGCGAGACGACGGTGCCGATGATGCCGACGGTCGGGGCGTAGCCGCCGAGGGTGGCGTAGAAGCGCGAGGCGGTGCGATTGCGGGCGGCGGTCGAGGCGATGTCGTCCTCGAGCACCATGCGCAGCTCGTCGGCGTCGGTGCCGTCGGCGATGCTCTGCAGCGCGCGGCGGGCGAACGGGTCCTCGACGTCGGGCACGAGCTGCTCGAGCGAAAGCAGGCCCTCGGCGCGCGCCTTCTCGGCGTACTCGACGACCTGGTCGATCATCGAGGCCGGGGTGCGGCGGTCGCCGCGCACGGCGCGCGGCAGCGCCTTGACGGCCGCGAGCGCATCGCGCACGGTCGCGCTCGCGATGCCGACGGCGATCGTGCCGCCGAAGACGAGGATCATCGGGGCCGG
Source organism: Microbacterium sediminis (assembly GCF_004564075.1). Classification (NCBI taxonomy): domain Bacteria; kingdom Bacillati; phylum Actinomycetota; class Actinomycetes; order Micrococcales; family Microbacteriaceae; genus Microbacterium; species Microbacterium sediminis. Next base: position 1,036,378 of record NZ_CP038256.1, read on the forward strand.
CAGGAACAGGGCGGCCAGGCTCGCGTGCTCCAGCGTGATCATCGCGTAGAGCGAGCCGAACGCCAGCACGATGCCGGCGATGAAGGCGAGGTCCATCAGCCGATCACCCCCGCGACGTCGCCGGAGCGGCGCATGTCGGAGGCCGCCGCGAGGACCCGCGAGCGGTAGCCGGTGATGCGGTCGATGACCTCCTGCATCGGCTCCAGGACGATGAAGGTCGCTCCGTCCACCATGACGAGCGTGGTGTCCGGCGACTCGTGAATCCGCTCGATGAGATCCGGATTCACGGCGAACCGGGTGCGGTTCAGGCGCGTGACGACGATCATGGCTCCATCCTGGAAAAATGCACGCTGCCCCTCATGGGCGGCGAGGTGACGACCTCCCCCCGAAGGCCGTCGAGTGTCACTGTCGGCCGTCGGGGGGAGCGCGTAAGGCGGGTCAGCGCTTGAGGTTGGTCAGCTCCTGGAGCACCTCGTCGCTCGTGGTGATGATGCGGGCGTTCGCCTGGAAGCCGCGCTGCGCGACGATGAGGTTGGTGAACTCCTGCGAGAGATCGACGTTCGACATCTCGAGCGAGCCGCTGATGAGCGAGCCCATGCCCTCGACGCCGGCGGTGCCGACCTGCGCGGCGCCGGAGTTGACGGTCGGCACGTAGCGCGAGGAGCCGACCTTCTCCAGGCCGCCGGGGTTGACGAACGTCGCCAGCGCGACGCGCGCGAGCACCTCGGTCGCGCCGTTGCTGAACGTGCCGACGAGGCTGCCGTCCTCCGACAGCGCGTACGACTGCAGCGTGCCGGCGGGGTGGCCGTCCTGGCCGTCGATCTTGAGCGTCGACAGCTCGGCGTAGCCGGTGATCGACGACAGGTCGATCGTGATGGTGCCGACCGTCAGCGTGCCGCCCGCGGTGAGCTCGCCGTCGGTGAACTGCAGCTCGGCGCCCGCGGTGCCGCTGGCGACATCCCAGCCGGCGGCGGTGCGGGTGAACTCGAGCGCGAGGGTGGAGGCGTCGCCCTCGGCGTCGTAGATCGTGATGTCGCGCAGCAGCGTCGCGCCCTCCTCGGCGTCGGAGGGCAGGTTGCCCGTGACGCGCGCGGTGGTCGTGGCCGCGGCGGGCGAGATGGCGCCGACCGGCAGCGTGATGTCGCCGATCGCCGCGCCGGGCGCGATCTGCCCGTCCTGCGCCGTCCAGCCCTGCACGAAGGCGCCGTCGGCGGTGACCATGCGGCCCTGCGCGTCGAACGAGAACGCGCCGTTGCGGGTGTACGAGGTCTCGGCCCCGGCGCGGGCGACGAAGAAGCCGTCGCCGGCGATCATGAGGTGCGTGGGCACGCCGGTCGACTGCGCCGCGCCCTGCGCGAAGTTCGTGGTGATCGCGGCGACCTGCACGCCGAGGCCGACCTGGGCCGGGTTGCTGCCGCCCGTGTCGTCCTGCGGCAGGCCCGAGTTGCGCACGAGCTGCGAGAGCGTGTCCTGGAACTCCACCGAGGAGCCCTTGAAGCCCGTGGTGTTGACGTTGGCGATGTTGTTGCCCGTGACATCGAGCATGGTCTGGTGCGAGCGGAGGCCGGAGATTCCGGAGTAGAGCGAGCGGAGCATGGCTGCCTTCTTTCAGGAGTGGGGGATCACGGGGCGGCGACGCCGGCGACGGCGTCGAGCGGGACGGTGATGTCGCCGATGGACACCTGCGGGGTGCCCGAGGCGAAGGAGACCGACGACACGACGCCGGTGTGGGTGGCGCCCTCGGCGTCGAGGTAGGAGATCTCGCGGCCGATGAGGTCGGTGGCGGCCTGGCGCATCGTGAGCGCGAAGGTCTCGGTCGAGGTGGACGACAGCGCGGTGAGCTGCTCCATCATCGCCAGCTGCGTGCTCTGGGCGATCATCTCGTTGGTGTCCATGGGCGAGGACGGGTCCTGGTTCTGCAGCTGCGTGACCAGCAGCTGCAGGAACACCTCGGAGTCGAGGGTCTGCTTGCGCTCGGTGGATCCGGTCGAGCCGGTGTACAGGCCGCTCGCGGAGACGGGTTCGACGGTGGGCATGGGGCCTCCGGATCAGGCGAGCACGTCGAACGACGTGGCGGTGTGGGAGAGGGGGACGATCGGGGCGGCGACGGGCACCGGCACGGCCTCGCGGGCGACCGGCCCGCGCGGCGACGCCTCGCCCTGCGAGCGACCGGAGCCGCCGTCGCGGGCAGCCGATCCGGTGTCGGCGCCGGACTGCGCGGTGGCAGAGCCGTCGCCCGAGGCCAGGGTGAGCGACGCGTGCGGGGCCGCCGCGGCGAGGTCGCGGCGCAGGTCGCCGAGGATGTGCCGGATCGCGTCGCGACCGGCGTCGGACGGCGCCAGCAGCTCGATCCGCATGACGTCGCCGCTGATGTGCGCGCGGACCGTGACGGGGCCGAGGTCATCGGGCGAGACGGTCAGCGTGAGCTGGTGATCGCCGTCGCCGGCCTGCGCCAGCGAGACGAGCGGCGGCGACAGCTGCGGCGCGAGCGCCGGCCGCGGTGCGGTGGCGGCGGCCGGGGCCGAGGCGGCCCGCGTGTCCGGCGCGCTCGCCGGGGCGGCGGTGGCGACCGCGAGGTCGTCGCGGCGCGACGGGGCGGGGTCGTCGGAGGTCGGCGCGACGGGGGTGGCCATCGCCGCGGCCGCCGCGGCCGAGGCCACGAGGGCCGGGGCCGGGGTGGCGACCGCGGCCGTGCTCGCCGCCGCGGCGCGGGCCTCGAGCGCGGCGGCGATCGGCGCGAGCGTGGCGCTCAGCGAGCCGAGCGCGTCGTCGCCGGCGGCGTCCGCTCCGCCCGCGAAGAGCACCTGCATGACCGAGAGCAGATCGGACGACGGCAGCGACGTCAACCCGGCCAGCGACGCCGTCGCCGGGGCGGCCTCGCTCGCGGCGGGCACGACGCGGCGGATGGTGCCGATCTCCGACGGCGAGAGGTAGTTGTCGACCAGCTGCACGTCCTTGCCGGGGCGCGGGGCGTGGATGATCTTGCCGTCGCCGGCGTAGATGACGATGTGCCCCTCGTCCTTCGTGACGATGAGGTCGCCCGGCTGCGCCTCCTCGAGCGAGGGCACCTCCACGCCGATGTCGGCCTGGTCCTGGACGACGCGCGGGGCGTCGATGCCGAGGTCGGCGAGCACGCGCTGCACGAGGCCCGAGCAGTCCATGCCGGTCTCGTCCTCGCCGCCGAACACGTACGGCACCCCGAGGTACTGCGTCGCCTGCTCGACGATGTCCTCGCCCGTGACGCCATCGCTCGTGTCAGGCAGCGCCCCGAGCGTGCGCAGCGCGCTGGCGAAGTCGGTGGCCGTCGTGCCGGCCGCCTGCGCGGTGCCGGTGGCGGCGCCCGTCGAGGCCGCCGGGTTCGCGAGCTCCTGGATGAGCGACTGGATCGTGCCGATCCGCTCGCTGATGGCTGCGACGCTCATGCCGCCCCCTCCTGTCGTGCCGATGCGATGGCCCAGCGGCCGGTGGCGATCTCGTCGAGCGCGGACTGCTCGGCCCGCAGCTCGCCGCGCCGCTCGCGCTCGCGGTGCGCGGCCTCGAGCTTCTCGAGCCCGAGGGCGCGGCGCTTGGCCTCGGTGTGCGCGCGGCGGGCCGCGTCGACATCGTCGCGCTGGGCGTCCGCGATGAGGGCGAGCTCGCCGATGCGGGCGCGCGCCGCCGCGCGGGAGGCGGCGATCGCCGCGAGCGAGCGCACGTCGACGGCGGCGTCCGCGCTGTCGGCGAGCGCGGTGCGCGTGCGATGCTCGCGGGCCTCGGACTGGCGGGCGGTCACGGCGGCGCGCGAGAGCCGCTCGGCAGCGGCGCGCTCCTGCACGCCGCGCAGCCGCAGCAGGCCGGCGAGGGAGAACGGCGGGGTCATCGTGCCTCCTCGGGGACGGGAGCGGGGGACGGGGTGTGCTCGAAGGCCGTCACGAGGCGGGCGAGCCGCGCCCAGGCCTCCGGGGCCGGGCACACGTCGTCGAGCGCCTGCGTGAGGAACGCGGTGATCGCGTCCTCGTGCGCCACCGCCGCGTCGACGCGCGGGTTGGCGCCGGGCTGGTACGCGCCGATGTCGAGCAGGTCGCTCACGGAGCGCCGGGCGGCCATCACGCTGCGCAGCGACGTCGCCAGGCGCCGCTGCTCGGCCGTGGTCACCTTCGAGGCCACGCGCGAGATCGAGCCGAGCACATCGATCGCGGGGTGGTGCCCCGTCACGGCGAGCGCGCGGTCGAGCACGATGTGCCCGTCGAGGATCGAGCGGGCCGCGTCGGCGATCGGCTCGTTGTGGTCGTCGCCGTCGACGAGCACCGTGTACAGGCCCGTGACCGATCCGCCGCTGGCCGTGCCGGCGCGCTCCAGCAGCCGGGCCAGCACCGAGAACGTCGAGGGCGGGTAGCCGCGCGTGGCGGGCGGCTCGCCCGCCGACAGGCCGATCTCACGCTGCGCCATGGCCACGCGCGTGAGCGAGTCCATCATGAGCACCACGTGGGCGCCCTCGTCGCGGAACGCCTCGGCGATGCGGGTGGCCGTGAAGGCGGCGCGCAGGCGCGCCATGGCGGGCTGATCCGAGGTGGCCACCACGACGACCGACCGCGCGAGCCCCGCGGCGCCGAGGTCGTCCTCGAGGAACTCGCGCACCTCGCGGCCGCGCTCGCCGACGAGGGCGATGACGGCGACCTCCGCCTCGGTGCCGCGGGCGATCATCGACAGCAGCGACGACTTGCCCACGCCCGACCCGGCGAACAGGCCCATGCGCTGGCCGCGGCCGACCGTGGTGAGGGTGTCGATGGCACGCACGCCGAGCGAGAGCGGCAGGGCGATGCGATCGCGGTCGAGGGCGGCGGGCGGCTCGTTGTCGAGCACCACGCGGGGCGCGTCGATCGGGCCGCGGCCGTCGATCGGGCGGCCGAGGCCGTCGAGCACGCGGCCGAGCAGCGCGCGGCCGGCCGGCACGCGCAGCGGCCCCCCGGCGGCGCGCGCGGGGGCGCCGGCGGTCAGGCCCGTGACGGGAGCGAGCGGCATGCATCGCGCCCCGTCCGCGCCCGTGGCCACCACCTCGGCGGCGATGCCGTCGCCGAGCGTGACGAGATCGCCCACGGCGCTGTCGAGGCCGCGGACCTCCACGCCGAGGCCCCGCACCTGCGACACGCTGCCGACCCGCTCCGGGCGGACGGCCTCGAGCACCTCGGACCAGCTCACGGCGCACCCCCGTCGTCGCCGCGCAGCGCGCGCCGGGCGCGGTCGAGCGCGGCACCGATGCGCGCGTCGATGCGGCCCTCGGCCAGCACGGCGATCGCGTCGCCCTGCGCGAGGGTGGCGTCCGGCGTGAGCACGACCCCCTCCGGTGCCTGGTCGCGCAGCGTCTCGGCGTCCACGGGGTTCAGCCGCAGCTCGCGCACCTCGGCGGGATCGACATGCGCCAGAACGCGGCGCAGCGCGGCGCGCGTGTCGTCGCGCAGCTCGCGGGCGAGGATCGCCTCGGCCAGCTCGATCGCCAGGCGCTCGAGCTCCTGCTGGCTCGCGGCGGCGAGGGCGCACTCGCGCTCGGCGAGCGACGCGGCGGCCGCGTCGATCGCCACGAGGGCCTGGCCGATCCGGCGCTCCTGGCGGATCCGCTCCTGCTCCCGCTCGCGCTCCTGCTCCTCGCGGACGATCGCCGCCGACTCGGCCGCCACGCGCATCCCCGCCGCGTGCCCGGCCGAATAGCCGCGCACGCGCGCCGACTCGAACTCGCGCTCGAGCTCGGCGCTGTGGCGGGTGATCCGGGGGAAGACCACCGAGGTGAACGGGGCGGACGGCGCGTCAGTAGACATACTCGTCCTCGTCGGTGCGGTGCACGGTGATCTCGCCGCCGGCGGCGAGCGAGCGGATCGTGCGGACGATCTCGGCTCGCGCCTCCTCGACCTGCGACATGCGCACGGGTCCCATGATGCGGATCTCGTCGTCGAGCACCTCGCGGTTGCGCTCCGAGACGTTCTTGCGGATGACGTCGGCGATCGCCTGGTTCACGCCCTTGAGCGCCAGGGCCAGCGTGCGGATGTCGACCCCGCGCAGCACGCGCTGGGCGTCGCGGTCCTCGAGCTTGACGATGTCGGCGAACGTCACCATGCGCGAGCGGATCTCCTCGGCCAGGCCGGTGTCGCGATCCTCGATGCTCGACAGCAGCGCCTTCTCGATCGCCGCGTCGGAGCGGTTGATGATCTCCACCAGCGGCTGCACGCCGCCCACGGCCTCGGTCGACTCGCGCATCGCGAACACCCCGGTGCGGGTGCGCATCGTCTCGGCGACCACCGCGATCGCCTCCTGCGTGGCCGATCCCATGGTCGCGATCGACTGGGCCACGTCGGTGCGCAGCGGGTCGGGGAGCGCGGCGAGCACCTGCGCGGCGTTGCTCGTGCGCAGGTGGGCGAGGATCAGCGCGATCGTCTGCGGCAGCTCGGCCTCCAGCAGCGTGGCGAGCTGGTCGGGGTCGGCGGCGTTGAGGAACTCCAGCGAGGTGCCGGCCATGTGCGAGCTCACGCGCGTGAGCACGCCGGCCGCCCGCTCGGCGCCGAACGAGGCCTCCAGCAGCGACGCCGCCACGTCGCGCCCACCACGGGCCGGGGGCAGCTGCCCCGCGGCGATCCGGTGGAACTCGCGCAGCGCCCGCGCCGTGGTGGAGGTGTCGGGCCGGCGCATGCGGATGATCTCGGCCGCCAGCTCCTCGGCCTCGGTCTCGGTGAGGTGCTTCATCACCTCGACCGCGCGGGCGCGGTCGAGGTTCATCATGACGACGGCGGCCTTCTGCGGGCCGCTGAGCTCGCTCACGCGTCCACCGTCTCGCCCATGAGCGCCCGCAGCGCCTCGGCGGTCTTCTCGGGGTCGCGGCGGGCGAGCGCCTCGAGCTCGACGCGGTGGCGGGCGAGCGACTGCTGGTCCGGCTCCGGCTCGGGGTCCGGCTCGATCTCGAGGGGAACGGTCGGGGCCGCCGACTCGAGCGACGGGGTGGTGCCGGGGAACAGCTCCGGCTCCTGCTGCTGCGTGAGCAGCAGGGTCGGGGTCTCGTCGAGCGCGAGCATCGGCTCGGTCTCGGCCGCGCGGCGCCGGCGGGCACGCACGGCGAACACGATGACGGCGGCCAGCAGCGGCAGGCCGATCGCGGCGGCGATGAGGGCCGTCGTCATGAGCTCGTGCGCGCGCTGGGCCTCCTCGTCGGCGCGCGCCTGGGCGAGGGCGGCCTGGGCGGCGTCGGCGTCGGCCGTGCTGAAGGCCATGGTCGCGACGGTGACCTCGTCGCCGCGGTCGGGGTCGACGCCCGCCGCGGTGGCCACGAGGTCCTCCAGCTCGCCGACGTTCAGGCCCGCGGCGGCGTCCTCGTCCACGGCGACCGACACCGTCTGGCGCGTCACGGCGCCGGGCGGGGTGGTGGTCTTCTCGGTGGACTTGTTGATCGCGTTGCTGCGGTTCGTCTCGGTCGACTCGTACGTGCCGTCGCCGCCCTCGGTCGGCACGGCGATGTTGTCGGGGCCGAGCACGCCCGTGCCGGTGCCGCCACCGGTGTACGACTCGGTGCGGGTCTGCTCCTCGGTGGGGAGGGCGTCCTCCGGCGTCGTGTAGGTCTCGTCGACCCGCTCGCTCGTCTCGTTGGACATCTCGGCGGCGACGCTGACCGTCGCGTTGCCGGCGCCCACCACGCGGTCGAGCATCTGCTGCACGCTCGCGGCCACGCGCGTCTCGTACTCGGCGGCCTGCTGATCGGAGCTTCCCGTGGTGCCCACGCCCACGGCCGAGAGGGTCTCGCCGGACTGATCGATCACGGCCACGTTCTCGGGCTTCATGCCGCTGATGGCGGCCGCCGTGAGGTGCACGATCGCGTCCACCTGCTGGCGGTCGAGCGTGGCGCCCGACTGCGTCTCGACGAACACCGAGGCGGTCGGGTCGATCGTCTCGCTGACGAACACGCTCTCCTCGGGGATCGCCAGCTGCACGGACGCGCCGGTCACGCCGTCGAGCGACGAGATCGTGCGGGCCAGCTCGCCCTCGATCGCGCGCTTGTACGTGACGGACTGCTGGAACTCGCTCGTCGTCACGCCGAGGTCGTCGAGGAGCGTGTAGCCGTTGGTGCCCTCGCCGGGCAGGCCGGCCGCGGCGGCGGCGAGGCGCTGGTCGTAGACGTCCTGCTCGGGCACGAGCACGGTGCTGCCGCCGTCGGCCAGCTGGTAGTCCACGCCGGCCGATTGCAGCTGCTCGACCACCGCGCTGGCGTCGGCGGCGGCGAGGCCCGTGAACAGCGGGGCGTACTGCGGGCGCATGAGCCAGCTGCCCAGCGCCACGGCGCCGAGGGCGAGCACGGCCACGCCGATGATCGCGATCGTGCGCTGCGCGAGGGTGAAGCCCGAGATCGCGCTCCGGATGCGGCCGAAGAAGCCGGTGACCGCCTGCGGCATCAGGCCTGCATCCTCATGATCTCGGTGAACGCCTCGACGCCCTTGTTGCGCACGGCGGCGACGAGCTCGAGCGTCACCGAGGCGCGCGTCGAGGCGATCATCGCCGAGTGGATGTCATCGAGGTCGCCCGTGACGGCCGCGACGGCCAGCTCGTTCGAGGTGGCCTGCAGCGAGTGCAGCTCGTCGATCGCGCCGGTGATCGCGTTGGCGAAGCCGGTGCCGTCGGTCTGAGCGGCCGGGGGCGTCGGCAGCAGCGCGTCGGCGGCGCCGGCGAGGGAGTCGATGGCGTCGATGGGCATCAGTTGCGTCCGATCTGCAGGGCCGCTTCGTACGAGGTCTTCGCGCGATCCACGACCGCCGCGCTGGCCTGGTAGCCGCGCTGGGCGAGGATCAGCTGGCTCATCTGCGAGGCCAGGTCGATGTCGGGCAGGCGCACGTAGCCGTCCTCATCCGCGAGCGGGTGATCCGGGTCGTGCACGAGGCGCCCCTCCGCGTCGCCCAGCTCGATGCCGGCGACGTAGACGCCCGGGGTGTCGCCGTCGGTCTCGACGACGACGTAGCGCTCCTGGAAGGCGGCGCCGTCGGTGGGGGCGGCGGTGTTGATGTTGGCGATGTTGTCGCTGAGGGCGTCGAGCCACTTGCGGTGCACCGTGAGCCCGGTGCCGGCGATGCCGATCGCGTCGAAGGTCATGGGTTCCTCCTCACGACGTGGTGCGCAGCGCCGTGCGCACGCCGTTGAACGAGCCGCCGATCGCCTGGGTGGCGAACTGGTAGCGCAGGACCGTGTCGATGTTCGACAGCGTCTCGGTGTCGAGGTTGACGTTGCTGCCGTCCAGGCGGGTCGGCTCGAGCGACTCGGCCGTGGTCGCGGCGACCACACCGGATCCCTCCGCCACGGACTCGGCGAGGGCGTCCTCGAAGAGCACGCGCTTGGCGTGGTAGTTCGGCGTGTTGACGTTCGCGATGTTGTCCGCGATGGCTCGCTGGCGCTGGGAGAGCCCATCGAGCGCACTGGTGAGCGCGCGGATGGTGACCGATTCGAACACAGACTCCGGCTTTCGACGTCCTGTGGGAGGGCCGATCCGTGGCCCGAGGGGCGAGCGATCCGTGCTCTGTCGAGATCTATCGGCCGATCGTCGCCCGCCGTTAGGAGTCAGCCGGCCCGATCGAGATAGACGGGTCGGTCGTCGCCCGTGGGCACCCGGCGCAGCGCGACCAGCTGGGCGAGGGTCTCGTCGCGCGCGGCCGCGAGCGCCGCGATCCGCTCGCGCTGCGCCTCGAGCACGCGGCCCGCGCGGTCGGCGAGTTCGGGCGGCAGGGGAGCGGCCGGCGGCGTCCACGCGCGTGGCTCGCCCGCGAGGTCCTGCTCGAAGCGGTCCAGCAGCGCGGCCCACTCGCGGCGGGCCGCCTCCTCAGGCACTGGCCTGCACCGGCTGCGCGGCGCCGCCGACCAGGCGGGCGGCCTCGTGCCAGGCGTCGCGCAGCGGGGCGATCAGCTCGCGGCACTGGCGCGTCCGCTCCGCGTCGCGCTCGATGTTGGCCGCGATGAGCGTGTCGGTGAGGTGCGCGTACAGGGCGCGCAGGTCGGCGCTGCCGTCCCAGGCGTCGGTGAGCGAGGCGTGCAGCTCGGCGACGATCGCCTGCGCGTGCAGGAGGTGCGTCGACGCCTCGGCCCACGCGCTCGCGGCCTGCGCGGTCTCGGCGCGCTCCACGTCGAGCATCAGCCGGTCGTAGAGCATGGTCACGAGCCGCTCGGGGGTGGCCGAGAGGATCGCGTCGCGCTGGTAGCGCTGCTGCGCGGCGCGCAGCTGGGCGAGGCGGGCGGCGGGGGCGGACGCGGTCATGACTCATTCCCCTTGCTGTAGGTCGGCAGCGAGGCGATCTGCTGCGACAGATACGTGGACTGGGCGTTCCACTGCGCCATCATCGTCTCCATGCGCAGGAACTGGGCCTCGAGGGTGGCGCGGCGCTTCTCGAGGCGCACGTCCATGCTCTCGATCTGCCGATCGAGCGAGCGCACCTCGGACTGCTGCCCGGTGATGCGCGTGGTGAGGAAGCCCTCGTAGCGGTCGGAGTAGGTCGTGCCGACCTCCTCGACGCGGCCGGCGATGCCGGCGAAGAACGCCTCGACGCGGGCGGGATCGGCGGCCATCGCGTCGGCGAACGCCTCCTCGTCGAAGGTGAGCTCGCCGTAGCGGTCGACGGAGATGCCGATGCTGGACGGCGAGACGCCGTCGATGGGGGCGATGACGGCGTTCGCGAGCGCGTTGCGCAGGCCGCGCACGGTCGAGTCGCCCGTGTAGACGCCCAGCACGGTGGTCTCGCCCTCGGCGACGGTGGCCTTCGAGCCCGTGTCGATCCGGTTCAGCACCGCGGAGATCTCGTCGATGAAGGTCTTGACGGTCTTGGCCGAGGCGGCGGTGTCGACCGTCACCGAGAGCGAGACCGGCTCGGCCTGGGCCGTGCGCACGGTGACGTCGACGTCGGGCAGCAGGTCGGTGAAGGTGTTCCTCGCGCTCGTGATGGTCTGCTCGGCGGCGGTGCCGGCGTAGAGACGGATCGCGGCGTCCTGGCCCTGCTGGGTGACGGCGGCACCGGCCTCGGTGGCCAGGTCGGTGGCGGTGCCGGCGGTGACCTCGGCGGCCGTGCCGCGGAACACCTGGAAGGCGCTCGCGGCGCCGGTGGAGTTGGCCACGAGCTGCAGCCGGTAGATCGGGTCGCCGTTGGCGTCGGTGCCGCCGCGCACGGTGGTGGCGGTCACGGGCACGCCGGCGTCGTTGATCGCGGCGGCGATCTCGGTGAGGGAGGTGCCCTGCGCCGTGATCTCGTGCAGCTCCCCGGCGCCGTCGACGATCGTGAGCGTCGCGGGCTCGGTGGGCCACTGCGCGTACCCCGCGGAGACCACGGTGTGGGCCTTCGCGACCCGGTCGACGACGACGTCGAGCGAGGAGGCCTGGGCGCCGGGGCGGGCCGTGACCGAGACGGCGTCGCTTGAGGCGGTGGAGGTGAAGGCGGCCAGCGCCGTGGCCGACGTGAGGTCGCCGGCGCGCGTGGTGAGGGTCTGCAGCTGCGAGTTCAGGGCCTGCAGGTTCGAGACGATGACGCCGCGGTCGTCCGCCTTCTGCTGCAGCAGGATGCGCGGGATCGCCTGCACCTCCATGAGGGCATCGACCATCGCCGCGGTGTCGAGACCGGACGCGAGACCGGGGAACGAGATCGAGGGCAACGCGGGCGCCTTCCGTGATCAGGGGCGGTGCGGTGGCGGGGAGGTGGCGAATGCCCTGGACGGGTCGGGTACACCGTCCAGGGCATTCACGGGGATCAGCCCAGGAGCTGCAGAACGCCCTGCGTCGACTGGTTCGCCTGCGCGAGCATGGCGGTACCGGCCTGCGAGAGGATGTTCTTGGCGGTGTACTTCACCATCTCCTGCGCCATGTCGGTGTCGCGGATGCGCGACTCCGCGGCCGACAGGTTCTCCGACGAGACCGACAGCGAGCGGATCGACGACTCGAGGCGGTTCTGCTGCGCACCGTAGTCCGCACGAGCCGTCGAGATCGACTTGATGGCGGTGTCGAGAGCGGTGAGGTTGGTCGCCGCGTCCGCAGCCGGACCGTCAGCCGACGCGGTGCCCGGGTTGAGCAGGAGGAGCTGGCTCGCGCCGTCGGCATCGGTGATGCCCGACAGGGCGGCGCCGATGTCCTTGAGCGCGATGACGATCTGGTTGTCCTCGCCGGACCCTGCGCCGACCTGCACCGAGAAGTTCAGCGCCGCGCCGGCTCCCTGGCCGTCACCCTTCAGCAGCTTGATGCCGTTGAACTCGGTGTTGTCGACGATGCGGTCGAGCTCCTTGGCAAGGGCGCCGATCTCGCCGTCGATCGCCGAGCGGGCGTCCGGGCTGTTCGTGTCGTTGGCACCCTGAACGGTCAGCTCGCGCATGCGCTGCAGGATGTCGTGGACCTCGGTCAGGGCGCCTTCCGCGGTCTGGATGACCGAGATGCCGTCCTGGGCGTTGCGCTGGGCCTGGTTCAGACCGGTGACCTGCGCGCGCAGGCCCTCGGAGATCGCCAGACCGGCAGCGTCGTCGGCCGCGCGGTTGATGCGAAGACCGCTGGAGAGCTTCTCCATCGACTTCGACAGGTCGTTCTGCGTGTTCGACAGGTTGCGGTACGCGTTGAGCGCCGCGATGTTGGTGTTGACTGCAAGACCCATGGTGATTCCTCCGTGAATGGGTGGTGGTGCGGAGCCCGTCCGTGAGCTCCACAGGGTGCTATCGGCCGCCCGGGCCGATGCGTTAGGCGCCGGTCAGGCCTCGGCGGCGCGCGGCAGGAAGGCGTGGGCGAAGCGCCGCCCGCCGGCCGCGATGCGGTCGAAGTACGCCTCGCGGGCCGAGGCCGACACGCGCGAGGTGGGCGTGGCCGAGGCGACCGGCTCGTCGGGGAAGTAGCGGTCCATGGCGTCGCGCAGCAGGCGCAGCGCCTCCGAGCGCTGCTGCGAGACCGCGGAGTGCGAGACGCCCAGCTCCGCGGCGACGTCCTTCACGGGGCGGTCCTCGAAGTACACGGCGCGCACGATGAGCTGCATGCGCTCCGGCAGAGCCGAGATCGCGTGTTCGAGCAGCTCGTGGCGCTCGCCCGTGATGGCGGCCTCCTCGGGCAGCGGCGCGACTGCCGCGACCTCGTGCACGTCGGGCTCGTCGATGCTCGTGACCGTCCGCGCAGCGTCGGCCAGGCTCTCGGCCACCGTGGCGGTGTCGACGCCCATGGCGCTGGCGATCTCCTCGGTGGTCGGCGTGCGGCCGAGGCCGGTGGCGAGGGCGTCGCGCACCGCCGTGGTCTCCTTCACGCGACGGCGGATGCCGCGCGATGCCCAGTCCATCGATCGCATCTCGTCGGCGAAGGCGCCGAGGATGCGGCGGCGGGCGTAGGCGCCGAAGGGCACGCCCAGCTCGGGATCGAACGCGTCCGCCGCGGTGACGAGGGCGAGGGCGCCCGCCGCGGCGAGTTCCTCGCGGGGGATGTGGGTGGCACGCGCATGGAGCTCTGCGGCCAGGTAGCCGACCAGGGGGAGGTTGTCGACGATGAGTTGATCGCGCTCCGAACGCGTCATCGGTGGCCGCCTTTCAAGGGGGGAGGATAGGGCGGGACATCGGATCTTCAATTGCGGGTACCCGGGTAGCTGTCCCCATCGATTTGGGGAGAACTACCCATGCACGATCGTTACCGTATCGGTCAACCGGCCGACAGTGTCAACTACCGATCGTCGAAAGGCGTGTCGCGGCCCGGGGGAGCAGGGAATGGGGAATGGGAGCCAACGAACTGTCAACGCGTCTGTGGCGCGAGCGTGAACTCTTGGAGACGCTGCTGTTCAAGCTGGAGGAGCAGCAGCTCATCCTCGCAGCCGGCCGCTCGCGCTGGGTCGATCGCGCCGCGAGCGAGGTGGACGCCGCCGTCGAGCGCATGCGCCACGCGGGCCTCGAGCGCGCCATCGAGGTCGTCGAGGTGGCCCGCGAATGGGGTGCGCCGGCCGACGCCACGCTGCGCGAGCTCATCGCCCACGCGCCCAACGAGGCCTGGAGTCAGGTCTTCGTGGATCACCTGCGCGCCATGACGGCGCTCGCCGGCGAGGTCGCCGCGGTGCGCGACGCGAACGAGATGCACCTGCGCGCGGCCCTGCGCGCGGCCCAGGAGGCCATCGCCGGCCTCGGGGTGCGCACCGGCGAATACGGCGCCGACGGCGCGACTGCCCGGGGAGACTCCGTTCCCCGGCTGCTCGATACGGACCTGTGACGAAGGAGAGACCTTGTCGACTTTCAGCGGACTGAACACCGCCGCCTCCGCGCTCGCGGCGGCGCGGCGCGGCATGGACGTCACGGGCCAGAACATCGCCAACCAGACGACGGCGGGCTACACCCGGCAGCGCCTGGAGACCTCGGCGCTCGCCTCGATCGCCCAGTCGGGCCGCTTCAGCACCGGTGCCGTGCCGGGGCACGGCGTGTCGATCGACGGCCTCGCGCGGCTCGGCGACGCGCTGCTCGATGCCCGCGTGCGCGATGCCGTGGGGGCCTCGGCGTACTGGAACACGCGGGCGCAGGTGGCCAAGGCCGCCGAGTCGGCCATGGCGGAGCCGACCGAGGCGGGCCTGGCCACGACGCTGACGCGGTTCTGGACGGGGTGGCAGGATCTCGCCAACTCCCCGGACTCCGGCGCCGCCGCGGCCGTCGTGCTCACCAACGCCGAGACCCTCGCCTCGGAGATCGCCGCCGGCTACACCTCGGCGAGCACGCAGTGGTCCGATGTCCGCGCCGGCGTGGACCGGACCGTCACCGAGATCAACACCGCCGCCGACCAGATCGCGCAGCTGAACCGCGAGATCCGCGACGCGCTGAACGCCGGGCGCTCGGCCAACGAGCTCATCGACCGGCGCAACGTCATCGCCGAGGGCGTCTCGAGCGCCGCCGGTGCGCAGGCGACCGTGGAGGCCGACGGCACCCTCACCGTGCGCATCGACGGCAACGCCCTCGTCTCGGGCGTCGAGGCGCGGCACCTCGTCGTCTCGGGCCCCCAGGGCGTCGCGGCCGGCGAGCCCGTCACGGTGGCGTGGGCGCATCGCCCCGACGTGCCGCTCGCCTCGGTGGGCGGCGAGCTCGGCGGTGCGCTGTCGGTGCTCGCTCCCGCCGACGAGGGCGGCACGATCGCCCGGCTCGCCGAGACCTACAACGCGCTCGCGACGTCGCTGGCCGCGACGGTCAACGCCCAGCACGCCGCCGGCGTCACCTCGGACGGCACCGCGGGCGGCGCCTTCTTCGACCTCTCCGCGCCCGGCCCCGCGGCACTCGCCCTGACCGTCGCGCCCACCGGGCTCGACGAGCTCGCGATCGGCAAGCCCGGCGCCGGGGCGCTCGACGCCTCCAACGCCGACGCGATCTCGCAGCTAGGCAGCGGCGCGGGTTCCCCCGACGCGCTGTGGGCCGACTTCGTCACGAGCTTCGGCGTGGCCACCGCCGGCGACGTGCAGCGGGCGACGGTCGCCGAGGTCGCGGCCACGACCAGCGCCATGGCGCAGCAGTCGGTCGCCGGCGTGGACGGCGACGAGGAGACGATGAACCTGCTGACCTACCAGACCGCCTACCAGGCGGCCGCCCGTGTGCTCACGGCGGTCGACGAGGCGCTCGATGTCCTGATCAACCGCACCGGCCTGGTCGGCCGCTGATCCGCACCGGAAAGGGCCCCCGATGATCTCCCGCGTGACCGCGCAGACGATGTCCCAGGCGTCGCTGCGCAACCTGCAGTCCAACCTCAGCGCCCTCGCGCGCCTCCAGGAGCAGGCGACCTCGCAGCGCGCCTTCCTCGCGCCGTCCGACAACCCGTCGGCCGCCGCCACCACGCTCGCGGTGCACGCCGCGCAGGACCGCAACCAGCAGCACGCGCGCAACATCGACGACGCCATCGCGTGGGTGGCCACCGCTGACTCGGCGATCAGCGAGAGCACCACGCTGCTGCAGCGCGTGCGCGTGCTCACCGTGCAGGGCGCCAACGACGTGTCGATGGACGCGACGGCGAAGGAGGCCATCGCGGTCGAGCTCGAGGGGCTGCGCGACGAGCTGCTCGCCCGCGCGAACACGAGCCTGCTGGGCCGATCGGTGTTCGCCGGCACCTCCGACGCCGGCCGGGCGTTCGAGCCCGACTACACGCACAACGGCGTGCCCGGCGCGGAGGTCACGCGCCGCATCGCCGACGGGGTGTCGGTGCGCGTCGATGCGGACGGCGCCGCGGTGTTCGGCGAGGGCGATCAGTCGGTGTTCGCGCTCATCGACGACATCGTCGCCGACCTGCGCGGCGGCGTGAACGTCGGCGCCCGGCTCGACCAGATCGACGAGCGCATGACGGCTATGCTCAGTGCCCAGGGCGCCATCGGCGCACGTCAGGCCCAGATCGAGCGAACGCAGGAGGCCACGCTGGACGAGTCCGTGTCGCTCGAGACGCGCCGCTCCGCGGTGGAGGACGTCGACTCCGTCGAGATCCTCGTGCAGCTGCAGGCGCAGGAGCTCGTCTACCGCTCCGCGCTGCAGGTGACGAGCCGCGTGCTGCAGCCGACGCTCATGGACTTCCTGTCGTGAGCGCGGCCGTCTCGTTCGTCGCCCCGCCGCCCGGCCTCGACCCGCACACCGACTTCGAGCTCGCGCCCGTCGACGGCGCCGACGGGCTGTTCTCCCTCCGCGCGGCGGCGCAGCCCGAGCTGCGCATGTACCTCGTGGATCCGCGCGGCGTCGTGGCGGACTACGCGCCGGTGCTGACCGACGAGCAGGCCGACGCGATCTCGCTCACCTCGGCCGACGACGCCCTCGTGCTCGTCGTGGCCAACCCGGGCGCCGACGGCGTGCACGTGAACCTGCTGGCCCCCGTGGTCGTGAACACCGCCACCGGATCGGCCGCCCAGGTGATCCTGGAGGGGCAGGACCTCCCCGTCCGCGCCCCGCTCGCCTGACTCAGCCCTCGGGACCCCGGCCCGCGTCGAACTCCGACCGGTAGCGGGCGTCGGCCTCGGCCAGCAGCTCCTCGGCCAGGCGCGCCACCGGCACGGCGTCGGCCAGCAGCGGCTCGCAGTCCGGACCGCGCGCGACCACGCGGCCCTCCAGCACCCAGGCGAACCGCTCGGGGTTCGACTCGGCGAGGTGGCGGTACTGGCACAGCTGCCGCGCGAGCCAGTCGGCCACCGGGCGCGTCCACCACGGCTCCGGATCGAGCGGGTTCACCGACAGCCCCGGCAGCTCGAGCCCGCTCTCGGTGTCGATGCTGCCGCCGCCCCGATCGGAGGACGGGCCCTCGGAGTAGCGCACGTGCAGTCCCGGGCGCTCGCGCACGAGCCGCTCGAGCTCCTCGAGCGAGCGGATCGGCGGGCGCGCGAACGCCTCCAGCGCCAGGACGTCGCCCGTCATGCGGATCCCCTCCGCGTCGTCACAGCGACGGATCGAGCACGACCTTGATGCATCCGTCCTCCTTCCGCTGGAAGATCCGGTACATGTCGGGCGCCTCCGAGAGCGGCACGCGATGCGTCGTCAGGTCGGTGGTGCCGAGCGGATCGGCGGGGTCCTCCACGAGCTCGACGAGCTGCGGCACCCACCGCTTGACGTTGCACTGCCCCATGCGGAGGGTGAGCTGCTTGTCGAACATGGTCTTCATCGGCAGGGGATCGGCCTCGCCGGCGTAGACGCCGCTGATCGAGACGGTGCCGCCGCGGCGGACCAGGTCGATCGCCGACAGGAGCGCCGCCGTCCGATCCAGGCCCATGTGATCCATGACGGGCCGGCTGATCGCGCCGGGCAGCGAGCCCAGCGCCAGGTGCGCGGCGTGGACCATCGGGTTCCCGTGCGCCTCCAGCCCCACCGCGTCGACGACCGCGTCGGCGCCGCGCCCGCCGGTCAGCTCCCGCACGCGCTCGGCGACCTGCTCGGGGGCGCACACGGCCACGCCGTGCCGCCGGGCCATCTCCCGCCGCTCGTGCACGGGATCGACCGCGAGCACCTCGAGGCCCTGGTGGCGGGCGATGCGCGAGGCGAACTGCCCCACGGCCCCCAGGCCGAGCACGACGAGCGTGCCGCCGTCCGGCACGTGCGCGTACTGCACGCCCTGCAGCGCGGTGGGCAGCACGTCGCTGAGGAACAGGTAGCGCTCGTCCGGCAGCTCCACGCCGACGGGGATGGTGTTGTAGTCCGCCAGCGGCACGCGCAGCAGCTCCGCCTGGCCGCCGGGCACTTGCCCGTACAGCTTGGTGTAGCCGAACAGCGCCGCGCCCGTGCCCTGCTCCGTCACCTGCGTCGTCTCGCACTGCGACTGCAGCCCGTGCCGGCACATCCAGCAGTGCCCGCAGGCGATGTTGAACGGCACCACCACCCGCTGCCCCACGCGCAGCGACGTGATCGCCGACCCCACCTCCTCGACGACGCCCATGGCCTCGTGGCCCAGGATGTCGCCGCGGTCCAGGTAGGGGCCCATCAGCTCGTACAGGTGCAGGTCGGACCCGCAGATCGCCGTCGACGTGATCCGCACGATCGCATCGGTCGGCTCCTCGATGCGCGGATCCGGCACCTCCTCCACGGACACCCTGCGGCGTCCCTTCCACGTCAGAGCTCTCATCGCGCTTCCTCGGTTCTCTCGCCTCGGTCAGGTGATCCGCACGCGGCTCATCACGAACCCGGATCGGGGCAGGGTGGGGAACCGCCGCAGGTCGACCCCGAGATCCTGCGGCGGCACGTCGTAGGTCATGCGGCGGGTGAGCAGCCGCACGGTCTCCTCGAGCAGCTCGATCGTCAGCGGCTCGCCGGGGCAGCGGTGTCCGGTCGCGTAGTCTCCCGCGCCCTGGGCGATGAGTGCATCGGCGCCGCGGGCCGCGGGGCCGCCCGCCTCGTGCCGCTCGGGCCGGAACGCGAGCGGATCGGACCAGACGGCCGGGTCGCGATGGGTGGCGAAGATGTCGAGCGCCACCATCTCGCCGGGAGCGAAGCGCTCGCCGCGCCACTCCAGCTCCCGCACGGCGCGTCCCGCGACGAGCGGGAAGAAGGGCGCCGTCCGCCGCACCTCCTGCACGAACCCGCGCAGGTGCCGCTCCTCCCCGGCGCGGAATCGCTCGGCCCATTCGGGGTGGCGGTGCAGGGCGAGCGCGGCGAAGACGACGAACCGCCCCGCGGCCACCGTGGGGCGCAGCAGGTTGATCAGCTCGATGGCGGCGACCTCGTCGCTCAGGCCGCTCCCGTCCGCGTCGCGGTGGTCCAGCAGCCGCGCGACCACCCCGTGCGCGCCGCGCCGGCGGCCGTCGCGGATGAGCCCGCGCGCCCAGCGCTCGGTGCGGCGACGGCGCCAGCGGCCCCACCAGTTGCGCGGCCCGAACCCCCCGGCGCCGTCGAGCATGGCGAGGAACTCGATCGTCCGGGCGCGGGCCGTGCGCTGGTTCAGCGGCAGATCGGCCCAGCGGCACACGGCCCGCGTGAGCACGCCGGCGACGGCGCGATGCAGCTGCACGGTGTCGCTCGCCTGCCACGTGGGCAGCGCGGCCCCCCAGTCCTCGCGCAGCGCCTCGACCAGCCGCGCGCGCCCCGGCTCGTCGAGCACGTCGAGGAAGAGGCCCTTGCGCGCGTGGTGGGCCGCGCCCGACAGCTGCTGCACGCTGCCGACGTCCTGCAGCGAGTGCAGCACCGACGGCGGCAGCGCGCCGACGCGGGTGAAGCGCTCGCCCTCGGCGAAGAACCGGGCGCCGTCGACGCCCCGCACGAGCGTCGCGGGCATGCCGCCCAGGCGCGCCCGGAAGGCGTCGGAGCCGAGCCGCTCGAAGCGGCGCGCGCCGAAGGCGTACCCGTCGGCCAGGAACCCGATCGTGCTGTCGCCCCGCAGCCGGGGAATGGCGGCCGCCGTCATCCGGTGGTCGCCAACGCGTAGATCGTGAGCATGATGCCCACGCCGACCACCGCCATCGCTCCCAGCAGCGATGCGAACAGCACGCTGCGCCGATGCCCGAGCGGCAGGGCCAGCGCGACGGCGACGAGGGCGGCGAACAGCACCACCTCGGCGACGATGCCGGCCCACGCGATCCAGCCCACGTCCGCGATCGATGCCGCGAACAGCGCGATGCACACCACGCCGAGCAGTCCCGCGGGAACGAGCCACCACACGGCCTTTCCACCGCGGCGCTCGTCGCGCGCGTCGGCCCGCGCCGAGCGACGCGGGCGCTGGATGCTGTTCACGGGGCGGGCCGCCGGGGTGCCGCCGACCTCGCGGTCTCGCGTGCGCATCGAGCCGTCGCCCTCGCGGGTTCCGACGCCGGGGATGTCGTTCTGGCTGCCCACGTTCTGGACGGGCGCGCGATCGTCGGGCGTGATGCGCGGAGCGGCGGCGGCACCGGTGTCGGCGCCGCTGCCGCCCGCGGGGATCTCCTCGCGCATGATGGCTCCGCGTCTCATCGATCCTCGGGCGAGACGTCACCCTGTCCCTCGTCGCCGAGGTCGATGAGCGCGGGATCCTCGCCCTGCGATTCCGGCTGCTCCTCCGAGCCGGGGAGGTCGTCGAAGGGGACCTCGTCCCCCTCGTCGGGGATCTCCGCCGGGTCGGCACCCGTCCCGGTCACCTCGGGGTCGAGATCGCCGTCCCATTCGCGCTGCGCGGGGTCGGCGGCCGGGTCCTGCGTGACCGACGTGTCGTTCTCGGTGAAGTTCTCGAGCGGGTCCTCCACGGCGGCCGCCCGCTCGCGCCCCTCGTCAGCTGCATTCGTCATGGCAACGTCCCCTTCCAGGTGTCGGTTCGTGCCCCCTCAGCGTGGCGCCGGGCGCGGCCGGCACGGCAGGGGGTTGATTCCTCCGCGCGCCCGTTGTAGCCCGCCCCGGCGGCGCTATCACGCACCCACCGACCGCGACAAGGGGGAGGCCGCGGCGCCGGACGTGGCGCAGGATCGGGGCATGAGCGACGCACGATCCCTCTGGCACGCGACCGCCCCGCCGATCCCCGTCGATGCCGAGCCGCCGCGCGAGAGCGAGGTCGTCGTCGCCGGCGGGGGACTGGCCGGCATCGCCACCGCGCTCGCGCTCGCCGAGCGGGGACGCCGGGTCGTCGTGCTCGAGGCCGAGCGCCTCGGCGCGCGCACCACGGGCGGCACGACCGGCAAGCTGAGCCTGCTGCAGGGCACCGTGTACGGCACCATCCGGCAGCACGCCGGCGACGAGGTGCTGCGCGCCTACCGCGCGGGCAATGCCGCGGCCCAGGAGTGGATGCGCGAGCGCCTCGCCGGCGCGCCCGGGGCGATCGAGCGGCGCGACGCCGTCACCTACGCCACGACCGACGACGGCGTGGAGGCGCTCGAGCGCGAGGCCGAGGCGCTCGACGCCGCCGGGGTCGAGGCCGAACGGCACGTCGCCGAGCGGCTCGGCCTGCCCTTCGAGGTCGCGGCCGCGCTGCGGCTGCCCGACCAGGACCAGCTGCACCCCATCCTGGCGCTCGCGGCGCTCACCGCGCGCCTGCGGCGGGCGGGCGGCATCGTCGTCGAGCGATGCCGGGTCCGCGATGCGGAGGTCGACGACGACGGCGTGCGGGTGCGCACCGACCGCGGCGAGATCCGCGCGCACCGCCTCGTGCTCGCCACGGGCACGCCGATCCTCGACCGCGGCCGCATGTCGTCGCGACTGTCGGTCTCGCGAGAGTTCGCGGCCGCGTACCGGCTTCCGGACGCGGTGCGCCCGCCCCGCGCGATGCACCTCTCGGTCGATCCCGTGCCGCGCTCGCTGCGGTCGGCGCGCGGGCTCGACGGCGAGCCGGTGCTCGTCGTCGCCGGCGACCCGTTCACGCCGGGGCGCGACGACGACACGCGCGAGCGTCTCGACGCCCTCGACCGCTGGGTGACCGAGATCTACCCGCGCGCCTGGCGGATCACGTGGTGGGCCGCGCAGGACTACCGCACCACCTCGGCGCTGCCGCACGCCGGGCCCGTGCCCGGCACCGACGAGAGGATCCTCGCCGCGACGGGGTTCGCCAAGTGGGGGATGACCAACGCGGTCGCCTCCGGGCTCGCGATCGCGGGGGTCCTCGACGACGACGAGCCGGACTGGGCGGCGCGGCTGCGCGAGCACCGCATCGGCCTGCGCGATGTCGTCGACGCGGTGGGGCTGAACGCCTCGGTGGCGGGAAACCTCGTGCGCGGCTGGGTCGCGCCGGACGACGACGGCGCCGAGGCGCGCGTGGAGCGCCGCGACGGCGACATGGTCGCGGAGGCGCGGGTGAACGGGCGCATCTGCGCCGTGTCGGCGGTGTGCACGCACCTCGGCGGCATCGTGCGGTGGAACACCGCCGAGCGCACGTGGGACTGCCCGCTGCACGGCTCGCGCTTCGCGCCGGACGGCCGCGTGATCGAGGGGCCGGCCACCGACGACCTGGCTCCCGCGACGTCACACTGAGTCACGCGGGGCCCCGGCGCGCCCCGACCCGCGCGCGAGGACGTACGGTCGATGTATGCGCACGAACGAGATGTCCCGATGAGCGTCGAGCTGGGCGATCGCTTCAAGGCGGTCTTCCGCGAGCACCCGGCGGCCGTCACCCTGCTGACGGCGCTGACCCCGCGCGGCCCCGTGGGGCTGACGGCGTCGAGCCTCGCCTCGGTGGCCGCGGATCCGCCCGCGGTGTCGTTCTCGGTGACGCGCGCGACGGGCTCGGCCGGCGGCATCCTCGCCGCCCCGGAGCTGTCGATCCATCTGCTCGGCGCCCAGCACGCCGCCACGGCGCTGGCGTTCTCGCGCTCGGGCGAGGAGCGCTTCACCGCCGCGCAGGGCTGGGAGTGGGACGCGGAGGGGCGCCCCGTGCTGCCCGACGCGCGCGCCCGGCTGCGCTGCCGCATCATCGACACGCTGCGCGTGGCCGACTCGTCGCTCGTCGTCGCCGAGGTCCTCGACATCGTGATCGGCCCGCCCGCGCCGCCGCTCGTGTACCGCGATCGCACCTTCCACGCCTTCGACGTCGCCGCCGGCGTGCTCGACCCCACGCAGCCGCAGCACCGCTGAGGTCAAGGTTCGTCACATCGGCGGAAGCGTCGCCGGCCCGGGTTAGCGTGAAAGGGCCTCGCGGCGGTCCGGGCGGTCCCGGGCACCGGCTCATAACCGGGTGCGTGGCGGGTTCGACTCCCGTCGCCGCGTCCAGTTTTCGGGAACACGCGCGCGCGAGACGTGGTTGCATGAGGGCATGACCGCTCTCGACCGCGTCCCCGACGCCTACCGCCGCCTGCTCGAGCTCCCGCTCTACGGCCACCTCGGCACGATCCGGCCGAACGACACCGTCCAGGTGAACCCGATGTGGTTCGAGTTCGACGGGGAGCACGTGCGCTTCACGCACACCACGTTCCGGCAGAAGTACCGCAACCTGCAGCACAACCCCTCGATGTCGCTGTCGATCACCGATCCCGACAACCCGCTGCAGTACCTCGAGGTCGCCGGCCGTCTCGTCGACGTCGTGCCCGATCCCGAGGGTGCGTTCTACGTGCGGCTGCAGAACCGCTACGGCAACCCGAGCCAGACCCCGCCGAAGGACTCGCCGGATCGCGTGATCCTCGTGATGTCCATCGAGCGGACCACCCACCAGTGAATGGAGAGCACCACATGACCCGCATCGCCGTCATCGGAGGCACCGGCTACGCCGGCGGCCACATCGTCCGCACCGCCGCGGACCGAGGTCACGAGGTGATCTCGTACAGCCGCACGCTGCCCGAGACGCCCGCGCCCGGTGTCGAGTACCGCGAGGCCGACTTCACCGACGCCGAGGCCGCGCGCGCGATCGTCGCCGACGCCGATGTCGTGATCGTGTGCGCCGCCCCGCGCGGCGACATGGAGGGTCGCGTCGAGGGCGCCGTCGCGCAGCTCGCCGCGCTCGCGGCCGAGGCCGGGGTGCGCCTGGGCGTGATCGGCGGCGCCGGTTCGCTGCTCGTGTCCGAGGGTGGCCCGCGCGTGATGGACGGCCCCGACTTCCCCGCGGCGATCCTGCCCGAGGCGCAGGAGGCCGGCCGTATGCTCGACGCGCTGCGCGCCGACGACAGCGGGCTGGACTGGTTCTACGTCAGCCCCGCGGCGGGCTTCGGCTCGTTCGCGCCGGGCGAGCCGCGCGGCACCTACCGCGTGGGCGGCGACGTGCTGCTCGTCGACGAGGCGGGTGAGTCGTTCGTCTCGGGCGCCGACTTCGCGACGGCCCTCGTGGACGAGATCCAGGAGCCGGCGCACCGCCGCCAGCGCTTCACCGTCGCGTACTGATCCCCACAGCGCGGAGCGATCCCTCGGGTCGCTCCGCGCTGGCATGTCCGAGCCGAGGGCATTCGCCCGACGCGAGGGCGATTCGCGCGATCTGGTCGTCTCTCGGGCGATACCCCTCGGCTCGGAACGGAACTTACCCCCGCCGGAGCGGCGCGGATCACCTGAGACGATGGAGGCATGACCGATCCGAACGCCTCCGCCAACCTGACGCGCGAGGAGACCGCCGCCCGCGCCGCCTCGATCACGCTCCACGAGGTGCACGTCTCGCTCGATCTGACCGAGGCGAAGGACCCGGAGCGCTCGGGCTTCCCGACCGCGAGCACGTTCTTCCTCGAGGCGGCGACGCCCGAGACGTGGGTCGACTTCCTCGGCGAGGACGTCGTGGCGGTCACGGTGAACGGCGCGGACATCCCGGTGGACTGGGACGGCGCGCGCGTGCGGATCACGGGCCTGGAGCCCGGGCGCCGCAATGTCGTGCAGGTGCGCGCGGTCGGCGCCTACAGCCGCTCGGGCGAGGGGCTGCACCGCTTCGTCGACCCGGCCGACGGCGAGACGTATCTCTACACGCAGTTCGAGCCGGCCGATTCGCGGCGGCTCATGCCGGTGTTCGAGCAGCCCGACATGAAGGCGCGGTGGCAGTTCAGCGTCGCGGCCCCGCGGGAGTGGATCGTGCTGTCGAACCAGTCGATCGCGCACCACACCAGCGACGACGCGCAGTACCCGCTCTTCCACGAGACGCTGCCGATCTCGTCGTACATCACGGCCATCGCCGCGGGCCCGTACCACCGCGCGGAGGGGGAGTGGACCCGCGGCGACCAGACCGTGCCGCTCGGCGTGCTGTGCCGCGCGTCGCTGGCCGAGCACCTCGACGCCGACGAGATTCTCGAGATCACCCGGCAGGGCCTGGACTTCTTCACCGACGCGTTCGGGTACCCGTACCCGTGGGGAAAGTACGACCAGATCTTCGTGCCGGAGTACAACCTCGGCGCGATGGAGAACCCCGGGCTCGTGACCTTCACCGAGGCGTACGTGTTCCGCGGCGCCGCCACCGACGCGCAGCGCGAGGCGCGGGCCAACACGATCCTGCACGAGATGGCGCACATGTGGTTCGGCGACCTCGTGACGATGCGCTGGTGGGACGATCTGTGGCTCAAGGAGTCGTTCGCCGACTACATGGGATCGCACGCCTCGGTCGCCGCGACGCGCTTCGCCGACGCGTGGGCGTCGTTCGCGAACCGCCGCAAGGCCTGGGCGTACCAGCAGGATCAGCTGCCGACGACCCACCCGATCGTCGCCGACATCCCGGATCTCGAGGCCGCGAAGCTCAATTTCGACGGGATCACCTACGCCAAGGGCGCCTCGGTGCTCAAGCAGCTCGTCGCGTTCGTGGGCGAGGAGGCGTTCTTCGCCGGGGCGCGGGCGTACTTCCGGGCGCACGCGTTCGGCAACACCACGCTCGACGACCTGCTCGCGGCGCTGGGGGAGGCCTCGGGCCGGGACGTGCGGGCATGGTCGCGCGCGTGGCTCGAGACCACCGGCATGTCGACGCTCTCGCTCGAGGACGGCGCGCTCGTGCAGACCGATCCGCGCCCCCACCGCCTGCGCGTGGGCCTGTTCGATCTGACCGAGGGCCGCCTGGAGCGCCGCGAGTCGGTCGAGCTCGACATCGCGGCCGCGCGGACGCCGGTCGATCTGCGGGGCGCCGACCTCACCCTGATCAACGACGGCGACCTCACCTACGCGAAGGCCCGGCTGGACGCCCGGTCGCTCGCCACCGTGGAGGAGGCGCTGAGCGGGCTGGGCGACACCCTCGCCCGCGGCCTCGTCTGGTCGCAGCTGTGGAACGCCACGCGCGACGCCGAGCTGTCGCCGCAGCGCTACCTCGCGATCGTCGCCCGCCACGCCCCGCGCGAGACGAACGCGGCCCTCCTCGCGGGCGCGATCGCGAACGCCGCCTACACGGTGAACCATTACCTGCCGGAGCACGAGCTCGCCGGCGCCCGCGCCGCGTGGCTGGAGACGGCCTGGCGGGCGATGATCGACGCGACGCCGGGCAGCGACGCGCAGCTGGCCTGGGCGCGCGCCGTCGGCCACGCCGCCGCGTACGCCGACGGGCGCGCCGCCGAGCTGCGGGCGATCCTCGGCGGCGACGCTCCCGCGCCCGAGGGCCTCCGGCTTGACCCCGATCTGCGCTGGGCGTGGATGCAGGGCCTCGCGGCGTCGGGGGCCGTCGACGCCGACGCCATCGAGGCCGAGCGGCGCCGCGACGACACGATGTCGGGCCGCACGGCGGCCATCGAGGCGCTGGCGGCCCGGCCCGACGCCGACGTCCGCGCCGCCGCCTGGCGCGCGGCGTGGGACGACGCGACCCTCAGCAACGATCACCTCGGCGCGACGATCGCCGGCTTCCGCGCCGGCGGCCGCCGCGACCTCATCGCGGGCTTCGACGCGGAGTACTTCGAGCGGATCCTGCCCACCTGGCGCACGCGATCGATCGAGATCGCCCGCCGCCTCGTGGCCGGGATGTTCCCGGCATCCGACTCCACCGACGCCGCCGACGCCTGGCTCGAGGCGCACGCCCACGCGCCGGCGTCGCTGCGCCGCATCGTGATCGAGCAGCGCGACCACCTCGCCCGCGACCTCCGGGTGCGCGCCGCGGCCTCCCGACCGTAGGGCGTCGGAAGGGGCCGCCCGGGAGATCCCGGACGGCCCCTCGCGCGGTGGTTACTCGGCCGTGACCGTCACCAGGGTGCGGATCGACGAGTCGCCGTAGCGGACCGAGCCGTAGTATGTCGCGCCCGGCTCCAGGCCGCTCCAGCTCACGTTGAACGTCGCGTCCTGGCCGTTGACGACGGGCAGCGGGTTCGGCGCGGCCTCGAGGCCCTCGCCCGGCGAGGCGACGGCGGCATCGAGCGTCCACGTGAACGGGTCCTCGTACGCGTAGACGTGCGCCTCGACGAGGTACGTGCCGGCCGTCGGGGCCGTGAGCACGACCTCCTCATCGGCCGATCCGGTGGCCGACTGCCACATCTCGTAGTAGCGCCAGTCGGTGTCGCTCACCACCCGGTACACGAACAGGTCGAGGTCCGAGGCGGCGTCGTCCGACGAGTCCTGCACGAAGCGCGCCAGGTCGGCGCCCTCCGGCACGGTCACGAGCGCGTACGAGTGACCGTCCTCGGCCGCGCCGGTGGTCTCGTCGCCGTCGATCAGGCGCTCGGCCTTGGCCAGGCCCGCGGTGTGCAGCGCGAGGTCGCCGGTCACGCCCGAGGTGATGCCCACCTCGAGCGATCCCTCGGTGCCCGTGCCGGTGACCTCGGCCGGAGCCGTGGCCGTGACCGGGTAGACCGCGATCGGCGAGCGGACGTCGTTCGTGCCGCCCGTCCAGGTGAGGAACCCGGTCGTCCACTGCTCCGCGGGGGCGTCGGCCTTGGCGAAGGTGACCGTGAACGTCGCGCTCTCGCCGTCGGCGAGGGTCACGGTCGACGGCTCGACGGTGACGTCGATGCCCGGGACCTCGGCGGTGGCGGTGTAGGTGCCGGCCTCGGTCGCGGTGATCGTGCGGGTGATCGTCTCGGGCGCCGACAGCGAGCCGATGCCGATGGAGGCGAGGTTCAGGTCGCTCGGCGCGACGAGGTCCTCCTCCGGGAGTCCGAAGTTCGCCAGGCCGAGGCCCTGCAGGTACCCGGCCCAGTCGATCGGGCCGCTGCTGTAGACCAGCGACGGCTCGAACATCTTGGTCGGGTCGACGTGCCCGGCGCCCTGCGCGAACGGATCGGTGTTCGGCGAGCCGTCGCCGTTCACGGTGTCGTACGCGGTCGTCATCAGCGCCGATTTGATGTCGGCCGGCGCCATCGTCGGGTGCTCGCCCAGGTAGAGGGCGCCGAGACCGGCGACATGCGGCGACGCCATCGAGGTGCCCGAGAGGATGCCCCACGTGGGGGCCTCCTTGCTGCCGTTGGTCGTGGCGGCGAGGATCGCGACACCGGGCGCCGAGACGTCCGGCTTGATGACGTCGTTGGTCTCGGCGTTCATCGGGCCGCGGCTCGAGAAGCCGGCCACCTGCGGGGTGGGCGTGACGACGTCGGTGATGTTGTCGCTGTGCAGCGTCGCCACCGGTGCGGCGGCGTCGCGGGAGTAGGCGACGATCGCCGCGCGGTACTCGGCGGCGACGTGCACGGTCGGCACCGAGTGGAAGTCGTTGTCGAGCGACTCGCCGGGGGCGACGTTCGTCAGGATCGCGCCGATGCCGCCGGACTCGGCGACCTCCTGCGACTTCTCCACGCGCGCGTTGCTGCCGCGGTCGCAGATGACGATCTTGCCGGCCGCGGCCGCGTCGTCGACGCTGCCGAGCAGGCACAGGGCGGCGTCGGAGGCCGCGGCACCGGCGGCGGGGATGTCGCCCGCGTACACCACGTCGCCCGTGACGGTCTGTCCGTCCGGCACCGAGACGGTCACGCCGGGGGCGGTGAACCCGTCGCCCAGCTCGACCGTGCCCTCCCACGTGGGGATCGTCGACGCGGCCACCGTGGTGTACCACGGCGAGGCGTGATCGGCGGTGGCGGCACCGGGACCGGAGTTGCCGGCGCTCACGGCGACGAACACGCCGGCCGCGGCCGCGTTGTAGAACGAGATGTCCTCGGGGCTGAGCACGGTCGTGGCCGAGCCGCCGCCGATGGAGTAGTTGATCACGTCGACGCCGTCGCGCACCGCGGTATCGATCGCCGCGGTGAGGTCGCTGAGCGCGCAGCCGTCGTCATCGGTGGTCGACGGGTCGGGCCCGTTCCAGCACGCCTTGTAGGCGGCGATCTTCGCCGCCGGGGCCACGCCCGTGATGGCGCCGAAGTCCACGCCCGAGACGGTCGCGTCCACGCCGAAGTTGCCGGCGGCCGTGCTCGCGGTGTGCGAGCCGTGGCCGTCGCCGTCGCGCGGCGAGAGGTAGTCGTCGTCGGTCACGGCCTCGAAGCCCTCGCCGAACCACTGCGCGCCGATGATCTTGGTGGAGTAGTCGTGCTTGTCCCACTCCTCGCCGGTCACGATCGTGCTGCGGAACTCGCCGCCGTCGGCCTTGGGGAACACGATCTCGGTTCCGGTCGTGTACGGCTCACCCGCGGGGGTCTGCTTCTGCTTCTTGAGCTTCTCGCCGGCGAACGAGGGGTTCTCGGGAGCGATGCCGGTGTCGACCACCCCGACCACGATGCCCTCGCCCGCAGTCTCGACGCCGCCCGTGGCCTCCCACACGCCGCCGCTGCCGTCGGCCGATCCCAGGCCGAGGAACTCGGTCGACGGCACCGCATCGACCGTGCGGATCTCGTCGGGGAAGACGCCCAGCACGGTCTTGTCGGCGCGCAGGGTCGCGACCTGCTCGGCCGTCAGCTCCGCGGCGAAGCCGTTGGCCGTCACCTGGTAGGTGGTGTCGGGCGTGACACCGATCTCGTCGGCGACCTGCTGCTGCTTCTTCTCGAGGTGCTCGATGTACTTCTGCGCGTTCTTGGTGTGAGCGTCGAGCTTGTTGCCCTTCGCCGGCTTGGTCGCCTCGATCCCGGGGACACCGCCGTCGTACGTCGCGAGCGCGTCCTCCGCGAACAGCACGATGTAGCGGCCGTCCTCGGCGGTGACGGGCGCGATGGGCTTCACCTCCTCCACGGCGGCATGACCGGCCAGGGCCGAGGTCGCGGTGAGCGCGAGGGCGAGCGTGAGCGCCGCCGCCGCGCGCGGGAGAGGTCGTGTCATCGGTGCCTCCTGCGGAAAGGGAATGCGGGCGTGATCGCCGGCACAGTGGCGCCGAATCTAGCTCACAGGTGTGACACAGATCGACACATCGGCGGGTACCCTCACCGGGTATCCCCGGGGAGAGCGACGATCGCGGCCGCCTCGTCCACCGTGTCGACGAGGTGGATGTGTGCCTCCATCGGCCGCCCCTGGGCGAGCGCGCGCAGCAGCGGCCAGGCCGGCAGCGTCTCGGTCCAGTGCCGCCGCCCGACCAGGACCATCGGGGCGATCCGGTCCTCGGTGGCGTAGTAGTTCTCGCAGGCGTCCTGGAAGATCTCCTGCACCGTCCCGCCCGCGCCGGGGAGGAACACGATGCCCGCGCCGCACAGCTCGAGCAGGATCGCCTCGCGCAGTGCGTTGCGGAAGTACTTCGCGATCGCCGTGGCGAACAGGTTGGGCGGCTCGTGGCCGTAGTGCCACGTGGGCACGCCGAGCGACTCGACGGCGCCGGGGAAGCGCTCGCGCACGGCGCGCGCCGTGTCGACCCAGGCGTCGGCCGAGGGGTGATACGACGGGGCCGGGGCGAGCATCGCGATCGCCTCGGCCAGGTCCGCCTCGGGGCGATCCGCCAGGCGCGCACCGAGGTTGACGGCCTCCATGGCGCCGGGCCCGCCGCCGGTGGCGACCGTCGCGGTGCCGCCCAGCAGGCGCCCGAGCCGCGCCGCGTCGGCGTAGTCCGGCTCGCCGCGGCGCAGCGCGTGCCCGCCCATCACGCCCACGAGCCGCCGGCCGCGCGCCCAGCGGTCCAGCGCGGCGTCGATGCCCTCGTCGTGCAGCGCCCGCGCCAGCGCGGCGTC
Source organism: Microbacterium sediminis (assembly GCF_004564075.1). Lineage (NCBI taxonomy): Bacteria > Bacillati > Actinomycetota > Actinomycetes > Micrococcales > Microbacteriaceae > Microbacterium > Microbacterium sediminis. Next base: position 1,067,115 of record NZ_CP038256.1, read on the forward strand.
GGGGGAGGTGCGCTCGTGCTGCCAGGCGTAGGCGCGGGCATCGAGCGTGCGGGCGTACGGCGTGGTGTCGTACAGCTCCTCCGCGGTGTAGAGCGCGTCGCGGTGCGGGTCGATCGGCGTCTCGCGCACCGACGGCAGGATGAGCGCTCCGCGCAGGGCGTGGTGCTCGGCGTCGTCGCCGGCGAACGCGCACCCGGCGAAGGTCGTGCGCGAGGTGTCGCAGCGCCGCAGCCGATCGGAGTGCCCGCGCAGGTCCAGGCCGACGAGCCGCCAGCCGTGCAGGCGGCGCGCGCCGGCGTCGAGGCGCCGGTCGAGCTCCGCGAGCGACTCGACCGTGATGATCCGTCCCCGTGTCGGCCTCATGCGCCCATCCTGCCGCAGCCATCGCGCGGTGCCGGGTCGGCCCGGCGTAGGCTCGCCGCGTGACCTCTTCGATCCTCATCACCGTCGACGAGCTGGCCGCCGCGCTGGCGGGGCCCGTCCCGCCGGCCGTGCTCGATGTCCGGTGGGTGCTGGGCCGCACCGACGGCCGGGAGCGCTACGCCGAGGCGCACATTCCGGGCGCCGTCTACGTCGACCTCGATGCCGAGCTGTCGGGCCCGCCGTCGGCGGCGGAGGGCCGCCACCCGCTGCCGACCGAGGCGGCGCTGCAGGAGGCCGCCCGCCGATGGGGCGTCCGCGCGGATCGGCCGGTCGTCGTCTACGACGGAGGCGGCAACTACGCCGCCGCCCGCGCGTGGTGGCTGCTGCGCCACGGCGGGCTCGCCGACGTGCGGATCCTCGACGGCGCGCTGCCGGCATGGATCGCGGCCGGGCACGCCACCGCGGCGGGGGAGGAGACGCCCGAACCGGGCGACGTCGAGATCCGCTTCGGCGCGCTGCCGGTGCTCGGCATCGACGACGTGGCCGGCTTCGAGGGGGCGCTGATCGACGCGCGGGCCCCCGAGCGGTACCGCGGCGAGACCGAGCCGATCGATCCGGTCGCCGGCCACATCCCGGGCGCGCTGAACCTGCCCTCGACCGGCAACGTCGATGAGCGCGGCTTCTTCCACGCGCCCGAGACGCTGCGGGCGCGCTTCGAGCCCGCCGCGGCGCACGATGCGCGGATCGCCGCCTACTGCGGCAGCGGCGTGTTCGCCTCGCACGCGGTCGCGGCTCTCGCGATCGCCGGGCACGAGGCCGCACTGTACCCGGGATCGTGGAGCCAGTGGTCGAACGACCCCTCGCGGCCCGTCGCCACGGGCGACGCCGACGACGAGCGGATCACGCCCGGGGTCTGATCCGCGCCCGGCGCGCGGCGGGCTATCGCGCCGTGCGCGGCCGCCGTTAGGGTCGACAGGGGGCCCACGAGGGGCGCCCGGAAGGGGGCGACATGACGGACGCAGGCCTGAGCCGGATCTCGGGGCGGGTGATCGGGATCGCGATCGCCGCCGCGCTCGGCGGCTTCCTCTTCGGGTACGACACCTCGGTGATCAACGGCGCGGTCGACGCGCTCGCTGCCGACTTCGACCTCGGCGCGGGCCTGAAGGGCTTCTCGGTCTCGATCGCGCTGCTCGGCGCCGCGCTGGGTGCCTGGTTCGCCGGCTCCATCGCCAACCGCTGGGGCCGCGTGCCCGTCATGCTGCTGGCCGCGGTGCTGTTCTTCGTGTCGTCGATCCTCTCGGGCCTCGCGTTCAGCGTGTGGGACCTCATGATCTGGCGCGCCGTCGGCGGCATCGGCGTCGGCGCCGCCTCGGTGATCGCCCCCGCGTACATCGCGGAGGTCTCGCCCGCGCGCATCCGCGGTCGCCTCGGCTCGCTGCAGCAGCTCGCGATCGTGCTCGGCATCTTCGCCGCGCTGCTGACCAACGCGCTGCTGGCCGCCACCTCGGGCGGGGCGGCCGAGACGTTCTGGCTCGGCATCGAGACGTGGCGGTGGATGTTCATCGCCGAGGCCGTCCCCGCGGTGGTCTACGGCGTGATGTCGCTGCGGCTGCCCGAATCGCCCCGCTACCTCGTGCGCAAGGGCGACTACGACAAGGCGTCGCAGGTGCTGCTCGACTTCAGCGGCGAGCCCGACGTGAACCTCAAGATCCAGCAGATCAAGGACTCGCTCAATCTCGAGAAGCGCGAGTCGATGGCCGACCTCCTCGGCCCGGCGCTGGGCCTCAAGCCCATCGTGTGGGTGGGCGTGCTGCTGAGCGTGTTCCAGCAGTTCGTCGGGATCAACGTCATCTTCTACTACTCCACGACGCTGTGGCGCTCGGTCGGCTTCGACGAGAACAGCGCGCTGCTGACGAGCGTGATCACGTCGGTGACGAACATCGTCGTGACGATCGTCGCGATCCTGCTCGTGGACCGGGTCGGCCGCAAGGCGCTGCTGCTGGCGGGCTCGGTGCTCATGACGATCTCGCTGGGCGTGATGGCGCTGGCGTTCTCGTTCGCCACCACGGCCGCCGACGGATCGGTGGCGCTCGAGGGTGCGTGGTCGATCATCGCCCTCATCGCGGCGAACCTCTTCGTGGTCGGCTTCGGCACCACGTGGGGCCCGGTCGTGTGGGTGCTGCTGGGCGAGATGTTCCCCAACCGCATCCGCGCCAGCGCCCTGGCCGTGGCGGCCGCGGCGCAGTGGGTGGCGAACTTCGCGATCTCGACGACCTTCCCGTGGCTCAGCGGCATCTCGCTCACCCTCGCCTACGGGCTCTATGCGGCGTTCTCGGCGCTGTCGTTCTTCTTCGTCTGGCGCCGGGTGCGCGAGACCAAGGGCATGGAGCTCGAGTCGATGGACGACCGCTGAGATTCATCCCCGGGCAGTCGGCGCGCCGGGGGTGTCGCTGGAGGCCTGCCGCGGGGGCGTGCTTACCCTGGGTAGGCCATGATCCGGTTCGAGCACGTCACCAAGCGCTATAAGGGAACGGCGTCTCCCGCACTCGACGACGTCTCGTTCGAGGTCCAACGCGGGGAGTTCGTCTTCCTCGTCGGCGCCTCCGGATCGGGAAAGTCGTCGTGTCTGCGGCTGATCCTCCGCGAGGGGGTGCCGTCGTCGGGGCAGATCGTCGTGCTCGGGCGCGACACCAAGAGCCTCTCCAACCGGCGCACCCCGTACTTCCGCCGCCACATCGGCTCGGTGTTCCAGGACTTCCGGCTGCTGCCGTCGAAGAACGTCTTCCAGAACGTCGCGTTCACGCTGCAGGTGATCGGCGCGTCGCGCGCCATGATCAAGCAGGCCGTGCCGGAGGCGCTCGGACGCGTGGGCCTGCAGGGCATGGAGAAGCGCATGCCGCACGAGCTGTCGGGCGGTGAGCAGCAGCGCGTCGCGATCGCCCGCGCGCTCGTGAACCGGCCGCAGCTGCTGCTCGCCGACGAGCCCACGGGAAACCTCGACCCCGGCACCTCGACCGACATCATGGAGCTGCTCGCGTCGATCAACGCGTCGGGCACGACGATCGTCATGGCCACGCACGAGGCCGCCTTCGTCGACCGCATGCAGCGTCGCGTGATCGAGCTCTCGGGCGGCCGCCTCGTGCGCGACGAACGCCACGGCGGCTACGGCGACACGTCGGTGATCCAGCGCCTCGAGCCCGAGATCGAGAAGGGCGCGGCCGCCGTCGCCGCCCTCACGGCCGTGCTCGAGGTGCAGCGCGAGGTGCAGGGCCGCCTCGACGCCACCGGCCGCGCCGATGTCGCGCCGCGTCCCGAGACGGCCGCGCCTGCCGCGCCGCCCGCTTCCGCCCGCGACGCCGCGATCCCGCCCGCGACGGAGCCTGCGCGGCCCGCCGCACCCGAGCCCGCGCGGCCGGCGAACGAGCCGGCTCAGCCCGCGAGCGAGCCGGCGCAGCGCGACGTGCCGCCCGTCGCGCCCCCTGTGCCGCCCGTCGCGCCGCCGGTGCCGCCGGCTGCGGCCCCGCGCCCCGAGCCCGCGCGGCCCGCGAACGAGCCGGCTCGGCCCGCGAGCGAGCCGGCGCAGCGCGACGCGCCGCCTGTGGCGCCCCCGGTGCCGCCCGTCGCGCCGCCGGTGCCGCCGGCTGCGGCCTCGCGCCCCGAGCCCGCGTCGCCGCGGCCGGAGCCCGCGCCGCGCCCGGAGCCCGAGGAGCGCCCGGCCGCCAGCCGGTTCGCGCCGCCCGCGGCCCCCGTGAGCGAGCCCGAGTCGGACACCGACGATCCGCTGCCGCCCGACGTTCGCCGCGCCCGCCCGCGGCCGGTCTCGGAGCAGGCGGAGCACGTGGAGGAGCTCAGCTTCGCCGAGCGCCTGGGCCTGCGGCGCGATGACGACGACGAGGAAGTGGGGCCGACGGCATGAGGCTCGGGCTCATCATGGGCGAGGTCCTCACCGGCCTGCGCCGCAACGCGTCGATGGTGGTGTCGGTCGTGCTCGTCACGTTCGTGTCGCTCACGTTCGTCGGCGCCGCGATCCTCATGCAGTCGCAGATCGGCACGATGCGCGAGTACTTCCAGGACCGCGCGCAGATCGAGATCTACATGTGCTCGTCGCTGCCGGTCTCCGACACGTGCACGGGCGGTGTGGCGACCGAGGAGCAGGTCGCGGCGGTCGAGGCGGAGCTGACCTCCGACACGCTCTCGCCGGTCATCCAGCGCTTCACCTACAGCTCGCCCGCCGAGGAGTACGCCTCGTTCGTCGAGAACTTCCCCGATCAGGCGGACCTGCTCACCGAGGAGCAGACCAACGGCATGTTCCGCGTGACGCTCGTGAACCCCGAGGATCCCCGCCAGGCCGACGTGATCGCCGAGGCGTTCTCGGGCGTGGCCGGCGTCGAGCTCGTCAGCAACCAGATCGAGCACCTCGAGCCGCTGTTCGCCGCGCTGACGATCGCCACCTACATCGCGGTCGGCATCGCCGCGCTCATGCTCATCTCGGCCGTGCTGCTCATCGGCACCACCATCCGCCTGTCCGCCTACGCGCGGCGCCGCGAGGTCGGCATCATGCGGCTCGTGGGCGCGTCGAACCGCTTCATCCAGACGCCGTTCGTGCTCGAGGGCGTCGTGGCGGCCTTCCTCGGCGCACTACTCGCCAGCGGCGCGGTGATCGCGATGGTGCACTTCGGCGTGAACGGCTACCTCGCCACGAACATGGCCACGGTGCCGTGGGTGGGCATGGGCGACGCGTTCATCGTGGTGCCCGTCATCATCGCGATCGGGGTGATCCTCGCCGCCGTCTCGGCCGGCTTCGCCATCCGCCGCTGGCTGCACGCCTGACGCGTTCGTCGGATCGGCCCGCCACGGGGTAAGGTGAAAGGCTGTTCTGCCGAGACCCCGGGAGGTGATCAGGATGGCGAAGGAGAAGGGCGAGAAGGTCGTCGCACTCAATCGGCGTGCCCGCCACGAGTACACGATCGAGAAGACCTACGAGGCCGGACTGGTGCTCCAGGGGACCGAGGTCAAGTCGCTGCGCGAGGGCCACGCGAACCTCACCGACGGCTACGCCTACATCGATCGCGGCGAGGCGTTCCTCGACCAGGTGAGCATCCCGCAGTACTCCAACGGCACGTGGACGAACCACGCGGCCAAGCGGATCCGCAAGCTGCTGCTGCACAAGGACGAGATCGCCAAGCTCGCGCGCAAGGCCGCCGAGGGCGGCTACACGCTCGTGCCGATGAAGCTGTACTTCGTCGACGGCCGCGCCAAGGTCGAGATCGCGGTCGCGAAGGGCAAGACGCAGTACGACAAGCGGCAGACCCTGCGCGAGCGCCAGGACCGCCGCGAGGCCGAGCGGGCGATGCGCACGCGCAACCGCATGGGCGAGTGACTCCCGCGCAGCCCACAGGCATATATGCCACCCCTGGCCGGGCCCTACGCTCGGCGCATCGGATCACCGGATGCGGGGAGGGCGGATGCAGGCGCTGGTCGCGGCGGCATACCTTGCGTTCGGCGTCGCCTCGCTGGTGCTGATCCGCAGCGACCTCGCCGAGCATCGCCTGCCGAACGCCGTGGTACTGCCCGCGACGGCCGTCGTCGGCGCCCTGCTCACCCTCGCCTCCATCGCGGCCGGTGACACCGCGGCGGTCGGGCGTGCGGCGGCGGGCGCCCTCGCGCTGGGCGCGTTCTACGCCGCCCTGTGGGCGATCGGGCGCGGGCGCGGCATGGGCGGGGGAGACGTCAAGCTGGCCCTGCTGGTGGGCCTGTTCCTGGGCTGGCACGGCTGGCCCGAGCTCGCCCTCGGCGGGGCGGCCGCGTTCGTCGTGGGCGGCGCGAGCGCCCTGGCGCTCATCGCCGCGCGGCGAGCGACGGCGCGGACGCACATCGCGTTCGGGCCCTTCATGCTGATCGGCGCATGCCTCGGTCCGATCCTCGTCTGAGCCCCTCTAGACACGAACGGGCGTCGCCGCAAGGGGTGATCGCCGGCGCCGGCGGTGTCCTAGGGTATGGGCATGCGAGCGGTCGGGGAGTGGGTGCGGCGCGTGCTGGCGTGGGCGCTGAGGCTGCGGGTCGTGCGATCCTTCCTGCTCTTCTCCGAGAGCAACGGCGGCGTCCTGGCCGGCAGCATCACCTTCCGCGCCCTGTTCTCGCTGTTCGCCGCCGTGCTGCTGGGCTTCTCCGCCGCCGCGATCTGGCTGCAGGGGCGCCCCGAGCTGTGGGACGCGCTCGTGTCGGCCATGAACAACGTCATCCCGGGCCTGGTCGGCGGCGCGGGCAGCGTCATCGACGTCCGGCAGCTGCAGAACGCACCGGGATCGATCACCATCGCGGGAGTCATCGCGGTGCTCGGGCTCATCTGGGCCGCCATCGGGGCGATCCAGACCACGCGCACGGCGATCCGGATGATGGCGGGGACCGCGCACGACACGGCCTCGTTCTTCGTGCTCATCGTGCGCGACCTCATCTTCGCCGCGGCGATGGGCGCGATGTTCGTGGTCTCGGCCGCCGTCACCTTCCTCGGCTCCGCGTTCGCCTCGGCCGTGCTCGGCTGGCTCGGCCTCGGCTCCGGGCTGCTCGCCACGCTGACCACGCGACTCGTGACGATCGCGGTCACGTTCGTGCTCGACGCCGTCCTCATCGCGCTGCTGTTCGCGCTGCTGTCGGGCCGGAAGGTCTCGGCCCGGGCGCTGTGGAGCGGCGCCCTCATCGGCGCCGTCGGCCTCGTCGTGCTGCAGCAGCTGTCGGGCCTGTTCGTGGGCGGGGCGACATCCAACCCGCTGCTGGCGACCTTCTCGTCGCTCGTGGCCCTGCTGCTGTGGCTGAACCTGTCGGCGCAGGTGATCCTCATCGGCTGCGCGCACGTGATCACGACCGCCGACGAGGAGCAGGACCGCGTCGGCGAGAAGTACGGTGCCGCGACGTTCGCGCAGCGCAAGGTGCGCCGCGCCGAGCGCGACGTCGAGATCGCCACCGCCACGCTGCGGGAGGCGCGCGAGCAGGAGGCGGCAGAGCGCGAGAAGCTCGCGGCCGAGGGCAGCGCGGCGCCCTGACGGCGCCACGACGGCGGGGGTAGGCTCGCGGCATGGCTATCGCGAGACTGCACGGCGGACCCCTCGACGGACAGGTCCTGCCCCTGGATTCCCCCGACCTCGACCAGCTGATCATGCCCTATGCGGAGGGTCAGCTCGTCTACCGTCGCGAGGGCGCGGCCGAGAACACCGGCGACGACGACGGACCCACCTCGTTCGACTTCCACTTCGATGGCGAGGTCGGCGACATCAACTCGACCGACGACGACGAGCCCAAGGCCGCAGATCGGTGATGCGGGCATGACCGAGCCGACGCGCTTCGTCGAGGTCGAGCGCAAGTTCGATGTCGACGCCGGTACCCCCGTGCCCGCCTGGACCGATGTGCCGGGCGTCGCGCGGGTGACCGCGGGGCAGGAGCGCCACCTCGACGCGCTCTACCTCGACACCGCCGACCTCGCGCTCGCGCGCGCCGGGGTGGCCGTGCGCCGGCGCACCGGCGGGCCCGATGCCGGGTGGCACATCAAGGGTCCGCTCATCGACGGCGCGCGCCTCGAGCTGGGCTGGCCCCTGGGCGAGGGCGACGAGGTGCCCGAGGCGGTCCGTGCCGAGCTCGCTCCGTACACGGGCGACGCGCTGGCGCCGCTGGCCCGGATCGTGAACGACCGCACCGCCTATGAGCTGCTCGATGCCGACGGCGCGGTGCTGGCCGAGTTCGTGGACGACCACGTGCGCACGTGGGACCTGCGCGGCGGCGACGAGCGCGAGTGGCACGAGTGGGAGATCGAGCTGGGGCCCGCGGCCCCGGCCGACGCGGACGCCCGCGAGGCGTTCTTCGCGGGCGTGACCGATGCGGCCTTCGCCGCCGGTGCGCGCGCGGCCTCGTCGGCGTCGAAGCTCGCCCGCGCGCTCGGGCGCTGAGCCCGCTCAGCAGGCGAACGGCGCCACGCGCGGCACCGGCCGCCCGGCCGCCAGACGCCGGGCCAGGAGCACGGCGCCGTCCAGCGGCCTGCCGGGGCGCTCCGCCACCTCGAGCCCCGGATGGCGCGCGCGCAGCGCGGCGAGGACCGGATCGCGCAGCAGCGCGGGCGGCATGCCGAACAGGCCGCCCGTGAGCGCGATCCGCGGTGGCACGCCGTCGCCGATCGCGCCCGTCAGCGTGTCGGCGAGGTGCGCGGCGGCGCGCCGCAGGATGTCGCGCGCGGTCTCATCGCCCTCCTCCGCGGCGGCCGCGACGTCGGGCGCGAACTCGCCGAGCACCCGCGGGCGGTCCGTCCGCGGGTACACCTGGCCCGGCCACGTCGCCACGGGGCCGAACCGCGCCTCCGCCGCGCGGGAGAGCGCCGAGGGGGCGGCGCGGCCGTCCAGGCCCCGCGCCGCGGCCCGCAGGCCCTCCATGCCGATCCATGCGCCCGAGCCGAGGTCACCCAGCAGGTGCCCCCAGCCGTCGACGCGCCGCCATACGCGGTCCAGGTCCGTGCCGAGCGCGACGGCGCCCGTGCCGGCCGCCAGCACCGCCCCCGGTGCGTAGCCGAGGGCGCCCACATGGGCCGTGACCATGTCGCTCGCCAGCAGGGCGTCGCGCGCCGCGAAGGCCGAGGCGAGGCGGTCGCGGACCCAGACGGGATCCTTCACGAGGCTGGAGAGCCCCGCGACGCCCGCCACGACCCCCACGATCTCGGGCCGGCGCTGATCGAGCTGCTCGACGAGCCGCGTGGCCAGGTGCGTCAGCCCGTCGGCCACCGCATCGTCCGAGACGCCCGTGCTCGCGGCGCGCGGCGGGCCGCTCACGCTCGCGACGGGGCGGCCGTCCGCGGCGCCCTCGGCGACGAGTCGCGTGCCGCTGCCGCCCAGATCGATCGCGACGACGAGGGGATCGGTCATGCTCATCCCGCCATCTTCCCGCACATGCGACGAGCCCCTCCCGCGGAACGCGGAAGGGGCTCGTCTGTCGGTCGGCGCGTCAACGCCGCCGCGCGGCATCGACGGGCACCGACTCACATGTTGATGAAGTGCCCCTGCAGGCCGTGGAAGCCCTCCTGCAGCGTCTCCGACAGCGTCGGGTGCGTGTGCACGTTGCGCGCCGCCTCGACGGCGGTGAGGTCCCACTTCTGGGCCAGGGTGAGCTCCGGCAGCAGCTCCGAGACGTCGGGGCCGACCATGTGGCCGCCGATGAGCTCGAGGTGCTCGGCGTCGGCGATCAGCTTGACGAAGCCGATCGGCTCGCCCAGGCCGTTGGCCTTTCCGTTCGCGCTGAAGGGGAACTTCGCGACCTTGATCTCGCGGCCCTCCGCACGGGCCTGCTCCTCGGTGAGGCCGAAGCTGGCCACCTGCGGCGAGCAGAACGTGGCGCGCGGCATCATGCGGTAGTCGCCCAGCGTCTGGGTCTCGGCCTTGGCGATCGTCTCGGCGGCGACCACGGCCTGCGCCTCGGCCACGTGGGCCAGCTGCAGCTTGGCGGTCACGTCGCCGATGGCGTAGATGCCGTCGACGTTCGTGCGCATGTAGTCGTCGATCTCGATCGCGCCGCGATCCGTGAGCTTGACGCCCGTCTTCTCGAGGCCGAAGCCCTCGACGTTCGGGGCGAAGCCGACCGACATGAGGACCTTGCCGGCCGTGATCTCGCCCGGCTGGCCGTCGCGGCTCTCGTACGTGACGCGGACCGACGATCCGTTGTCCTCGACGGTCTTGACCGCGGTCGAGGTGAGGATGTCGATGCCGTACTTCTTGTACTGCTTCTGGATCTCCTTCGAGACCTCGGCGTCCTCGTTGGGGAGGGCGCGGTCGAGGAACTCGATGATGGTGACCTTCACGCCGTAGTTCGACAGCACGTAGGCGAACTCCATGCCGATGGCGCCGGCGCCGACGATGACGATCGACTCGGGGAGCTCGCGCGAGAGGATCTGCTCCTCGTAGGTGACGACGTTGTCGCTCAGCTGTACACCCGGCAGCAGGCGCACCTTCGAGCCGGTGGCGATGATCACGTTGTCGTACGTGATCTCCTCGGTGGTGCCGTCGGCCTTGGCGACCGAGATGGCCTTCGGGCCCGTGAAGGTGCCGCGGCCCTCGTACTCGGTGACCTTGTTCTTCTTCATGAGGAAGTGGATGCCCTTGACGTGCGTCTCGGCCACCTTGCGGCTGCGGTCGAACGCGGCGCCGAAGTCGAACGAGACCTCACCCGAGATGCCGAAGAAGTCGGCCTTGTGGGTGAAGGTGTGCGCGACCTCGGCGTTCTTCAGAAGCGACTTCGAGGGGATGCAGCCGACGTTGAGGCAGACACCGCCCCAGTACTTCTCTTCGATGATCGCGACCGAGAGTCCGAGCTGTGCACCGCGCACCGCGGCGACGTAACCGCCGGGGCCTGCGCCGAGGATGACGAGGTCGTAGTGAGCCATACCGAAAGCCTATCGCCCGGCGGGAGGGGTGCGCGTGGCGTCGTCGTCGGGTCCGCCGCGGCGGGCGCGGGCGATGAGCACCGCCACGAGCGCCCCCAGGCCGGCGGCGAGCACGATGCCGCCGATGATCCAGGGCAGGTTGCGCGCGAAGCTGTCGCCGTCGGCCGGGGTGCCGTCGGCCGGGTCGTCGGTGGCGACCGGCGTCGAGGTGGCGGCCGGCTCGTGCGACGGCGCGCTCGCGTCCGGCGTGCGGGTGGGCTCGGGCATCGCGGACGGCGCGGTCGGGGTGGTCACGGTGAACGCGAACGTGCCGTCGGTCGGGTGACCGTCGCTCGAGACGACGCGCCAGTTGACGGTGTAGGCGCCGGCCTCGGCGGCCTCTCCCAGGGGCACCGTGACGATCGCGCCGTCGACCGCGGCGGGGCCGGCGGTGACGTCGGTCTGGGACGGCGAGAGCACCTCGACGACCGTGCCGTTGTCGCCGGCGTCGATCAGCTCGGCGCTGAAGGCGAGCGTCAGCTCGGTCGGGAGCGTCTCGACGGTCGAATCGGCGGCCGGATCGCTCGACACCAGGGTGTCGTGCGCGGCGGCGGGGGAGGCGGCGGCGAGCGAGAGCAGCAGCAGGGCGCCGGCCGCCGCCGCGAGGGCGGGCAGGCGTCGCAGGCTTCGGGTCAGAGCGGTCACGCCCTCGACCGTAGGGCGCGGCGCTGGGCGAACGCTGGCGGCGAGGCGGCCGACAGTGGGTTCGTGACTCGACAATCACCCGCCCGGCATGCGATCGGGGCCGCGAAGCGCGCGGCCGATCGGATACGCTGGACAAAAGGAGGGGAACAAGCGTGACGGATTCGGAATTCCAGCCCACATCGGCTGCATCGCTGCGGCGTGACGGGGGCCACGACGGTCAGGGCGACTCCACGCAGTCGTTCGGGCACGACTCCGACCTGTCCTTCGTGCCGTTCCACGGCGAGCTGTCGGCCACCGAGCTCGAGGCGATCCAGGCCCTGCCGGCCGGCTCGGCGCTGTTGCTCGTCCGCTCGGGCCCGACCGCCGGGGCGCGCTATCTGCTCGACGGCGACGTGACGACCGTGGGTCGCCACCCCGAGGCCGACATCTTCTTCGACGACGTGACGGTCTCGCGCCGCCACTGCGAGATCCTCCGCACCGAGGCGGGCTTCGAGATCGTCGACCAGCGCTCGCTCAACGGCACCTACGTCGACGGCTCCCGCGTCGACCGCGGCGTGCTGCGCAACGGCGACGAGGTGCGGATCGGCAAGTTCCGCGTGAACTTCTTCAGCTCGCCCCTCGACCTGCCGGCGGCGGGGGCCTGATGGCGGCTGCCGCTGCTCCTCTGCCGCGGCGTGAGCCCGGTGCGGGCGCGTTGCTCAGCATCGGTCAGGTGCTGGCGAAGCTCACCCCGGAGTTCCCGCAGCTGACCTCGAGCAAGCTCCGCTTCCTCGAGATGCAGGGCATCGTCTCGCCCCAGCGCACGGCGTCGGGGTACCGCAAGTTCTCGCCGAGCGACCTCGAGCGCCTGCGGTTCGCGCTCACGCTGCAGCGCGATCACTACCTGCCGCTGAGCGTCATCCGCGAGCACCTCGCCGATGTCGACGCCGGCCGCGAGGTGCAGACGCCCGTGGCGCCCCCGTCGATCCACCCGGCCGAGCGCCGCTACAGTCGCGCCGACCTGCTGGCCGCCGCCGGCGCGGCGCCGCAGCTGTTCAACGACGCCGTGAGCACCGGGGTACTGAAGGCGGCCGAGACGTACGACGAGCAGGCCGTCGCCCTCATGCGCGCGCTCGTGGCCCTCGACCGTCACGGCATCGAGCCGCGGCACGTGCGCGGGCTGCGCCAGGCCGCCGAGCGCCAGGTCGCGCTCGTCGAGACCGCGCTGGCCACCGTCCGCCGCCGCACCGACGCCTCGTCGCGCGCGAAGGCGAACGAGCTGGCGCCGGAGCTCGCCGCCCGCCTCGACGAGGTGCGGGCGATCTTCGTGAAGGACGCGCTCGGCCGGCTGACGGACTGATCGTCTCGTTCCGGTAACAGCAGGGCGACACGCCCCCGCCCGAGGGGCGGATGTCGTTGCCGGGGCACGGGGTGGGGCGTACGTTGGACAGGTCAGAGGGACGACAGGGGGACACATGGACGCAGGCACTCCGACCGGTGAGCCGGGCTTCGCCGTCGAGCTCCTCTTCACCGACGGTCTCCCCGAGCTCGACCCGCAGACGGGCTACCGCGGCGCCGTCGCGGCGCGCGCGGCGGGCATCACGTACCGCCAGCTGGACTACTGGGCCCGCACCGAGCTCGTGGTGCCGACCGTCCGCAGCGCCACCGGATCCGGCTCGCAGCGCCTCTACGGCTTCCGCGACATCCTCGTGCTCAAGCTCGTCAAGCGCCTGCTCGACACCGGCATCTCGCTGCAGCAGATCCGCACCGCTGTGGAGCAGCTGCGCGCCTCGGGCATCCAGGACCTGGCCGGCACCACGCTCATGAGCGACGGCGCGTCGGTGTACCTGTGCACGTCGAACGACGAGGTGATCGACCTCGTCAGCCGCGGGCAGGGCGTGTTCGGCATCGCCGTGGGCAAGGTGCTGCGCGAGGTCGAGTCCGAGCTCGTCGACTTCGAGGCCGCCTCGCCCGACCCGACCGACGAGCTCGCCGCCCGTCGCGCCCGCAAGACCGCCTGACCTCTCGCCCGCGCCGCGAGGCCTGCGCCTCAGCTCCGCGGCTGTGCCGCGAGGTCTCGACTGGCTGCGCTCGCTCGACCCGTCTCCGCTCCGCGCTTCGCGCTCCGGTCGACGAGCCGTGGTGCTTGTTGCTCGTCACGAGCGTGACCACGCGGGGTCGTCGACCGAGCGAAGCGAGCGGAGACGGCTCGAGCGGAGGCCGCGCAGCGGCCGCAGTCGAGAGCGCAAGGCCTCAGGCCCCGCTTCGGATGTGGTGGTCGCTTCAGCTCCGCGGCTGTGCCGCGAGGTCTCGACTCGCTGCGCTCGCTCGAGCCGTCTCCGCTCCGCGCTTCGCGCTCCGGTCGACGAGCCGTGGTGCTTGTTGCTCGTCACGAGCGATGACCACCCGGGCTCGTCGACCGAGCGAAGCGAGTGGAGACGGCTCGAGCGGAGGCCGCGCAGCGGCCGGAGTCGAGAGCGCTGAGCCTCAGGCCTGCTCGCGGGGGTCGGGGATCCGGCCCGAGCGCATGATGCGGTCCAGGAGCACGTCGAAGTCGGCGGCCAGCTCCTGAGCGGACTCGCCCGGCCACACGTGCAGCGGCTTGGCGGCGCCCTGCGCCTGCTGCAGCGACGTGCGCTCGGGCAGCTGCGGCTCCAGCACGAGCGGGCCGAACATGTCGCGCAGCTCCTTGATGCGGAACTGGTGCTCGATCGACTGCGGGCGCACACGATTGACGACGATGCCGAGGGGCTGCAGGCGCGGCGAGAGGCCGCGGCGGATCTCCTCGATCGCCCGCAGCGCGCGGTCGGCGGCGGCGACGGAGAACAGGCCGGGCTCGGTCACGACCGCGACGCGGTCGCTGGCGGCCCAGGCGGTGCGCGTGAGGGCGTTCAGCGACGGGGCGCAGTCGACGAGCACGAGGTCGTACTCGCTCTCGATGAGCGCCAGCGCCTCCTCGAGCTTCCACACGTCCTTCACGCTCGGGTGCGGCCCGTCGAAGTTGATCGCCGAGGGGCTGCCGATGAGCACGTCGATGGTCCCGGGGTGCGCCTTGGCCCAGCCGCTCTGCGTGATCGCCTGACGGACGATCTTCTCCTTCGGCGACGTCAGCACATCGGCGATGTTGAGCTTGCCGGCGGGCTGGATGTCCATGCCCGTGGAGACGTCAGACTGCGGGTCGAGGTCGACCACGAGCGTGCGAAGACCTCTCGCGAAGGCCGCGGACGCGAGGCCGAGGGTCACGGTCGTCTTGCCGACGCCGCCCTTGAGAGAACTGACGCTGAGTACGTGCACCTCCCCACGTTATCGCCCCTATGCTGTGGAGGACGTGCGGACCCGGTGAATCCCACGGCCGAAGGAGGCCCATGTTCTCGAAGGTTCTTGTCGCGAATCGTGGCGAGATCGCCATTCGCGCCTTCCGCGCCGCGTACGAGCTCGGCGCCCGAACCGTCGCCGTCTTCCCGTTCGAAGACCGCGGCTCGCTGCATCGGCAGAAGGCGGACGAGTCCTACGAGATCGGGGAGCCGGGCCATCCCGTCCGCGCCTACCTGGACGTCGACGAGATCATCCGCGTGGCGCTGCACGCCGGGGCCGACGCCATCTACCCCGGCTACGGCTTCCTCTCCGAGAACCCCGAGCTCGCCGCGCGCGCCGCCGAGAACGGCATCACGTTCATCGGGCCGGCCGCGAAGGTGCTCGAGATGGCGGGCAACAAGGTCACCGCCAAGGAGCACGCGATCGCCGCCGGCGTGCCGGTGCTGCGCTCCACCGAGGCGTCGGACGACGTCGACGCGCTCGTGGCGCAGGCCGGCGACATCGGCTTCCCCATCTTCGTCAAGGCCGTCGCCGGCGGCGGCGGCCGCGGCATGCGGCGCGTCGAGACCCCCGACGGGCTGCCCGAGGCACTCGAGGCCGCCATGCGCGAGGCCGGCGCCGCGTTCGGCGATGCCCGCGTCTTCCTCGAGCAGGCGGTGGTGCGCCCGCGCCACATCGAGGTGCAGGTGCTCGCCGACAAGACCGGCGCGACCGTGCACCTGTTCGAGCGCGACTGCTCGGTGCAGCGGCGCCACCAGAAGGTCATCGAGATCGCGCCGGCGCCGAACCTCGATGACGCGATCCGCCAGGATCTGCACCGCTACGCGGTCGCGTTCGCCGAGTCGATCGGCTACGAGAACGCCGGCACCGTGGAGTTCCTGCTCGAGACGGCGGGGGAGCGGGCCGGCGAGGTCGTCTTCATCGAGATGAACCCGCGCATCCAGGTGGAGCACACGGTGACCGAGGAGGTCACCGACGTCGACCTCGTCCAGTCGCAGATGCGCATCGCGGCCGGCGAGACGCTCGCGGACCTCGGGCTCACGCAGGACCGCATCGTGCTGCGCGGGGCCGCGCTGCAGTGCCGGATCACGACGGAGGACCCCTCGCAGGGCTTCCGCCCCGACACCGGGCGCATCACGACCTACCGCTCGCCGGGCGGCGCGGGCATCCGCCTCGACGGCGGCACGACGGCGGCCGGGTCGCAGATCAGCCCCCACTTCGACTCGATGCTCGCCAAGCTCACCTGTCGGGCGCGCGACTTCCCCGCCGCGGTGGCCCGGGCCAAGCGGGCGCTGGCGGAGTTCCGCATCCGCGGCGTCGCCACGAACATCCCGTTCCTGCGGGCCGTGCTCGACGACCCGGCGTTCGTGGTGGGCGACCTCAGCACCGCCTTCATCGACGAGCGTCCCGAGCTGCTGCGGAGCAACCCGTCGCGCGACCGCGCCACGAAGCTGCTGAACTGGCTCGCCGACGTCACCGTGAACCGCCCGTACGGCGAGAAGCCGGTGATGCTCTCGCCCGGCAGCAAGCTGCCGGCGATCGACCTGAAGGCCCCGGCGCCGGCCGGCAACCTGCAGCGCCTGCGCGAGCTGGGCCCGGAGGGCTTCGCGCGCGCCCTGCGCGAGCAGACCGCCCTCGCCGTCACCGAGACGACGTTCCGCGACGCGCACCAGTCGCTGCTGGCCACGCGCGTGCGCACCCGCGATCTCGTCCGCGTCGGCCCGCACGTGTCGCGCATGACGCCGCAGCTGCTCAGCGTGGAGGCGTGGGGCGGCGCCACCTACGACGTGGCGCTGCGCTTCCTCGCCGAGGACCCCTGGGAGCGGCTGGCGGCGCTGCGCGAGGCGATGCCGAACCTCCCGATCCAGATGCTGCTGCGCGGGCGCAACACCGTCGGCTACACGCCCTACCCGACCGAGGTCACCGACGCGTTCGTGCGCGAGGCGGCGGCGACGGGCGTCGACATCTTCCGCATCTTCGACGCCCTCAACGACGTCTCGCAGATGACCCCGGCGATCCGGGCCGTGCGCGAGACCGGCACCGCGGTGGCCGAGGTTGCGGTCTGCTACACGGGCGACCTGCTCGACCCCGCCGAGTCGCTCTACACGCTCGACTACTACCTGCGGCTGGCCGATCGCATCGTCGAGGCCGGCGCGCACGTGCTGGCGATCAAGGACATGGCGGGCCTGCTGCGGCCGGCCGCGGCGGCGAAGCTCGTGACGGCGCTGCGCGAGCGGTTCGACCTGCCGGTGCACCTGCACACGCACGACACCGCGGGCGGGCAGCTGGCCACCCTCCTGGCGGCCAGCGCCGCCGGGGTGGACGCCGTCGACGCGGCCGCGGCGCCGATGTCGGGAACGACGAGCCAGCCGTCGCTCACGGCGCTCGTGGCCGCCCTCGCGCACACCGAGCGCGACACGGGCCTCGACCTGCAGGCCGTGAGCGATCTCGAGCCGTACTGGGAGGCCGTGCGCCAGCTGTACCGGCCGTTCGAGTCGGGCCTGCCCGCACCGACCGGGCGCGTGTACCACCACGAGATCCCCGGCGGCCAGCTGTCCAACCTGCGTCAGCAGGCGATCGCGCTGGGCCTGGCCGACCGCTTCGAGCGCATCGAGGACATGTACGCCGCCGCGGATCGCATCCTCGGGCGCATCCCCAAGGTCACCCCGTCGTCGAAGGTGGTGGGCGACCTCGCCCTGGCCCTCGTCGCCGCGGACGCGGACCCGGCGGATTTCGAGCAGAACCCGCAGGCGTACGACATCCCCGCCTCGGTCGTCGGCTTCATGGCCGGCGAGCTGGGCGATCTGCCCGGCGGATGGCCCGAGCCGTTCCGCTCCAAGGTGCTCGCGGGCCGCGAGGTGTCGGTGGGGGCCGTGGAGCTCACCGACGAACAGCGCGAGGGGCTCGCCGGCGACACCGCGACCCGCCGGCGCACGCTCAACCGCCTGATGTTCCCCGGCCCGGCCGCCGAGTTCGAGGCGAATCGCGAGGCCTACGGCGACCTGTCCGCCCTCGGCACGCCCGACTACCTCTACGGCCTGAGGCCGGGCGAGGAGCACGTCGCGGAGATCGACCCCGGCGTGCAGCTGTACGTGGGCCTCGAGGCGATCGGCGAGGCCGACGCCAAGGGCATGCGCACGGTGATGACCACCCTCAACGGCCAGCTGCGGCCGGTGTACGTGCGCGACCGCAGCATCACCGTCGAGACACGACAGGCCGAGAGGGCCGACCCGGCGCAGCGCGGCCACGTGGCGGCGCCGTTCGCCGGCGTCGTGACGCTCAAGGTCGCCGCCGGCGACGAGGTGAAGGCCGGTCAGCCGGTGGCCGCGATCGAGGCGATGAAGATGGAGGCGGCCATCACGGCGCCGGTCGACGGGCGCATCGAGCGCCTCGCGATCGGGGCCACGGCGCAGGTCGAGGCGGGCGACCTTTTGGTCGTCGTCGCACCGGCCGAGTAGTTTCTATCTGTGACGCCTGACAAGAAGGAGCGGCACGACGAGCCCGAGGACCACGGAGTCCTGGGGGACGCCGCCGCCGATACGACCGTGATCGGCGTCGTCGGGACCCGGACCTCGCAGGTGCGCGTGACGCTGCCGCGCGGGTACGAGGACCTCGACGACGACGTCGATGTCGTCGACGACGCCCCCGCGGACCTGTCCCTCGGCAGGATCGTGCTCGAGCTGCCCGCCGACACCGACGACGACGCCCTCGACGAGCCCGAGGAGGGCGAGATCGTGGCCGAGACGGGCGAGATCGACGTGGACGTTCCCGCGGCGCCGGAGGAGCGCGTCGCGTCGGATCCCGTCGCCTCCGCGCGTGCCCGCATCGCCGAGGCCCTCATCGCCGCCCGCGCGTCGATCGGCGACCGCGGCGCCGCCGAGGACGAGGGCGACGAGGCCGAGGTCGTGGACGAGCACGCGGATGAGGTCGCCCCGGCGGAGAGCCCGGAGCGCGAGGGCGAGGCCGTCATCGACCCGGTGCCGGAACCCGCGCCGGCCCCCGGGCCCCAGCCGGAGCCGATCCCCGAGCCAGAGCCCGCCCCGGAGCCCGAGCCGGCCCCGGAGCCCGAGCCGGTCCCGGAGCCCGAGCCGATCCCGGAACCGGCCCCCGAGCCCCTGCCGCAGCCGGAACCCGAACCGGAGCCCGAACCCGCGCCGGCGCACGTCGCCGCGGACGCACCGCAGATCCCGAAGGACGACACCGTGACCAACACCCCCGGCGACAACGCCGCGCAGCCCGCGTCGGCCGTGGCGGCGACGCGCTTCGTCGCGCGCCCCGTCGAGTCCAAGCGGGTCAACGCCGCCGGCGCCGAGAGCGCCGACCAGCTCACGAGCGACCGTCTCATCGAGCCGTCGGCGCAGGCGCGCCCGGAGCCGGAGGGCGTGTTCCGCTCGCTGATCTACCGCGCCACGCGCGGGCTGATCAACCCCGGCGACAGCGCCAAGGTGCGCGCCCGCAAGGAGCTCAGCGCCCGCATCTCGGCCCCGCTGCACGGTGGCGCCCGCTTCGTGCCGGTGCTCAGCCGCAAGGGCGGCGTCGGCAAGACCACCGTCACCACGCTGCTGGGCATGGCGCTCGCCGACGCGCGCGACGACCGCGTCGTGGCCGTCGACGCCAACCCCGACCGCGGCACGCTCGCCGAGCGCGTCGCCGGCCGCACGGGCCGCACGGTGCGCGACGTCGTGCGCGATCACGCCAAGATCAACGGCTACGCCGACATGTCGGGCCTCGTCGCGCGCGACGAGACGCGCCTGGACGTGCTCGCCTCCGACGCCGATCCGCACGTGGCGGCCGCGTTCGGCGACGACGACTACCGCACGGTCGCCGAGGTGGCCGCGCACTACTACTCGATCGTCCTCACCGACACGGGCACCGGCATGGTGCACTCGGTCATGGAGGGCACGCTCGACCTCGCCGACGAGCTCGTTGTCGTCGCGGGCCTGAGCGTGGACGAGGCGCGCCTGGCCTCCGAGACGCTCACGTGGCTCGAGGCGCACGGCCGCGGCGACCTCGTCGAGCGCGCCGTCGTCGTGCTCAACCAGTCCACGCCGGGCACGCCGCTCGTGCGGCTCGACGAGCTGGAGGCCCACTTCACCAGCCGCGTGCGTGCCGTCGTGCGCCTGCCGTACGACCCCGCCCTCGCCACCGGCAGCGCGATCACGTACGCCGAGCTCAAGCCCGAGACGCGCCTGGCGGCGCGCGAACTCGCCGCCCGCGTCGTGGAGGGGCTGCGTTCGGGCACCCGCCACGGGGCGACGAAGTGACCGTCCGCGAGATCCGCATCTACGGCGACCCGGTGCTGCGCACCCCGGCCGCCGAGATCGAGCAGATCGACGAGGGCATCCGCGCGCTCGTCGACGACCTGATCGACACCGTGAAGCTGCCCGGCCGCGCCGGCGTCGCCGCGCCCCAGATCGGCGTGGGGCTGCGCGCCTTCAGCTACAACGTGGACGACGAGGTCGGCTACATCCTCAACCCCCGCGTGGTCGAGGTGCGCGGCGAGCCGGTGCCGACGGGGGAGGGCTGCCTGTCGGTGCCCAACCTGTGGCACGAGGCGCTGCGCCACCCGTACGCGCGCGTGGAGGGCATCGACCTGGACGGGCAGAAGATCGTGCTCGAGGGCGAGGGGCTGTTCGCGCAGATGCTCCAGCACGAGACCGATCACCTCGACGGCGTCGTGTACCTGCAGCGGCTGCCCAAGGAGGAGCGGGCCAAGGCGATGCGCGCGGTGCGCGAGAGCGAGTGGTTCTGAGCCGGATCCCCCACCGGGGCGCGGTGATCGCGTGAGGTCGCTGCGACGCAACGCCGCCCTGCCGCCGCGCGACGGGATCGCCGCGGCGCGGCTGCGCGCCCCCGGCGGGCGCGAGACACACGATGCCGCGCACCTTCCCGTCCCCGCCACCGTGCGCGAGTGGCTCGTCGACGTCGTCATCCCCACCACGATGGGCCGCGAGCAGGCCTTCGGCCAGCAGCCGCTGGATCCGGAGTACTTCGTCGGGGAGGGCGCGCTCGTCGACGCCGCCGGCGCGCCGGTGGCGCTGGATGACCCCGTGCGGCCCGGCGGGTTCTACTGGTTCCACAAGCCGATCCCGTACGAGGACCGGGTGCCGTTCGAGGTGCGGATCGTGCACGAGGACGACGACCTCCTCGTCGTCGACAAGCCGCATTTCCTCGCGTCCACCCCCAACGGCGTCTTCGTGCGCGAGTGCGTGGTCACCCGGCTGCGCGTGCAGCGGGGCGAGGACGACCTCGTGGCCATCCACCGGCTCGACCGCGTGACGGCGGGGCTGCTCGTGCTCTCGCGGCGCCCGCAGACGCGCGGCGCCTACCAGGTGCTGTTCCAGCGTCGCGGGATCGAGAAGGTCTACCGCGCGCTCGCCTGGCTGCCGCGCGGGTGGACGCCCGGCGAGCCGCTGCCGCTCGGGCTCGAGAGCGGCGACGAGCGCGAGGTGCGCAGCCGCCTGCTCAAGGTCGACGGCGAGCGGCCGGTGCGCGAGATCCCCGGCGAGCCGAACGCGCACACGTCGGTGCGTCTCGTGCGCACGTTCCGGCACGGCGATGCGTGGGCGGGGGAGTTCGTGCTCACGCCGCACACGGGCAAGACCCACCAGCTGCGCGTGCACATGAACGGCCTCGGCATGCCGCTGCTGGGCGATCCCGTCTACCCGGTCGATCTCGGGCCCGACCCGTACGACTTCCGCCACACGCTGCAGCTGCTGGCCGAGCGGCTCGCGTTCGACGACCCGATCACCGGCGAACGGCGCGAGTTCGTCAGCGGCCTCTCGCTCGACCCGGCGCGCGCCTGAGCGTCAGTCCGCGGCGACGCCGAGCGGCTTCACGAGCGTCTCGAACGCGAGGTCGTCCCGGCGGGGGATGCCGAAGCGCTCGTCGCCGTAGGGGAACGGGCTGTGCTCGCCCGTGCGGCGGTACCCGCGCCGCTCGTACCAGGCGATGAGGTCCTCGCGTGCGGTGATCACCGTCATCCGCAGCTGGCTCACCGACCACTCCGCGCGGGCGAACCGCTCGGCCTCGGCCAGCACCGCGCGCCCGATGCCGCCGGCCTGCGCGCGCGGGTCCACCGCGAACATCCCGAAGTAGGCGTGGTCGCCGCGGTGCTCCAGGTGGCAGCACGCCACCGGTGCGCCGTCGCGCTCCGCGAGCAGCACCACGGAGCCGCCCGGGCCCAGCAGCCCCGACACCTGATCGGCGTCGGTGCGCTGGCCGTCGAGCAGGTCGGCCTCCGTCGTCCAGCCGGCGCGGCTGGCCTCGCCGCGGTAGGCGGACTCGACGAGCGAGACGATCGCGGGGACGTCGGACGGATCAGCGATGCGGAGCGAGAGAGTCACCCGACGACGCTACCGCCGCGATCGCTCACAGGAGGAATGCCGCGGATTCCCCCGTGCGCCCGGAACGACCGGCATAGGATGTCAGAGGCAAGAGGGGGTTCTCATGGAATGGCTCATTCCCGTCGGCATCATCGTGGTGCTCGTCGTCGCGATCGGCATCTACCTGTGGGCGACGTACAACTCGCTCGTGCAGCTCAACGTGCGCGTCGACGAGGCGTGGAGCGACATCACGGTCCAGCTCAAGCGGCGAGCCGACCTGATACCGAACCTCATCGAGACGGTGAAGGGCTACGCCGCCCACGAGAAGGCCGTCTTCGAGAACGTCACGCGCGCCCGCGCCGAAACCCTCCAGGCCACCACGCCGCGCGATGCCGGTGTGGCCGAGGGGCACATGGAGCAGGCGCTGAAGAGCCTCTTCGCGGTGGCCGAGGCGTACCCGCAGCTGCAGGCGAGCCAGAACTACCTCCAGCTGCAGCAGTCGCTCGTCGACACCGAGGACAAGATCCAGGCCTCGCGCCGCTTCTACAACGGCGGCGTGCGCGAGCTGAACACCAAGATCAAGGTGTTCCCCAACAACCTCTTCGCCCGCCAGCTGGGCTTCCACGAGCGCGAGTTCTTCGAGGTGGTCGACGGCGCCGCGATCGCCGAACCGCCGCGCGTGCAGTTCTGAAAGAACGGCACTTGCCCATCGAGCACCTGCAGTTCTGAGAACCGCACGAAGGCCCGGTCCCGCGAGGGGCCGGGCCTTCGCCGTCGGCGGATCAGTACACGACGCCCACGCGCTCGAAGGGATCGACGCTGAAGCCCTGCGCGACGATGCGGGCGGCCCATTCGCGGGCGCTGTGGAGGCTGTGGTCTCGGTAGTTGCCGCAGCCCTCGGCGCTCACGCCGGGCACGTCCTCCCAGGCCACCTGCTCGGCGATCGCGTGCAGGCTGTCGGCCAGTGCCGGGGCGATCTCCTCGGGCGTGCGCTCGCCCCACATGATGAGGTGGAAGCCGGTGCGGCAGCCGAACGGCGAGCAGTCGATGACGCCGTCGAGGCGATCGCGCAGGAGGCTCGCGAGCAGGTGCTCGATGGTGTGCAGTCCGGCCGTGGGGATCTCGCCCTCGTTGGGCTGGACGAACCTCAGATCGAAGTTCGAGATCGTGCCGCCCAGCGGGCCGTGCTCGGTGGCGATGAGCCGCACGTACGGTGCGATGACGGCGGTGTGATCGAGCTGGAAGCTCTCGACGTCGGCCATGGTCCTCCCCGGGGATCGCGGTGTCAGAACACGGACAGCACGAGCCGGCCGTCCGCGACCTCCATCGTCCCACGCAGGGTCCAGTCGTCGGCGCGGTACGTGAACGTCTCCTCGGAGCCGTCGTGGGCGATGCCCGTGACGGCCGCGGTGAGCGAGCCGCCGGTGGCAGCGAACGTCATCGCCTCGGTGTCGATCTCCACCCACGGCAGGTGGTCGATCGTGAAGGCGACGCCGCGGAACTCGCGCAGGTCGGCCGGCCAGGGCACGACGATGCCGCAGGCCTCGGGAATGGCGTCGGTGGCCGCGGCGCACTCCTCGGCGTGCGCGGCGAGGCGCTCCTGCACCACCTCTTGCGCCTCGTCGACGAAGGTCTGCGGCACCTCCACCGCGGCGGGGTCCGCCCCGGGGAGGGCGGTCACGGTGGCGGATCCGTCGAGGACCTCGCCCGGCAGGCTCGTCAGCTCGTACTGCGCGGGGTACAGCCGGATCGGCTCCCCGGCCGCGAAGGACAGCTCGCCGATCGCCACGGTGTCGCCGATGCTCGGCTCGGCCGTGACCGTGATCACGTCGCCCATGCGCCACACACCGTCGGAGCGTTCCATGGGGCTTTCGAACGTGTGGGTCTCGCCGCCGAGGGTCACGCTCGCCCGCGCGGTGGCGCGGTCGCCCGAGGTCTGCACGCCCTCGAGCGTGGCGTCGGCGACGTAGGAGCTCGCCTGCGCGAAGGCCTGGATCGCCGGATCCTCGATCGAGGCGCCGGTGACGCGCCGCAGGGCCGAGACGTCGCCCTCCTCGAGCGCCGCGAGGTACTGCTCGGCGACGTCGCGCGCATCCGGGCCGCGGCTCGAGGCCCACCAGACGCCGAGCCCGGCGCCGACGACGATCAGGGCGAGGAGCCCGATCGCCCACGCGGGGATGCGCCGACGGTGGCGCGGCTTCGCGGGCGCCGGGGTCGGGGCGGTGCCGTCGAGGTCCCAGGAGCTCGTCATGACGCCCTCTCCGCGGGGACCGGGCGCGGCAGCGCTGTGGCGGGCGCGAGGGGAGCGCGCGGGTGGTCGTGGCGCTCCGTGTCGGGCAGGGCGGCGGCGATGTCGTGGGCGGCATCGCCCCATCCCGACACCGACACGCGCTCGAGCCCCTGCCAGCGCGCGGCGTGCCGCAGCTCGGCGGCGATGCGCTCGGCCGCGTCCTGGGGCGCCCCCGGCTCCCACCACGCCGACTGCACGAGCAGGGCGGAGCCGGCGCGGTCGGCCTTCAGGTCGACGCGGGCGGCGAGGCGGTCGCCCACGAGCACCGGCAGCGAGTAGTACCCGTAGCGGCGCTTCTCGGCCGGCACGTAGATCTCGATCCGGTAGTCGAAGCCGAACAACCGCAGCGCGCGGTCGCGGAACCACACCACCGGGTCGAACGGGCTCAGCAGGGCGGTGCGGTCGACCCGGCGCGGCACGACGGCGTCGCGGTGCAGGTATGCGGGCACCGGCCGGCCGGCGCGCTCCCATCCCGCCACGCGCACCGGCAGCAGCACGCCGGCGTCGACGAGCTCGGCGATCGCCGGGACGGCGTCGCGGGCCTTGAGGCGGTAGTAGTCGCCGAGGTCGGCGGCGGTGGCCACGCCGGAGGCGCGCGCGGCGCGGGCGACGAGCTCGCGCACGGCGTCGGGCCGCGCCAGCTCGCGGTGCAGCGCGCCGGCGGGGATGACGTGCTCCGTCAGCGCGTAGACGCGCTCGAAGCCGCGGCGCTCCGCGATCGCGACGTCGCCGAAGCGCCACAGCATCTCAAGACCGCGCTTGACGTCGTCCCAGTCCCACCACGGCCCGCGCGCGACGCGGGGCGACGCCTGCGCGAACTCGGCGGGCCGCAGCGGGCCGCGGTCGGCGAGCTCGGCGCGCAGGCGGTCGAGCGTGGCCGCGTGGTCATGCGCCCAGGTGCCGGGGGCGGCGTAGCGGGCGCGGAAGTCGTCCATCCGGAACCGCCACAGCGGCCAGTCGTCGGCGGCCACGAGAGCCGCCTCGTGCGCGACGTACTCGACGTATCGCTTGCGGCGCCCGAACAGCATCCGGTCGAGGGCGTCGCGGTCGTACGCGCCGAGCCGGGAGTAGTGCGGCATGTAGTGCGTGCGGGCGAAGACGTTGACGGAGTCGATCTGGAGCGCGCCCAGGCGCTCCATCACGCCGTGCAGCCGCGCCGTTCCCGCCGTCGCCGGTCGCGCGCCGGAGAGGCCCTGCGCGCCCAGCGCGATGCGCCGCGCCTGCGCCGGGCTGAGCATCTCGATCGGTTGGTTCCCCACGCCGTCCACGGTACCGGCGGGCGCCGACAATCCGCGGGGTGCGGCGCGGTCGTCGCGGGCGCGTGCGGCGCCCGGTGTCGCCGGCCGCTGTCATACTGGCGGCGATGTCTCGGATCGTGTCTGCCTCCGCCCTCGTCCTTCTCGCCACCGCCGCGCTCGTCGGCTGCGCGCCCGGCGACGACGGGCTCGACGACGCCGTGGCCGGCCTCGAGTCGGCGCTCGAGCACCACGAGCTGCCGGCCGTCGTCGAGGGCGGCTCCGACTTCGAGGCGCTCGTGGAGCCGCTGGCCGGCTACGCCGTCGACGTGACGGCGGGCGAGCCCGAGCGCGGCGGCGGCGGCACCGCGAGCGTGCCGCTCACCTGGGCCTGGGGCATCGATGGGCGCGAGTGGCGCTACGAGCAGACGCTCACCCTCACGCGCGACGACGAGGCGGGCGAGTGGACGCTGCCCTTCGCGCCCTCGCTCGTGGCCGATGGCCTGGAGGAGGGCGAGACGCTCACCGTGACGCGGCAGTTCCCGCCCCGGGCCGCGATCCTCGGGGGCGACGGCCAGCCGATCGTGACCGAGCGGCCGGTCACGCGCTACGGACTCGACAAGAGCTGGATCGATGCGGGCCAGGTGGAGCAGAGCGCGCGGGCGATCGCGGCCGCCGTGCAGGTGGACGCCGACGAGTTCGCCGGCCGCGCCGCGGCCATGGGCGAGCTGGCGTTCGTCGAGGCGATCACGCTGCGGCCGGAGGACGCGGCCACGCGCGTGGCCGCCGACTTCGCGGACATCCCGGGCGCCAGCGCGATCGACACGACCATGCAGCTCGCCCCCACCCGCACCTTTGCGCGCGAGATCCTCGGCACGGTCGGCGAGGCCACGGCCGAGATCATCGAGAACTCCGACGGCGAGATCGGGCCCGGCGAGCAGACCGGACTGTCCGGACTGCAGGCCGCCCACAACGATCGGCTGCGCGGCACGCCCGCGGTCACGATCGCCGCGACCACGGGCGAGGAGGGTGCGGAGCCGCGCGTGCTGGCGGAGTGGCCCGCCGAGGAGGGCGAGCCGCTGCAGGTGAGCCTCGACATCGCGCTGCAGCAGCGCGCGGAGGACGTGCTGGCCGGCACGACCTCGACCAGCGCGCTCGTGGCGATCCGCCCGTCGACGGGCGAGATCCTCGCGGCCGCCAACGGGCCGGCGAACGGCGGCTTCGACGCGGCCACGACCGGCCGCTACGCGCCGGGATCGACGTTCAAGGTCGTCACCGCGCTGGCCCTGCTGCGCAGCGGCATGAGCCCCGACGATGTCGTCTCGTGCGCCGACGAGGTCGCCGTCGACGGATACACGTTCCACAACTACGGCGACTATCCGGACACGGCGATCGGCGACATCCCGCTGCGCGACGCGATCGCGCACTCCTGCAACACGGCGCTCATCGGCCAGCACGAGCGCATCACCGACGCCGACCTGCGCGATGCCGCCGAGGCCCTCGGCGTGGTCGGTCCGGACGACGCCGACTCGCAGACGGCGCACGCCGCCAACCTCATCGGCCAGGGCATCGTCACCGAGACCCCGCTGGGCATGGCGACCGTGGCCGCGTCGGTGGCCGCCGGGCAGACCGTGCGCCCGTTCTTCGTCGCGGACGAGGCCGACCAGACCGCCTCGACGCTCACGGCGGAGGAGGCGGTGACCCTGCGCGAGCTGATGCGCGGCGTCGTCACCGACGGCTCCGCGACGTTCCTCGCGGCGCTGCAGCCGCCCGTGGCCGCCAAGACCGGCACGGCGGAGTTCGGCGAGCCCGACGCGGAGGGGAACCTCGCGACGCACGCGTGGATGATCGCGTTCCAGGAGGATCTCGCGGTCGCCGTGTTCGTGGAGCGCGGCGACGGGGGAGCGGCGACGGCCGGCCCCCTCATGTCGGCCTTCCTGGCCCCCTGACCCGCCCCGCGGGCTCGCGCGACGTATCCCGGTGCGCGCATACGGCGGGGACCTAGACTGAGCCAGATGAGCGACGAGAATCGGCGCGGGGGGTTCTGGGACTTCCTGCGGGCTCGCCCGGTGACGCTGCCGGGCGGCGAGACGCGCCCCGCGGAGCCGGGTGAGGTGCCGCCGGGACTGCGGATCGCCACGGCCTACGCCTGGCGCTTCCTCGTGATCGCCGGCGCCGCCGCGGTGATCGTGTGGCTCGTGATCACGTTCAAGCTCCTCGTGATCCCGATCCTCGTCGCGATCCTCATCACCGCGCTGCTCTATCCCGGCTTCACCCTGATGCTGCGACTGCGGATGCCGCGGATCCTCGCGATCATCGTGTCGGTGGTCGGGACCCTGGCGATCGTGGTCGGCCTCGTGTGGCTCGTGGTGTGGCAGGTGAGCCGGCAGGCCGGCGAGGTGCGCGATCGCGCGGCCCAGGCGATCACCGATCTGCGGACGTGGGCGATCGAGAGCGGGCTGCTCACCGAGCAGCAGATCAGCGACGCGTTCGGCGCGGTCGTCGAGTTCGTGCGGGAGCAGGCCGATGCCCTCCTCAGCGGCGCGCTCACGGTCGGCACCACGGTCGGCCACCTCGGCACCGGTCTGCTGCTGGCCATCTTCATCCTCATCTGCCTGCTCGCCGACGGGGCGTCGATCTGGCGCTGGACCCTGCGGCTGTTCCCGCGGCCCGCGCGCGCGGCGGTCGACGCGTCGGCCCGCAACGGCTGGCAGACCCTCATCAACTACGCGCGCACGCAGATCATCGTCGCGACGATCGACGCCGTGGGCATCGGGATCGGCGCCCTGCTGCTCGGCGTGCCGCTGGCGATCCCGATCGCCGTGCTCGTCTTCCT
This sequence comes from Microbacterium sediminis, assembly GCF_004564075.1. Classification (NCBI taxonomy): domain Bacteria; kingdom Bacillati; phylum Actinomycetota; class Actinomycetes; order Micrococcales; family Microbacteriaceae; genus Microbacterium; species Microbacterium sediminis. The sequence continues at coordinate 1,095,553 of NZ_CP038256.1, forward strand.
CGGCGCCTTCGTGCCCTTCGTAGGCGCGATCGTCACCGGCGCCGTCGCCGTGGTGATCGCGCTCGTCTACAACGGGCCCTGGATCGCGCTGGCCATGCTCGCGGTCGTCCTGCTCGTGCAGCAGGTCGAGAGCCACCTGCTGCAGCCCCTGCTCATGGGATCTGCCGTCAAGGTGCACCCGCTCGCGGTCGTGCTCGTCGTGGCCGGCGGATCGATGATCGGCGGGATCGCCGGCGCCCTGTTCGCCGTGCCCGTGGCCGCCTTCGTCAACGTCGTGGCCGTGACGCTCGCCAGCGGCTCGTGGCGCACCGGGGCGCCGCCGGACGCCGACCTCATCTGGAGCACCGTGCCCCGCACGATCGGCCGCGACGAACCGGACGACGACCCGACCGAAGGGAAGCGCGCATGACGATGACCGGACCCCTCCCGAGCACCGCCGCCATTCCGTCGCTGGCCGAGATCGAGGCGGCGGCGCGCAGCCTCGGCGGGGTCATCGAGCGCACGCCCGTGCAGCCGTCGCTCCACCTCACCGAGGTGCTGGGACAGCCCGTGAGCCTCAAGCTCGAGAACCTCCAGCGCACGGGATCGTTCAAGATCCGGGGCGCCACGTACCGCCTCTCGCGGCTCACCCCGGAGGAGCGGGCGCGCGGCGTGGTGGCGGCGTCGGCCGGCAACCACGCGCAGGGCGTGGCGCTGGCGGCGCGCGAGCTGGGCATCGCGGCGACGATCTATATGCCCCTCGGCGTGCCCGTGCCCAAGCTGCTGGCCACCCGCGGCTACGGCGCCGAGGTGGTGCTCGCCGGCGAGACCGTCGCCGAGCCGCTGCGCCTCGCGGCCGAGCACGCGGCCCGCACCGGTGCCGTGCTCGTGCACCCGTTCGACCACCGCGACATCGTCACGGGGCAGGCCACCCTCGGCCTCGAGGTGATGGACGACGTACCCGACGTCGACACGATCGTCATGGGCATCGGCGGCGGCGGGCTCATCGCCGGCGTCGCGGCCGCCGCCAAGGCCCGCGCCGCCGCGTCCGGCCGCACGGTCCGGGTGATCGGCGTGCAGGCCGAGAACGCCGCGCCCGTGCCGCGGTCGCTGCAGGCCGGTGCGCCGGTCGAGATCGAGACGAAGCCCACGATCGCCGACGGCATCCTCGTCTCCCGCCCGGGAGACGTGCCGTTCGAGGTGATCCGCGAGCTCGTCGACGAGGTCGTCACCGTCAGCGACGACGACATCGCGCGGGCGCTGCTGGCGCTGCTCGAGCGGGCGAAGGTGGTGGTCGAACCGGCCGGCGCCGTGGGCGTGGCGGCGATCATGGCGGGCAAGTTCCGAGCGACGGGCCACACCGTCGCGATCCTCTCGGGCGGCAACATCGACCCGCTCCTCATGCAGCGGATCATCGCCCACGGTCTGGCGGCGTCGGGCCGCTACATGACGGTGCGCATCCCGCTGCCCGATCGCCCCGGCCAGCTCGTGCAGGTGTCGCAGGTGATCGCCGAGGCTGGCGGCAACGTCATCGAGGTGATGCACACCCGCCACGGTCAGGGCCTGCAGATCAGCGAGGTCAACCTTCAGGTGTCGGTCGAGCTGCGGGGCACCGAGCACCGCGATCTCGTGCTGCAGGCGCTGCGCGATGCGGGCTTCCGCCCCGAGCTCATGCCCGACTGACCGGCCGTTGCGCGTGTTGCGGCGGTCGCCTCAGGTCCGCGGCTGCGCCGCCCCGTTCAGCAACCGGTCGGGGAGAACCCGGCGGTTCCTGAACGGAGGCGCGTAGGGCCGCAGATGAAGGGACCCGCTGAGGCCGATGGGCTCAGGGGATGAAGGTCTCGACCTTGACGATCTCGACGGGGATCTGCTTGCCGTTGGGTGCCTCGTAGGTGGTGCTGTCGCCCTCCTTGAGACCGAGGATCGCCGCGCCGAGGGGGCTCTTCTCGCTGTACACGTCGAGGTCGGTGCCGCCGGCGATCTCGCGGCTGCCGAGCAGGAACTTCTCCTCGTCGCCCAGCACGAGGGCGGTCACGACCGTACCCGACTGGACGGTGCCGTCCGACTCCGGCGCCTCGCCGACGACGGCGTCCTTGAGCAGCGCCTGGAGCGTGCGGATGCGGGCCTCCATCTTGCCCTGCTCGTCCTTGGCGGCGTGGTAGCCGCCGTTCTCGCGAAGGTCGCCCTCCTCGCGCGCGGCCTCGATGCGCTTGGCGATGTCCTCGCGCCCCGTGGTCGAGAGGTGCTCGAGCTCGGCGGCGAGGCGATCGTACGCCTCCTGGGTGAGGAACGTGGTGTCGTCCGACACGGCGGTATCCCTTCGTCGCAGGATGTGAAAGACGCCCCGGCAAGTGCCGAGGCGTCAGATGGTCTGGAGCGTCAGCCTACGACACCCAGCAGGAGTTCACCAAACCCGTCGTGGCCTCCGCGACGGTGGGGATCGTCTCGCGGTGCTTCTGCGCGTGGGACTGTCCCGCCGGGTACTCGAACACCGTGAAGCCCACGACGCCGAAGTCCTCGTCGAGCGCCTCGAGGGCGCAGGCGACGTCGCGGCCGGCCGGCGCGGTGAACTGGAACGACACCTCGACCGCGTGCTCCCCGGTCACCTCGAACCCCAGATCGTCGATGCCGACATCGTCGATCGTCGACGAGATCGTCGTCCACGACAGCCAGCCGATCGCCGCGAGGGCGACGGCGCCCACCGCGATCCACCCCGGGCGCAGGCGTCCGCCGCGCGCGCGTCCGTAGCGCTCGTCGAGCTGGGCCTGTGTGGTCACGGGAATCTCCGGGGACGGGGGAACGTAGGCTGGTACTCCAGGCTACGTCGGGAAGATGAGGACAGAATGCACGGACTCGGCTGGATCGTCGCACAGGCGCCCACGCCCACCCCGACGCCCACGGTGGACCCGGAGCTCGTCACGCCCGGCCCGATGGGATTCGCCGTCGTCGCGCTGCTCGTGCTCGTCGTCGTGGCGCTCGTCTTCGACATGCTGCGCCGCGTGCGCCGGGTGCGCTATCGCGAGGAGGCCAACGAGGCGCTCGATGCCGAGCAGCGCGCCCTCGCCGAGGAGGCCGAGGAGGCCGAGGCGGGCGACCGCGGTGACGCCGCGCAGGGCCCGCGCACGGACGACGCCGGCAGCCGCTGACTCAGGCGGGCCCGTTGAACGGCGGGTCGATCGCCAGCAGCAGGGCGGCGGTCCAGTGGCACAGGAACGCCAGCACCGTGCACACGTGGAAGATCTCGTGGAACCCGAAGTGCCGCGGGATCGGGTTGGGGCGCTTCATCGCGTAGACCACGGCGCCGATCGTGTACAGCGCGCCGCCGACGATGACGAGGATCACCATCGCCAGGTTCGCGCGGAACAGCTGCGGCATGTACATCACGGCGGCCCAGCCGAGCGCGAGGTACAGGGCCACGTAGAGCCAGCGGGGCGCACCGATCCACAGCACGCGGAAGAGGATGCCGGCCACGGCTCCCGCCCACACGAGGCTCAGCAGCAGCACGCCCTCGCGCGAGGGCAGGGCGAGCAGGGCGATCGGCGTGTAGGTGCCGGCGATGAGGATCAGGATGTTGGCGTGGTCGATGCGCTTGAGCACCGCCTTGACGCGCGGGCCCCAGTCGAAGCGGTGGTAGACCGCGGAGTTGCCGAACAGCAGCAGCGACGAGGCCATGAACACCGCAGACGCCCACTTGGCGGTCGAGCCCTGCGCGAGACAGATGAGGACGATCCCGGCGGCGATCGCCACGGGGAAGGTGCCGGCGTGGATCCAGCCCCGCCAGCTGGGCTTGACGTCGACGACCGCGTCGACGGCGGCCGCATCGAGCAGGGGCAGCTGGGGCACCTCGGGCGCGCGGGACGGACGGCTCATGCTCCGAGCGTACGCGCCGGCACATGCCGTGGCACGTACACCGCGGGGCGGGTGCCCGGGATCGACCGGGTAGCGTAGTGCCGTGAACAGTGGACGTTCGGGGCAGGGGCTGGGACCCCTCTACCGGCTCTACACCGCGCGCCTGCGGCGCGAGATCGACTCTGCCGCCGTGCCGCATCACGTCGCGATGATGATCGACGGCAACCGCCGGTGGGCGCGCCAGCTGGGATTCGACACCGCGGCGCACGGCCACCGCGCCGGCGCGAAGAAGATGGTCGAGTTCCTCGAGTGGTGCGACGAGCTCGGCGTCGGCGTCGTCACGCTGTACCTGCTGTCCAACGACAACGTGCGCAAGCGCGACGCCGCCGAGCTGAGCGACCTCATCGAGATCATCGAGGGGCTCGCGGGCCGGCTGGCCGAGCGCGGCGACTGGCGCGTGCAGCACGTGGGCCGGACCGAGGCGCTGCCGCCCTCGCTCGTGTCGGCGCTGGCCGACGCGGAGCGCCGCACGGAGGGCAACGCCGGCCTGCACGTGAACCTCGCGGTGGGCTACGGCGGTCGCGCGGAGATCGTCGATGCCGTGCGCAAGATCATCCAGAAGCACGACGAGCGGGGCGGCTCGCTCGAGGAGCTGGCCGCGAGCCTCACGCCCGAGGAGATCGGCGAGCACCTCTACACGGGAGGGCAGCCCGATCCCGATCTCGTCATCCGTACGAGCGGCGAGCAGCGACTCAGCGACTTCCTCGTGTGGCAGAGCGCGCACAGCGAGTTCTACTTCGTCGAGGCGCTCGGCCCGGACCTGCGCCACATCGACTTCCTGCGCGCCATCCGCGACTACACCACGCGCGAGCGCCGCTTCGGCGGCTGAGCACGCCCGGGTGCCCGGGGAGCCGGAGCGCTCTGCCATGATGATCGGGTGAGCAACATCTCGGCGTATCGCGACACGTTCACCGGTGAACCCGGCTACCTGAACTTCGCCGCCTTCGGGCCCCTGTCGACCACCGTGCGCGAGGAGGTCGTCGCCGACATCGAGATGCTCGGCACCGGCCGCGCCACGAGCATCGACTACGTCGCCGGCCGCGAGCAGGAGGCCCGCGAGGCGCTGGCCGGGCTGCTCGGCGGATCGCCCGACGAGGTCACGCTGCAGCCCTCGACGAGCTACGGCATGATGCACGCGCTCTACGGACTCAGCGGCGGGGTGCTCGCCTCCGTGGCGGAGTTCCCCACGATCCCCACGCTGCTCGTGCGCGCCGCCGAGTCGTTCGGGCTCGTGCAGCCGCAGTGGATGGAGCCGCCGTCGGGCTTCGTCACGCCCGAGGTCGTCGCCGACCACCTCGACGACGACACGCGCGCGCTCGCGGTGAGCCTCGTGGACTCCCGCACCGGCTTCCGCGCCGACCTGCGCGGCCTGCGCGAGGCGATCGGCGAGGACCGCCTGCTCATCGTCGACGACACGCAGGGCTTCGGCGTGATCGAGGCCGACTACGCCGCCGCCGACGTCGTGTGCGGCCACGGCTACAAGTGGCTGCGCGCGGGTCGCGGCACCGGCTTCGCCTGGTTCAGCGCGCGGGCGCGCGCGGCGATCCGCCCGGTCCTGTCGGGCCACCCGGCGACCGAGACGGGGATCACGTGGGACGAGGTGCCCGCCCCCGTCGGCTCGCCGCAGGCGTACCGCGTGTCGCAGCCCGACTGGCTCGCGGCCGGGCGCCTCGCCGTGGCCGCCGGCGAGGTCGCGTCGGTCGGGGTCGCCGCGATCGAGCAGGAGCTCGCGGCGTTGACCGACCGCGTGATCGCCCTCGCCGACGAGTACGGCGTGCCGGTGCTCACCCCGCGCGAGCCGGAGCGTCGCGCCGGCTTCGTCGCCCTCGCGCCGCGGCCCGGGCACGTCGCGTCACTCGGCGCGGCCCTGGCCAACCGTGGCGTGACGGTGACCTCGCGCAGCAACCTCGTGCGCATCGCCCCGCACGTCGGCACGGACGACGCGACGTTCGGCATGCTCGAGGACGCGCTCGCCGCGTTCGCGCAGAAGATCGTCTGACGCCCGCCGCCGCATTCAGCGGTTGTTCACACACCCGTAATGCGACATCTCCGGGGTGTCGCGCCTCGGCACACCCGGACGGTCGTACGTTCAGGGCATCGGGCAAAGCGCCCGGTCGAGTCGGCCGCAACAGCCTCGACTCGTGGCCCACGGTCGACTCGCAGTGAGCCGGGCAGAGCCCGGGGCGGGGAGTGGGTTGTGACCACTGGCAACACGGTGCAGCGTCAGCAGCGTTCCGCTCGCACGACGGTGCAGGCGCAGGATCAGGATCTGCGGACCTACGTGCTCGACACGTCGGTGCTGCTGAGCGATCCGCGCGCGTTCTTCCGGTTCGCGGAGCATTCCGTCGTGATCCCGGTCGTGGTGATCGGCGAGCTCGAGGCCAAGCGCCACGACCCGGAGCTCGGCTACTTCGCCCGGCAGGCGCTGCGGCACCTCGACGACCTGCGCGTCGAGCACGGGCGGCTCGACTTCCCGGTCCCCGTCGGCGAGGGCGGCACCCTGCGCGTCGAGCTCAACAACACCGACCAGTCCGTGCTGCCCAGCGGCATCCGGCTGGCCGACAACGACTCGCGCATCCTCGCCGTCGCCATGCACCTCATGAACGACGGTCAGGCCGTCACGGTGATCTCGAAGGACCTGCCGATGCGGGTGAAGGCGGCCTCGCTCGGCATCCAGGCCGAGGAGTACCTGGCCGAGCAGGCCGTGGACTCGGGCTGGACGGGGCTGGCCACGCTCGCGCTCTCGGGCGACGAGATGGCCGACCTGTACGAGACCGAGGTCGGCGTGCACGACGACGTCGTCGGCATCCCGGTGAACACGGGCCTCGTGATCCAGTCCGAGCGCGGCTCGGCCCTCGGCCGCGTCACGGGGGAGGGCTCGTACCGCCTCGTCCGCGGCGACGCCGACGTCTTCGGACTGCACGGCCGCTCCGCGGAGCAGCGCATCGCGATCGACCTGCTCAGCGACCCGGACGTCGGGATCGTCTCGCTCGGCGGCAAGGCCGGCACGGGCAAGTCGGCCCTCGCGCTGTGCGCCGGCCTGGAGGCGGTCCTGGAGCGCCAGCAGCAGAAGAAGATCATCGTCTTCCGCCCCCTGTTCGCCGTCGGCGGCCAGGAGCTCGGCTACCTGCCCGGCGACCAGGCCGAGAAGATGAACCCCTGGGGGCAGGCGGTGTTCGACACCCTCGGGTCGGTCGTGTCGCAGAACGTGCTCGACGAGGTGGTGGAGCGCGGCATGCTCGAGGTGCTGCCGCTCACGCACATCCGCGGGCGCTCGCTGCACGACGCGTTCGTGATCGTCGACGAGGCGCAGTCGCTCGAGCGCAACGTCCTCCTGACGGTGCTGAGCCGCATCGGCCAGAACTCCAAGGTGGTGCTGACGCACGACGTCCAGCAGCGCGACAACCTGCGGGTGGGCCGCCACGACGGCATCGCGAGCGTGATCGAGACCCTCAAGGGCCACGGCCTGTTCGCGCACATCACGCTGACCCGCTCGGAGCGCTCGGCGATCGCCGCGCTCGTCACCGACCTGCTGGAGGTCGGGGAGTTGGCCTGACCCCAAGTCCGCAAGTCTCTGCCAGGTCCGGCTGTCCGAACGCGCGGACTTGACAGAGACTTGCGGATTCAGGCCTCGAGCCCCGTGAAGCGCGCGGCGAAGGCGAGCTGATCGGCGAACTCGAGCGCCTGCGCGTCGCGGGGCTTTCCCATGCCGTGGCCGGCGCGGGTGTCGACCGAGAGCAGGATCGGCGCGTCGCCGCCCTGCGCGTGCTGCAGCGCGGCGGCGAACTGGAACGAGTGGCCGGGCACGACCCGGTCGTCGTGGTCGCCGGTGGTGATGAGCGTCGGGGGATAGGCGCGGCCCTCGACGAGGTTGTGCAGCGGCGAGTACGCGCGCAGGTACGCGAACGCCTCGGGATCGTCCGGGTCGCCGTAGTCGCTCGTCCAGGCCCAGCCGATCGTGAACCGGTGGAATCGCAGCATGTCGAGCACGCCCACCCCCGGCAGCACGGCGGCCCACAGGTCCGGGCGCTGGGTCAGGGCGGCCGCGGCGAGCAGACCGCCGTTGGAGCGGCCGTGCAGGGCGAGCTGCTGCGGCGTCGTGAGGCCGTCGGCGATGATGCGCTCGGCCACGGCGAACAGGTCGTCGAAGACGTTCTGCTTGCGCTCCTTGGTGCCGGCCTTGTGCCAGTCGGAGCCGAACTCGCCGCCGCCGCGCAGGTTGGGCACGACGAGGGTGCCGCCGGCCTGCACCCAGGCGGCGAACAGCGGCCGGTAGCCGGGGTTCATGGGGATGTTGAAGCCGCCGTAGCCCCACATCAGGGTCGGTCGAGGCCCGTGCGCGGCGCCCTCGGGCGCCACGACGAAGGCGGGCACGACCGTGCCGTCGGCGCTCGTGGCCCGGATGCGCGTGGTCGTGGCGCGGATGGCGCCGGTGGCGGGGTCGGGAAGCGTGCGGTGCGCGACCACGCGGGCGCCGTCGACGACGACCTCGTGCCGGGTGCCGGGATCGACGAAGCCCTGCGCCTTGACGAAGACCGTGTCGGTGGCGGAGACGGCGTCGGACTCGGCGACGGAGACGCCCGCACCGATCGGCAGCGCGTCGCCGAGGGCGCCGTCGAACGTCGCGAGCTGCATGCGGTGCGAGGCGTCGTGGGAGTACGTCAGCACGAGGCCGCTCGCGGTGAGGCCCGCGTCGAGCAGCACGTCCTCCGCGTGCTGCGGCACGACCTCGCGCAGCGAGGCGGCCGGGTCGGCGGCGGCGAGGTCGAACGCGACCAGGCGGTAGCGCGGCGCGTCGGCGTCGGTCACGACGTACAGCACGTCGTCGCGGATGCCGATCGCGTTCCATTCCCGCTCGTGCCCGGTCGCGAGCGGTCGCAGCGCCGACATCGGCTCGTCGTGGCGGCGCACCGCGAGGTCGTTGCCGCTGGACGATCCCGTGTCGGTCGAGAACACGAACCAGGCGTCGTCGCGCGGCCATTCGCGCCCGAAGGTGCGCGGCTCCTCGGGGCGCGTGAAGAGCAGCTCGTCCTCCGACACCGGCGTGCCCAGGCGGTGCAGCAGGAGCCGGCCGGTGCCCATCTGGTCGACGAGCGGATCGTCGCTCGGGGCGTCGTACGCCCAGTACGAGAACGAACGCGCATCCGGGTGCCAGATCGGGTGGTTCCACTTCGTCCACTCGATGACGTCATCGAGGTCCTCGCCGGTGGCGACGTCGCGCACCCGGATCGTGCGCCAGTCGCTGCCGCCGTCGGCGACGCCGTAGGCCACGTAGGCGCCGTCGGGGCTCACCGTCATCATCGTCACGGCCACGGTGCCGTCGCGGGAGAGCTCGTTGGGGTCGAGCAGCACCCGGGCGTCCTCGAGGCCGTCGACGTCGTCGGCCACCACGAGCACGTCCTGGTTGCGGCCGTCACCGTGCCACGCGAACACCCGCCCGCCGCGCTGCAGGGGCACGCCGCGCGTGGGACGCGAGAGCAGCGCGGTCAGGCGCTCGCGGAAGGCCGCCCGCGCGGGGAGCGCGGCGAGGATCGGCTCGGCGAAGGCGTTCTGCGCCTCGATGAAGCGGCGCGTCTCGTCGCTGTCGGAGTCCTCGAGCCAGCGGTACGGCGCCGGGACCCGGGCCGTGGATCCGTCGGGGAGGGGGAACTCGTCGATGATGTCGTCGCGACGGACCTCGGGGTAGCGCATCGTCCCAGCCTATGGGCCCGTGTGGCGCGCCCCGGCCCGCGCGCGGGCACCCCCTAGCTGTGATGTCCAGGTAGGTTGTTTTCGATCCTGCTGATAGGCGGGCCTCCGATCGCGGAGTGGTGCCTGTGATGATTGTAGAAGTGCAACCAACCCGGAAGCGCCGCGCGGCGCTCGGCTTCTGATCCGTAGAACCGGGCATATGCCCAACCATCGGCGAGGGTGCGGTGGAACCGCTCGATCTTCCCATTCGTCTGCGGCCGGTAGGGGCGGGTCTTCTTCGCCGTGATTCCGAGCTGGGTGCAGGTATCGCGCCAGGCATATGACTTGTAGGCGGAGCCGTTGTCCGAGAGGACACGCTTGACGCGGACGCCACGGTCGGCGAACCAGGCGACGGCGCGGCGCAGGACACCGATCGCGGTGTCCGCTTTCTCGTCCGAGCAGATCTCGGCGTAGGCGACGCGGGAGTGGTCGTCGATGACGGTGTGAACGAACGCGGTGCCCAGGCGCGGCTCATAGCGGTGGTTCCGGCTCTGCAGACGGGTAGCGGTGGCCTCGCGGTTGCGCTCGCCCTGGACTCGGCCGACGTAACGGTGCCCGCCGCCATCGGGGATGTTGCCGAACTTGGTGACGTCGACGTGGAGCAGCGAGCCGGGATGATCATGCTCGTACCGGCGGATCGGCTCACCGCTGACCCGGTCGATATGGCTGAGTCTGTTGATCCGGCATCGCACCAGGACTGCGTGGACGGTCGAGGCGGGCAGACCGAGCTCGCCAGCGATCTGGACCGGGCCGAGACGGCGTCGCCACCTCGCTTTCACGATCTTCTTGACCACGGGCAGCGGTGTCCTCGCCGGCATCGACCGTGGGCGGCTCGATCGGTCCGTCATCCCGGTCGGCCCCTCGGCTCGGAACCGGGCAGCCCACTTCCTGGCTGTGACGGGCGAGACCATGAACATCTTCGCCGCCAGGGACGGCGGCCAGCCGTCCTCGACGATCAGGCGCGCCAGCCGAAGACGAGCGCGTGGTGTCAGGGCAGCGTTAGCGTGGGACATGAGGGCCTCCTGGTTCGTGAAGCGGTTGAACTCAACAGCTCCACTTCATAACCGGAGGCCCTCGCCCATCAGCTCCTCACAGCCGTGTCGCCGAAACAACGTCCCTGGACATCACACCTAGCCTGTGTGGTGGACGGATCGAGGGATCCGCATGGACGAAGGAGTCGATGCCATGAGTCAGCAGACAGGTTCCGCGCCAGAAGCGCCGCCGCAGCTGCCACCCGTCGCCACCACCGCGGAACCGCGATGGACGCCGGTGAAGATCGCCGTCTGGGTCGCGATCGCGCTGCTCGGCGGCCTGGCATGGGTGATGCTCGCCCTCGTGCGCGGCGAGACGGTGAACGCGATCTGGTTCGTGTTCGCCGCCGTGTGCACCTACCTGATCTTCTACCGCTTCTACTCGAAGTACATCGAGCGCAAGATCGTCCGCCCCGACGACACCCGCGCCACACCGGCCGAGTACCGGGCCGACGGCAAGGACTACGTCGCCACCGACCGGCGGGTGCTGTTCGGTCACCACTTCGCCGCCATCGCCGGCGCCGGTCCGCTCGTCGGCCCGGTGCTCGCCGCGCAGATGGGCTACCTGCCCGGCACGCTGTGGATCATCGTCGGCGTCGTGCTCGCCGGCGCGGTGCAGGACTACCTCGTGATGTTCTTCTCCATGCGCCGCGGCGGCCGCTCGCTCGGCCAGATGGCGCGGGACGAGCTGGGCCGCTTCGGCGGCGCCGCCGCGATCCTCGCGACGCTGCTCATCATGATCATCATCACGGCGATCCTCGCGCTCGTCGTCGTCAACGCCCTCGCCGAGAGCCCGTGGGGTGTCTTCTCGGTGGCCATGACGATCCCGATCGCGCTGTTCATGGGCGCGTACCTGCGCTGGATCCGCCCCGGCAAGATCGCCGAGGTGTCGCTGATCGGCTTCGTGCTGCTGATGGCGGCGATCATCGGCGGCGGCATGGTCGCCGAGACGGAGTGGGGCCAGGCGCTGTTCACGCTGGACAAGACGACGATCGCCTGGGGCATCATCATCTACGGCTTCGTGGCCGCGGTGCTGCCGGTGTGGATCCTGCTCGCCCCGCGCGACTACCTGTCGACGTTCATGAAGATCGGCGTGATCGTGGCGCTCGCCGTGGCGATCGTGTTCGTGCGCCCGGAGATCTCGGTGCCGGCGTTCAGCGAGTTCGCCTCGGGCGAGACCGGACCCGTGTGGGCCGGGCCGCTGTTCCCGTTCCTGTTCGTCACGATCGCCTGCGGCGCGCTCAGCGGCTTCCACGCGCTCATCTCGTCGGGTACGACGCCGAAGATGGTGGAGAAGGAGCGCCAGACGCGTTTCATCGGCTACGGCGGCATGCTCATGGAGTCGTTCGTGGCGATCATGGCGCTCGTCGCCGCGATCTCGATCGACCGCGGCGTGTACTTCGCGATGAACTCGTCGGCGGCCGCCACGCTCGGCACCGTCGAGGGCGCCGTCGCCTGGGTGAACAGCCTGGGGCTGACCGGCGTGAACCTCACCTCCGACACGCTCACCAACCTCGCCCATCTGGTGGGCGAGGAGACGATCGTCTCGCGCACCGGCGGCGCCCCGACGCTCGCGGTGGGTCTGGCCGTGATCATGGGCCAGTGGATCGGCGGCCAGGCGATGATGGGCTTCTGGTACCACTTCGCGATCATGTTCGAGGCGCTGTTCATCCTCACCGCCGTCGACGCCGGCACGCGCGTCGCCCGCTTCATGCTGCAGGACTCGATCGGCAACGTCGTGCCGCGGTTCAAGGACACCTCGTGGCGCGTGGGCGCATGGCTGTGCACCGCGATCATGGTCGCCGGCTGGGGCGCGGTGCTGCTCATGGGCGTGACCGATCCGCTCGGTGGCATCAACACCCTGTTCCCACTGTTCGGCATCGCCAACCAGCTGCTCGCATCGATCGCGCTCGCGATCGTGCTCACGATCGTCGCCCGCCGGCGCACGTTCGGGTCGCTGTGGATCGTCGCGCTGCCGCTGGCCTTCGTGACGGTGGTCACCACCGTGGCCTCGCTGTACAAGATCTTCTCCCCGGTGCCGGCGGTCGGCTACTGGGCGCAGCACGTCGCGTTCCGCGAGGCGCTCGCCGCGGGGGAGACCTCGTTCGGCACCGCGCCGACGGTCGAGGCGATGCAGGCCGTGGTCCGCAACACCTTCATCCAGGGGTCGCTGTCGATCGTGTTCCTCGTGCTCACGCTCATCGTGATCACGGCCTCGCTGGTGCGGGTGGTGCAGGCCTTCCGCTCCACGGCCGTGATCGACAACGAGGAGCCCGCCGTGCCGTCGCGCCGCTTCGCCCCGGCCGGCCTCATCCCCACCGCCGAGGAGCGCGAGCTCGAGAAGCAGTGGGAGGCGCTGCCCGAGGACGTGAAGCCCGTGCGGGGCCACTGATGAGCGACGTGGTGCGGCGCGCGTGGGGCGCGGTGCGCTGGTACGTGCGCGGCGTGACGGGCGAGTCCCGCTACGACGCGTACGTCGCCCACGCCCGCGCCGCGCACCCCGACCGCGAGCCGCTCAGTGCGCGCGAGTACTGGCGCGGCGTCTACCGCGCGCAGGACGCCGACCCGGGCGCGCGATGCTGCTGAGACGCTGAGACGCTGAGACGCTGGGACGGTCGACGGCGCGGCGAGACCCTGCGTGGGCTCGCCGCGCCGTTGCCGTTCGCGGACCGGGCACGGCGATCGCGGAGTCAATAGGATCGGGGGCGTGACGACTCCCTCTTCTCCGGCGCGCGGGCGCGGATCCGCGGCGCTCGGCTACTTCATCTTCGCCAGCCGCTGGCTGCAGGCGCCGCTGTACGTCGGCCTCATCGTCGCCCAGCTCGTGTACGTGGTCGTCTTCATGATCGACCTGTGGCACCTCATCGAGACGGTCTTCCACGACATCACCCACCTCAACGAGGCCACGATCATGCTGGCCGTGCTGGGCTTGATCGACGTGGTCATGATCGCGAACCTGCTGATCATGGTGATCATGGGCGGCTACGAGATCTTCGTCTCGCGGCTGCGGATCAGCGACCACCCGGATCAGCCGGACTGGCTCAACCACGTCAACGCCAACATCCTCAAGGTGAAGCTGGCGATCTCGATCATCAGCATCTCGTCGATCCACCTGCTGCGCACCTTCATCGAGGTCGGCGACCTCGGCTCGCGCACCGATGAGTCGGTCACCGGCGAGACCTACACGAGCGAGGGCGTGTTCTGGCAGGTCGTCATCCACATGGCGTTCATCTTCTCGGCGCTCGCGCTGGCGTGGATCGACAAGCTCTCGTCGCGCTACCCGTCGGTCGAGCCCTCGGAGATCCCGGCGAACCTGCCCTGACGCCGGGCGCAGACGCACGAAGGGGGTGGCGGGCGAGACGCCCGCCACCCCCTTCGGCGATCCGGATCAGCCCGGGTGGGTCATCGAGAGCAGGTCGAGCTTCTCGTCGAGGTCGGCCTCGGTGAGCTCGCCGCGCTCCACGTAGCCGAGGTCGATGACGGCCTCGCGCACCGTGATGCCCTTGGCGACCGAGTGCTTGGCGATCTTCGCCGCCGCCTCGTAGCCGATCAGCTTGTTGAGCGGGGTGACGATCGAGGGGCTCATGCCGGCCAGCGCGGTGACGCGCTCGAGGTTGGCCTTGAGGCCCACGATGGTCTTGTCGGCCAGCACGCGCGTGGCGTTGGCGAGCAGGCGGATCGACTCGAGCAGCGCAGTGCCCATCACGGGGATGGCGACGTTGAGCTCGAACGAGCCCGAGGCGCCCGCCCACGCGACGGTCGCGTCGTTGCCGATGACGCGGGCGCACACCATGAGGGTGGCCTCCGGCACGACCGGGTTGACCTTGCCCGGCATGATCGACGAGCCCGGCTGCAGGTCCGGCAGGTGCAGCTCGCCGAGGCCGGTGTTCGGGCCCGAGCCCATCCAGCGCAGGTCGTTGTTGATCTTCGTGAGCGAGACGGCGATCGTGCGCAGCGCGCCCGAGGCCTCGACGAGGCCGTCGCGGTTGGCCTGCGCCTCGAAGTGGTCCTGCGCCTCGGTGATGGGCAGGCCGGTCTCGGCCACGAGCAGCTCGATCACCTTCTGCGGGAAGCCCAGCGGGGTGTTGATGCCGGTGCCGACGGCCGTGCCGCCGAGCGGCACCTCGGCCACGCGGGGGAGGGCCGCCTGCACGCGCTCGATGCCGAGGCGCATCTGGCGGGCGTAGCCGCCGAACTCCTGGCCGAGCGTGACGGGGGTGGCGTCCATGAGGTGGGTGCGGCCCGACTTGACGACCGACTTCCACTCCTCGGCCTTGCCCTCGAGGGCGGTCGCGAGGTGCTCGAGCGCCGGCACGAGGTCGGTGATGAGCGCCTCGGTCACGGCCACGTGCACCGACGTCGGGAAGACGTCGTTCGACGACTGCGACGCGTTGACGTGGTCGTTCGGGTGCACCTCGCGGCCGAGGTGCTGGGTCGCCAGCGTGGAGAGCACCTCGTTCATGTTCATGTTCGACGAGGTGCCCGAGCCGGTCTGGTAGGTGTCGACCGGGAACTCGGCGTCGTACTCGCCCGTGACGATCTGGTCGGCCGCCCAGGCGATCGCGTCGGCGATCTCGCCGTCGAGCGTGCCGAGCTCCTTGTTGGCCAGGGCCGCGGCCTTCTTGATGCGGGCCAGGGCGGCGATGTGGCGGGACTCGAGGCCCTTGCCCGAGATGGGGAAGTTCTCGACGGCCCGCTGCGTCTGGGCGCGGTACAGCGCGTTCTTGGGAACGCGCACCTCGCCCATGGTGTCGTGTTCGATCCGGTACTCGGTCTCGGTCACTTCTTCCTCCGTTGGTCTAGCGATGGCGAAATCAGGCCGCGTCGGTCGCGGCGCCCAGGATGACATCGGGCACCACGGTGCCCTCGGAAAGTCGGTAGTTCGCGCCGACGATGCCGAGCGTGCCGGCAGCGACGGCGTCGCTGATCAGCTCGGACGACTGCAGGATCGCCGTCACCGTCTGTCGCAGGTGGCGGCGGCCGACGAGCTCGGGATCGACCGTCTCGTACGTGATGCCCTCGGCGGCGCCGGCGCGCAGCTCGGCGCGCACGGCGGGGACGATGGGCGAGATCGTGCGCCAGATGTGCGGCGGCAGGCTCGGCTGGTCCACGTCGAAGCTGTCGATCGCGGCGCGCACCGCTCCGCAGGCGTCGTGGCCGAGCACGACGATGAGCGGCACCTTCAGCACCTCGACGGCGTACTCGAGCGATCCCATGATCGACTCGCCCGTGACCTGGCCGGCGTTGCGCACGACGAACAGGTCGCCGAGCCCCATGTCGAAGATGATCTCGGCCGCCAGGCGCGAGTCGGAGCAGCCGAACAGCGCGGCGCGGGGGGTCTGGGCGGCCGAGATCTCGGCGCGCCGCGCGACGTCCTGGTGCGGGTGGGCCGGCTCGCCCGCGACGAAGCGCGCGTTGCCCGCCATCATGTCGGCCCACGCCTGCGCGGGGGCGATCCGTTCGGTCATTCTGCCTCCTCCTGCAGCGCCCGCACCTGGTCGGCGACCATCTCGGCCAGCTCCGCGGTGGTCTCGGGCGAGGCCGATCCGTAGAGCAGCACGTGGTCGGACCCGGCCTGGGTGCCGAGCGCGTATGACACGTTTCCGTGCGCGTCGGGGTCCGCGATCTCGTACACGGCCCAACCGATCCCGTCGATCGTGGCCGATCCGGTCGGGGCCGCGCCCCCGAGCTGCTGCGCGGCCCAGGTCTCGTCGCCGTCGAAGGCCTGCGCCAGGTCGAGGAAGCTGGTCTCGTCCGGCGTGTAGACGACCTGCCACACCGAGGGGGCGCCGGCCGTCACCTCGGCGACGTTCACGCCCCACGAGTCAGGGATCTCCGGCACGATCACGTCGCGCTGGTACGACTCCGCGACCCGCTGGGCCACCTCGGACACGTCGATCCGCGGGCGCGGGGCGGGGGTGCCGCGGGGCACGGCGAAGAAGATCACGGCGACGACCACGAGGCTCGCCAGCAGCGCGACGACGAGATTGCGGAAGGTCTGGCTCTGGCGGTAGGCGGCCGATCGGGCGGCCTTCTGCTCGGCGATCTCCTCCGCCGTCTGCACCGGGTGCTCGGCCATCACTCGCCCTCGTCGGCGCTCGGGCGGGCCGCGTCGAGGCGGCTCTTGGCGCCGCGCAGCCACTCCTCGCAGCGGGCGGCAAGGGCCTCGCCCCGCTCCCACAGTTCGAGCGAGTGCTCGAGGGTCGGGGCGCCCTGCTCGAGCTCCGCCACGACACGGACGAGCTCGTCGCGCGCCTGCTCGAACGAGAGGGTCGTGACGTCGGCGGGGGCGGGCTGATCGGTCATCGGATCCATCCTATTCGCCGCCGCCGACGCTCTCGGGCCCGGCCGTCGTTGCCCCGTCGACCGCCTCGAGCACGCCCTCGCTCACCGCGGCGACCGAGCCGCGGTCGAGGGTGACGACCAGGCGCGTGCCGGGAGGGGCCGAGGCGGCGTCGCGCAGGATGACCCCGCCGTCGGTGTGCGCGATCGCGTAGCCGCGGGCGAGGGTGGCGGCGGGGGAGAGGGCCCGCAGCGAGGCCCGCAGCTCGGCGGTGCGCGACTGCGCGGTGTGCAGCGTGCGGGTGAGCAGGTCGCGGCCGCGCGCCGTGAGCAGGTAGACCTCCTGCGCGCGGTCGCGAACGATGCGCTCGGGATCGCGCAGCGCGGGGCGGGTGCGCAGCTGCTCGAGCTGCGCGATGTCGTGCTGCACGCGCTGCGTCAGCCGGGTGCGGGCGCGGGAGCGCAGCTGCGCCACGAGGGCGCGCTGCTCGCCCACGTCGGGCACGACGCGCTTGGCCGCGTCGGTGGGGGTCGAGGCGCGCAGGTCGGCGACGTCGTCGAGCAGGGGGCGGTCGTTCTCGTGCCCGATGGCGCTGACGATCGGCGTCTGCGCGGCCGCGACCGCGCGCACGAGGCGCTCGTCGCTGAAGCCGAGGAGGGTCTGCGGGTCGCCGCCGCCGCGCGCGATGATGATCACGTCGACCTCGGGATCGGCGTCGAGCCGGCGCAGCGCCGCGA
Organism: Microbacterium sediminis; assembly: GCF_004564075.1. Classification (NCBI taxonomy): domain Bacteria; kingdom Bacillati; phylum Actinomycetota; class Actinomycetes; order Micrococcales; family Microbacteriaceae; genus Microbacterium; species Microbacterium sediminis. Next base: position 1,113,222 of record NZ_CP038256.1, read on the forward strand.
GGGTCTCGGGCACGCAGCGATCGCCCTGCACCGCCGCGTACGCGGTGCGGAAGCGCACCTCGGGCCAGCGCAACTCGGCGTTGCGGTGCACGTCCTTCTCGGCGTCGCTGCGCTCGCCCGTGATCAGGCCGATGCAGCGGGGCAGGAACGGAAGCGGCTTCTTGCGGGCGGGGTCGAACAGGCCCTCGGCGCGCAGCTGGGCGCGCAGCCGCTCCAGCCGCTCGAGCTGCTCGCCGAGCCCCACGTGGCGCATCGAGGTGGCCACGAACGAGAAGTTGCCGGCCTTGACGAAGTAGTCCGCCTTGACGCACGCGATCACGTGGTCGCCGACCTTCAGATCCGCCGGGATCCGCGCCCGCGCGCTCGACCACACGCTCACGGAGATCTGCGCGTCGGAGGAGACGTCCTTGAGGCGCGCGAAGACGTTGCCGGCGCGGACGTTCCACGAGGTGATCTCGCCCTCGACCCACACCGATCCCCACCGCTCGATGAAGCCGCGGATCGTCTGGTTCAGCCGCGCGATCGATGTGGGCGCGTCGGGCGTGGAGTCGCGTGGGGAAACGCTGTCGGGCGGGGGTGCCTGCCCCGGCACGGGGTCGGCCTCGAACGTCGTCACCTCAGTCGCCTCTCTGATCCCGTGCACAGCGGCCGCCCGTAGACTTGTCGGGTGAGTTCCACTGCCATCTCGCTCCCCGTGCCGCGCGTCCCGGCTCGTCGCGAGCGCCTCCAGGATAACGAGGTGCAGGGACACAAGCGGGTGCTGCTGGCCGCACCCCGCGGATATTGCGCCGGCGTCGACCGTGCCGTGATCACCGTGGAGAAGGCGCTCGAGCGCTACGGCGCCCCCGTGTATGTGCGCAAGCAGATCGTGCACAACATCCACGTGGTCCGCGAGCTCGAGGCCAAGGGAGCGATCTTCGTCGAGGAGGTCGACGAGGTGCCCGAGGGCGCGCACGTGGTCTTCAGCGCGCACGGCGTCTCGCCCGCGGTGGTGAACGCGGCATCCGACCGCGGCCTGCAGGCGATCGACGCCACGTGCCCGCTCGTGACCAAGGTGCACCGCGAGGCCGTCCGCTTCGCCCGCGACGACTACCAGATCCTGCTCGTCGGCCACGAGGGCCACGAGGAGGTCGAGGGCACCGCGGGCGAGGCTCCCGAGAACGTCACGATCGTGAACAACCCGGACGAGGCCGACACGATCGAGGTCGCCGACCCGTCGAAGCTCGTCTGGCTCTCGCAGACGACCCTGTCGGTCGACGAGACGATGGAGACGGTGCGCCGCCTGCGGGCCCGCTTCCCGGAGCTGCAGGATCCGCCCTCGGACGACATCTGCTACGCCACGCAGAACCGCCAGGTCGCGATCAAGAAGGTCGCCCGCGAGGCCGACCTGGTGATCGTGGTCGGATCGGCGAACTCCTCCAACAGCGTCCGGCTCGTGGAGGTCGCGCTCGAGTACGGCGCGAAGGCCGCCTACCGCGTGGACTACGCCGACGAGGTGAAGCAGGAGTGGCTCGACGGCGTCACGACCGTGGGCGTCACGAGCGGCGCATCGGTTCCCGAGGTGCTCGTGCAGGAGGTGCTGCGCGACCTGGCGCACGCCGGTTACGCCGACGTGGAGGAGGTCAAGACGGCGGAGGAGGACCTCATGTTCTCGCTGCCGAAGGAGCTCCGCGGCGACGGCAAGCCGCGCGGCGGTCGGGTGGGTGCGTCGGCGTGACCGACGAACGGCCGCCGGCGGACGAGCCGCGCCCTCCGGTGCCGCAGTTCGGCGAATACGCCAGCCCCGAGGAGCAGCGCCGTCGCATGCAGGCGAACCCGCTGCCCACGCCGCCGGCCCCCTCCCCGATGCCCGCACCCGCGTCGCCCGTGCCGGTGCTCGGCGGCACGGCCCGGCCGGGGCTCGGCGTCGACCGCGTGATCACGATCGCCCTGCTCGTGTACGGGCTCATCAACACGATCACGTCGATCCCGCAGATGGCGGACTACGCGACCTACTCCGAGACGCTGCTGTCGATGATGGGCATCGACGCGACGCTGACCGACCCGTCCAGCGGGCGCGGCTGGGGCGTGGCCGCCGCGATCGTGATCGGCCTCGGTTGGCTGGCCACTGCCGCGCTCGCGTACCTGCGGATGCGCGCCGGTCGTCTCGCGTTCTGGGTACCGGTCGTCGGCGCGATCGTCTTCCTCGGGATCTCCGGCGTGCTCCTGGCGATCCCGCTGCTGGGCGACCCGGCGATCCTCGACGCGGTCACCGGCGCCTGAGCCGCGGCGCGGGCGCCTCGTCGGGGGCGAATCAGGGGCCGGTCAGGGTGCGGCGGCGCGAGATCGCCGCCGCGCTGCGAGAGACTGGAAGGCGATGAGTCCTCACCAGCCGCCGCGTCGCCGCCGCCTCGCGAACCTCGTGGCCTTCGTCGTGCTCGCGGTCGTCCTCGGAGCGGGCATCGGCACGGTCGCGAACCTCGCCCTCGGCTCCGGCGAGGACGTGCCCGCCGCGGTGGCCGAGGAGAACACCGCGGGCCCGGCCACTTCGGCGCCCGCCGGCGGCGGGGCACCGAGTATCGACGGGGACGACATCGCGTGGCCCGCGCACGGCGCCGCGGCCGTCGCGATCGGCGACGGCGAGGTGATCGCGCACTCCGACGAGGCGATGCCGATGGCGAGCATCACGAAGCTGCTCACCGCGCTCATGGTGCTCGAGGACCGCGGGCTGCAGGTGGGCGATTCGGGGGTCGAGTACCACTTCGTCGAGCGGTGGAACGACTCCTACGACGAGTACCTGGCGCGCGGCGAATCGGCGCTGAAGGTGCCGGTCGGCGGCGTGCTCACCGAATACCAGCTGCTGCAGGGCATGCTCATCGGCTCGGCGTGCAACTACGCCGACATCCTCGTGAGCGAGATGTGGGGCGGCGACGACGCGTTCGCCGCGGCGGCCGCCGCCTTCCTCGAGCGTCACGGCATCGAGGGCATCACGATCGTCGAGCCGACCGGCATCGATCCCCGCAACACCGCCACCGCGGCGGCGCTGATCGAGCTCGGGCGCGTGGCGATGGCGAACCCCGTGATCGCCGAGATCGTCGCGACGCGCACGGTCGACCTGCCGGGAGCCGGCCGGGTCGAGAACACGAACGACCTCCTCGGCGACGAGGGCGTCGTCGGCATCAAGACCGGCACGCTCGACGGCAGCAGCCTGCTCTCGGCGAAGGACGTGCCCCACGACGGCGCCAGCGTGCGCGTCTATGCGGTCGTGCTGGGGCAGCCGGACGACGAGGCCCGCTTCACCGCCTCGCGCGCGCTGTACGCCTCGGTGCAGGAGCAGCTCGCCCGCTGACGCGGCCCGCGACCCCGTCTTGGCGCGGGCCGCGCTTCGGCTCGCGCCCGGGCCGCACCACGGCTCGCGCACCTATCGCACGCGAAAGCCCCCGCCGCCCGAGGGCGGCGAGGGCTTCCGACGCGGGAACTCAGCCCTTGCTCTGGCCCGCCGAGCCGAGCTGCTGAGCGGCCTCGACCACGCGGGCGGCCATCGCCGTCTCGGCGATCTTGCCCCAGGCGCGCGGGTCGTACTGCTTCTTGTTGCCGACCTCGCCGTCGACCTTGAGCACGCCCTCGTAGTTCGAGAACATGTAGCCCGCGATCGACCGGGTGAACGCGTACTGCGTGTCGGTGTCGATGTTCATCTTGATCACGCCGTTGGCGACCGCCGTGGCGATCTCCTCCGCGCTCGAGCCGCTGCCGCCGTGGAAGACGAGGTCGAGCGGCTTCGGACCGGTGTCGAACTTCGCCGCGATGCCCTCCTGGATCTCGCCGAGCAGCTCGGGGCGGAGCTTGACGCCGCCCGGCTTGTACACGCCGTGCACGTTGCCGAAGGTGAGGGCCGAGATGTAGCGGCCCTTCTCGCCGAGGCCCAGCGCCTCGACGGCCTTCGTCACGTCGCCGACGGTCGTGTAGAGCGCCTCGTTGGAGCCCTCGTGCTTGACGCCGTCCTCCTCGCCGCCGACCACGCCGACCTCGATCTCGAGGATGGAGCCGATCGCGTGGGTGCGGGGGAGCAGCGTCTGGGCGATCTCGATGTTCTCGTCGAGCGGCACGGCCGAGCCGTCCCACATGTGCGAGTTGAACAGCGGCTCGCCGCCGGCCTTCACCTGCTCCTCGCTGGCCTCGAGCACGGGCAGCAGGAAGCTGTCAAGGGCGTCCTTGGGGCAGTGGTCGGTGTGCACGGCCACGGTGATCGGGTAGTTCTTCGCGACGGTGCGCACGTACTGCGCCATCGCGATCGCACCCGTGGCGCGGGCCTTGACGGTGTGGCCGGCGAAGTAGTCCGCGCCGCCGGTGGTGACCTGCAGGATGCCGTCGGATCCGGCCTCGGTGAGGCCCTGCAGGACCGCGTTGATCGTCTGCGAGCTCGAGACGTTGATCGCGGGGTAGGCGAATCCGCCCGCCTTGGCGCGGTCGAGCATCTCGGCGTACTGATCGGGTGTGGCGACGGGCATGACGGGTTCCCTCCGGTGGACGTGTGTCGCCTCTCACTCTACTGAGCGCGCGGGCGCCCAGGCAGGGGCGGCGCGGTGCGCGTCGGGGCCGCCCTCCGGGCGCGTCATGACAGGAGCGAAAGAATCGCGGATCCTTCGCGTCTGGCGGGGCGAAGCGAGGCCCCCGCGCGCGCCTCGGCGAATAGGGTCGTGATATGCAGACCGCCGAGGACATGATCCCCCTTCGTCCCGACCGCAACATCGCCCTCGAGCTCGTGCGCGCGACCGAGGCGGCCGCGATCCGCTCGGTGCCGTTCATCGGCCGCGGCGACAAGGAGGCGGCCGACGGCGCGGCGGTCGACGGCATGCGCGCGTTCCTGGCCACGGTCGACTTCGACGGCGTGGTCGTGATCGGGGAGGGCGAGAAGGACAACGCCCCGATGCTCTACAACGGCGAGCACGTGGGAACGGGCAACGGTCGCGCCTACGACATCGCGGTCGACCCGATCGACGGCACCTCGCTGACGGCCGCCGGTCGCCAGAACGCGCTCTCGGTGATCGCGCTGTCGGACCGCGGCACCATGCTGGACGCGTCGAGCGTGTTCTACATGGACAAGCTCGTCACCGGCCCCGCCGGCGTCGGCGTCGTGGACATCCGCCTGCCGATCGGCGAGAACATCCGCCGCCTGGCCAAGGCGCTCGGCAAGCCCGTCGACGAGATGGTGGTCTCGGTGCTGAACCGCCCGCGTCACGAGAAGCTCATCGACGAGATCCGCGCCGCCGGGGCCGGCACGCGGCTCATGACCGACGGCGACGTCGCGGGCGGCATCAACGCGGCCCGGCACGGCGCGCGCACCGACATGTGCGTCGGCATCGGCGGCAGCCCGGAGGGGATCGTCACCGCCTGCGCGATCAAGGCGCTCGGCGGTCACATCCAGGGCCGGCTGTGGCCGCGCGACGACGACGAGCGCCAGCGCGGCATCGACGCGGGCCTGAAGATGGATCACGTCTACGAGGCCGATGACCTCGTCAAGGGCAACAACACCCTGTTCGTCGCCACGGGCGTCACCGACGGCCAGCTCGTGGCCGGTGTGCGCCGCGAGGGCGGCTACGTGTACACGGAGAGCGTCGTGCTGCGCAGCCACTCGGGCACCCTCCGCCGCGTCTCGTCGGAGCACCTCGTCTCGAAGTGGCTCTGAGGCCGCATCGTGACCCTGTCGTGACGGGCCGCGCCCAGGGTCGCGTGGCACAATCGATGTGATGAGCGGAACCACGCAGAACACCACGGGCGGACCCGCCACGGGCGCCCAGGCGGTCGTGCAGGACGCGGTCGACCCCGCTCGCCGGCCCGACGTGCTGCTGCGCGTGCGCCGCGAGCCCGGGCACGAGCCGAGCGTGTGGTGGAACATCGGCGCGTTCCTCGGCTTCTCGGTCGTCGTCGTCGCGCTCCTGAGCTTCATCCCCTGAGCGCGCGGCGCGTCACAGCCGCCGCCTGACCTCCCCGAGGTCGGCAGCGATCGGCGCCGCGTCGTCGGCACGGTCGCTCGCCGTCTCGTCGGCCGTGGGGGCATCGCCCAGCAGCTCCGGCGCGGTGAGGCGTCGCGGCGTGGCCTCAAGCGGGGCCGGCGCCTCGGTCTGGGACAGCTTCGAGGCATCGATGCCGGGGAACCGGCGCGCGGTGACGAGCACGCGCGACTCCAGCGATCCGACGAACTGGTTGTACGCGTCGACCGTGCGCTCGATGGCGCGCCGCATGCCGTTGGCGTGGGTGGCCAGGGAGCCCAGCCGGTCGTAGAGCTGGTTGCCGAGATCGAACAGGGCGCGGGCCTCCTGCGACACCTCCTGCTGCGTCCACGAGTACGCGACCGTCTTCAGTACGGCCCAGAGGTTCACGGGCGAGGCCAGCGCCACCCGCTTGCCGAACGCGTACTCCAGCAGGCCCGGATCCTCCGAGAGCGCGGCCGAGAGCACCGACTCGCTGGGGATGAAGCACACGACGAACTCGGGGCTCGAACCGAGGCCCGACCAGTACGCCTTCTTCGCCAGCGCGTCGACGTGCGCGCGCACCGCCTTGACGTGCTTCTGCATCAGTGCGTCGCGGCGCGCCCGCTCGTCGCCGGTGGCGGTCTCGGGGATGGCGGCGGCATCGAGGAACGCGTCGAGCGGCGCCTTGGCGTCGACGGCGATCGACGTACCGCCGGGCAGGCGCACGACCATGTCGGGCCGCCCCGATCCGGCGTCCGAGGAGATCGAGGACTGCAGGTCGAAGTCGACGCGGTGGATGAGGCCCGCGGCCTCCACGATGCGCCGCAGCTGCGTCTCGCCCCACACGCCGCGCGAGGTCGTGGAGCGCAGCGCGCCGGCGAGGGACTCGGTGGTGGCGCGCAGCTGCTCGTCGACCGCCTGGGCGGCCCGCAGCTGCTCGGCAACCTGACCGAACTGCTCCTGGCGCGCGCTGTCCATCGCGTCCACCCGCTGCTGCATGCGCCGCAGGCTCTCCTGCACCGGGGTGAGCGCGGCGAGCACGGCGCTCTCGCGCGCCGCCCGCTCCGCCGCCTCCTGCCGATCGAGCCGTTCGCGCTCCATCGCCTCGCGCCGCTGGGCGTCCTGCCGGGCGAGCGACTCGTGCAGCGCCCCGAGCTCGGCGTTGGCCGCCGCCAGCCGCTCGGCCAGCGACGCGCGCGACTCGATCACGCGCCGCTCCGCCTCGGCGCGGGCGGCCTCCAGCGCGAGCGCGTGGGCGGCTTCGTCGCGCGCGGCGCGACCGGCGCGCGCGAACCAGCCGATCGCCGCGCCGGCGGCGAGGGCGACGATCACGAGGACGAGGGCGAGCGGATCCATGCTCCCATCATGAGCGGGGCCTCCGACAAAGCGCGGCGCCGCGCGTGGTCAGGCCGCGATCGCGCGCGCCGCCACCGGCTCCGTGCGGGCCAGGCGCACGCCCACGGCCGCGGCCAGCGCCGCCACGTCGGCCGCGCCCGTGCGGCGGCCGGCGTCGATCACGATCTGCGCGCAGGCGAGCGCGTCGGCCGCGGCGTCATGGTGCGCGAACGCGGCGTGCCCGGCGGCCGCCGCCGCGGCGGGCAGCTTGTACGACGGCAGGTCGTAGACGCGGCGCGCGAGCTGCAGCGAGCAGAGATAGTCGACCGCGCCGAGCTCGTCGCCCGTCGCCTCGCACGCCGCGCGCAGCACTCGCGTGTCGAACGACGCGTTGTGGGCCACGAGCACGTCGGCGCCGACGAACGAGAGCAGCCGATCCAGCTGCGCGGTCCACCCCGGTGCGGTGCGCACGTCCTCGGCCGTGATGCCGTGGATGCGGGTGTTCCACTCGTTGAAGACGTCGTGCCCGGCGGGCGGGCGGATCAGCCAGCCGGCGGTCGCCACGACCCGGCCGTCGCGCACGCGGGCGAGCCCCACCTGGCAGGCGGACGCGGCGGAGCCGTTGGCCGTCTCGAAGTCGATGGCGGTGAAGTCGAGAGGCACCCCTCAAGGGTGCGCCGCCGATCCGGCTCGCCGATCGAGGCGCGCCGGGCGCGCGTTCACTCGCCGGCGGTGACCACGCCCTCGAGGCGGTCGGCCTCGTGCATCTGGCGGCGCGCCCACGGCGTGATGAAGAACATCGCCACCGCGAAGGCGAGGGCGATCAGGCCCGTCACCCCGAAGTAGGCCACGTCCGAGACGCCCTCGGTCAGCTGCACCACCTGCGCCGTGATCGCCGTGCCGGCGGCCGGCGCGAGGAACCACAGTCCCATCGCCTGGCCGCGGAACGCGCGCGGAGCCAGCAGCGTCGTGGCCGCCAGCCCCACCGGCGACAGGCACAGCTCGCCGAGCGTCTGGATGACGTACACGAGGATGAGCAGCAGCGCCGGCGCCTTGCCGTCGCCCGTGAGCCACGCGCCGGCCGCGAGCACGATGAACGACAGCGCGGCCAGGGCCAGGCCGAGGGCGAACTTGTACGGCACGGCGGGCCGGTCGTTCGTCTTCAGCCAGATCAGCGCGAACACCGGCGACAGGATGATGATCGACAGCGGGTTGACCGACTGGAAGTTCTCGGGCTGCAGCGTGAGTCCGAACAGCGACAGGTCGGTCTGGGTGGCGGCGAAGACCGTCATCGTCGTCGCGGCCTGCTCGAAGATCATCCAGAACAGCATCGCGGCCACGAATAGCGGCACGTAGGCGCTCAGCCGCAGGCGCTCGGGGCGGGTGACCTTGGGGGAGCGGTACATCACGACGAACGCCGCGATCGGCGCGAGGAACGCCGCGTACGAGAGGGTGTCGACGATCGCGACGAGCCCGAACCCACCGCACAGCAGCGCGGCGATGACGGCGAGCACCGCGATCGCGCCGACGACGATGCCGACGAGCCGCAGCACCCGCGGCAGCTCCTCGCGCGTGATCGGGTTGGGCACGTCCTCGCCGGCATGCGCGACGAGGCGGTGGCCGCCGACGAAGAAGATCAGCGCGAAGCCCATGCCGATCGCCGCGACGAGGAAGCCGGCGTGGAAGCCCCAGATGCCGCGGACCAGGCCCACGACGATCGGCGAGAAGAACGAGCCGATGTTGATGCCCATGTAGAAGATCGAGAAGGCCGAGTCGCGGCGGGGATCGTCGCGGTGGTACAGCTCGCCCACCATGGACGAGACGTTGGCCTTGAGCAGGCCGGTACCGATCGCCACGAGCACGATGCCGAGGAACGACCACGCCCCGCCCGGCAGGGCGAGCGAGACGTGCCCGGCCGCGATGACGATGCCGCCGTACAACACCGATCGGCGGGCGCCGATCATGCGGTCGGCGAGCCAGCCGCCGACGATCGTCAGCAAGTACACGCCGGTGCCGTAGATCGCCACGACGGCCTGGCCGGTCGTGCTGTCGATCGCCAGGCCGCCCTCGGTGAGCTCGGCGGTGAGGAACAGCAGCAGGATCGCCCGCATGCCGTAGTAGCTGAAGCGCTCCCACAGCTCCGTGGTGAACAGCGTGAGGAGGCCGAGGGGGTGGCCGAAGAAGCGGCGGTCGCGCGCGACGAGGTCGGCGTTGTCGGGGCGCAGCGAGTCGGGGGTGGAGCTTTCGGCCATGCTGCGATCGTTCCATCCCCATCGGCCGGGCGCCAGTCGCGGCGTCTGTCGCCGGGCGCGATCGCGGGTGGCTGGCGCTCCCGGCGGGGGCGCAGGCCCGCCCGCCTAGACTGGACTCCCGTGGCCCTCAGCATCGGAATCGTCGGACTGCCCAACGTCGGCAAGTCCACGCTCTTCAACGCCCTGACCAAGAACACCGTGCTCGCGGCGAACTACCCGTTCGCGACGATCGAGCCGAACATCGGCGTCGTCGAGCTGCCCGATCCGCGCCTGGATCGCCTCGCCGAGATCTTCGGATCCCAGAAGATCCTGCCGGCGCCGGTGTCGTTCGTCGACATTGCCGGCATCGTCCGCGGCGCGAGCGAGGGCGAGGGCCTTGGCAACCAGTTCCTGGCGAACATCCGCGAGGCCGACGCGATCGCCCAGGTGGTGCGCGGTTTCAGCGACTCCGACGTGGTGCACGTCGACGGCAAGGTCGACCCCGCCAGCGACATGGAGACGATCAACACCGAGCTGATCCTTGCCGACATGCAGACCCTCGAGAAGGCGATCCCGCGTCTCGAGAAGGAGGTCAAGGGCAAGAAGGTGGACGGCGCGATCCTCGAGGCCGCCCGTGCCGCGAAGGACGTGCTCGACGGCGGTCGGACGCTGTTCCAGGCCGGCTTCGATGTCACGCCGATCAAGGAGCTCGGCCTGCTCACGGCAAAGCCGACGCTGTTCGTCTTCAACGTCGACGAGGGGGTGCTCACCGATGCGGACCGCATGGCGGAGCTCGCCGCTCTGGTCGCCCCGGCGAAGGCCGTGTTCCTCGACGCCAAGGTGGAGTCGGAGCTCATCGACCTCGATGCCGCCGAGGCGCTCGAGCTGCTGCAGTCGCTCGGCCAGGAGGAGTCCGGCCTCGACCAGCTCGCCCGCGTGGGCTTCGAGACCCTGGGCCTGCAGACCTACCTCACGGCCGGCCCGAAGGAGGCGCGCGCCTGGACGATCCGCAAGGGCTGGACCGCGCCGCAGGCCGCGGGCGTCATCCACTCGGACTTCGAGCGCGGCTTCATCAAGGCCGAGATCGTCTCGTTCGCCGACCTCGACCAGTACGGCTCGATGGCCGAGGCCAAGGCCGCCGGTCGCGTCCGCATGGAGGGCAAGGACTACGTCATGCAGGACGGCGACGTCGTGGAGTTCCGCTTCAACGTCTAGTCCGCCGATCGTCGGGTGTCGACGATCCCTATGCTGGCGCGCATGACGCGCATCCTTGTCACCGGCATGTCGGGCGCCGGCAAGTCGACGTTGCTTGCCGAGCTGGCACGTCGAGGACGGCTCACGGTGGACACCGACTATGGCCGCTGGGAATTGCCGCGGGGACTGTGGGACGAGCGCCGTATGAGCGAACTCCTAGAACGACATCACGACCTCGTCGTCTCAGGAACGGTCGAGAACCAGGGGCGGTTCTACGACCGGTTCGATCATGTGGTGCTGCTCAGCGCGCCGGTGAAAGTGCTCATCGAACGCGTGGCGACACGGACGAACAATCCCTATGGCCGCACCGCTGAGCAGCAGGCGGAGATCCGCCGATATGTGGCGGAGGTGGAACCACTGCTCCGTCGCGGCGCGAGCATCGAACTCGACGGGCGTCGCGGTGTCGAGGAGCTGGCTGACGCGATCGAGTCGCTCGGATAGCGGCACCCGCATCCAAAGGCTGTTCGGTGCCAGAACGTGGTGGAGCTCCGATCCAACGTCTGAGCCGGGCCTTGACTCTTCCCATAACCGGGAGATATCTTCCTGTTTTGTGAAGACTCCGGTTCCGCAGCTGACGCCCTTCGTGCGCTCGGACGCGGTCGGGGCGATCCTGGCGGAGACGCTGGGGCATCCCGACCGCGAGTTCTCGCTGTCTGAGCTCGGGCGCCGCACGGGCGTGAGCGGGACCGTCGTGCACCGCGAGGTCGGGCGCCTCGTCGAGAACGACGTGCTGCGTGACCGCCAGGAGGGCCGCAACCGGCTGGTGCGCGCGAACGATGAGCATCCGCTGTTCGCGCCGATGCGCGAGCTGATCGCGGCGGCGTACGGCCCGGTCCCCGTGCTGCGCGAGCTCTTCGCCGGTGTCGATGGTGTCGAGGAACTGCTGATCTACGGATCGTGGGCGGCGCGTCGAGCGGGGGAGAGCGGCGCGTTCCCGAACGACATCGACGTGCTCGTGGTGGGCTCGGCGCCTCGTCGCACCCTCGCGGACCTCGCGACGGAAGCGAGTACACGTCTTGACGTGCCGGTGAACGTCACGCGGATGGGGCCCGACGACTGGCGCGCCGATCGTCCGTCGCCGTTTGTCGCCACGATCCGTTCGCGCCCGATTGTCGACGTGCTGACCGGCGATGTCCGCGGCTGATGCCATCGCCGCGATGATCGCCGGCCGACGGCTCGAGCGCGTCGCGGTGAACCATGAGCACGCCGCCAGTGTGATCGCGATGGCCGAGCGCCATCTCGATACGGCGGTCACTCTCGCCGGGACCGACGATCACGCGATGGCGTTCACTGCGGCGTACGACGGCGCGCGCAAGGCGCTGACCGCGGTGCTTGCGATCGAGGGCCTCAGGGTGCGGCCCGTCGGTGGTGCTCATCGGAACACGGGAATCGCCGCGGCGCAGTTCGTCCCCGACGACGCGCTCCGCGAGTTCGAGTGGATGCGGCAGGTGCGCAACGCCACCGAGTATCCGGACAATGATCGTCCGACCGCGACCCGGCAGGATGTCTCCGAGGGGATCGACGCTGCGCGCGCGATCGTCGACGCGTGCGCGACGTACGTCCGTGATCGAATCTGACGTCGAGAGGGGTTCCTGCGTGACCATCCTTGTGGGAGAGACCACGACACAGGTCGTGGTGAAGGCGTACACCACGCTGGGGATCGAGGGCCTCACGCTCGAGGTGAAAGGCCGTGTCGCTCGCCTCCACCGGGCCACGGTGTACTGGGCGTACGAGGCCGGCGCGTGGGTGATCTCGTTCGTGCAGCTCACCGGACCGATCCTCAAGGCGGACGGCACGGAGTCGCGCCGGATGCTCCACGAGAGCACCCGGCCCGCGGATGATTCGAGGCGACAGAGTGGTGTTGCCACTCCACCGGAGATCGTGGAGGCCGCCCTGGCGCACATGCCCGACTGGAAGCCCGAGATCAACGAGACCCGATACCCGCGGGATGCGGAGCGGAAGACGAGCCTGTGACGATCACTCACATCGAGACCACGACCCAGGTCCTCGTGCATGCGTACACGCAGCTGCGTCTGGAGGACTTCACGATGGTGGTGAAGGCCCGCACAGCGCGAATCAAGAAGGCCACGATCCACTGGAACTACGAGAACGGTGCGTGGCGGGTCGGCGCCGTCCATGTGTGGGGACCGGTCATCCGCAGGTCCGACGGCTCCGAATCCAGCCAACACGTCAGCGAACTCACCCGCCCCGCGTTCGCCTCCAACTCCCAGTACGGCGTGATCATCCCGCCCGAGATCATGGAGGTTGCCCTTCAGAACGTGCCCGACTGGGAGCCGCGCATCAACGCGACTCGCTACCCGCGCATCACCACGCTGCGCAGCAGCCTGTAGTGGTGACGAGGCGGTCGACTCGCAGCTCGGGTCGCAGGAATGACGTGAGCAGCTGTCGCGCTCCGGTCTGCGTCAGCCCTCGGGGGTCGGCGGCGTCCAGGCCGGGGCGGGGTCGATCGTCGCGTTGATCGTGCGGGTGATCGCGCCGAGCTGGCGGGTCTGTGCCTCGCTGAGCGGGGCGAAGACGAGCTTCTCGACGAGGGCGTGGTGCGCCGGCGTCGACTGCCGGAGCTTCTTGTCCCCCTCGTCGGTGAGGATGGCGAGGGAGGCGCGGCCGTCGCTCGGGTCGGTCTCGCGCCGCACGAGCGATTTGTTCTCCAGGCGCGTGATCGCCCGGGAGAGCCGCGAAAGCGTGCAGTTCGCGTAGCCGGCGAGCGTGCTCAGGCGAAGGGTGCGGTCGGGGGCCGTGGCGAGGGCGAACAGCAATCCGTGCTCGAAGTGCGTCAGGCCGCTGTCGCGCTGCAGCTGCGCGTCGAGGGCGGCGGGAAGTCGCTCGAGGAGCGTGGCGACGGCCGCCCACACCTCGAGCTGTGCGGGCGTCAGGCCGGCGGGGCTCTCGGATCGCGTCATGAGTCGATCGTACGTTACTTGCTTGCGCAAGTAATAGCCGTTACCGTTGCTTGCCTAAGCAAGTAAATCGGCGCGGTGCGTCAGAGCGAGAGGGAGCAGATGGATCTGGAGCTGCGGGGCAAGACGGCTTTCGTGAGCGGGTCGACGCAGGGGATCGGCTTCGCGATCGCGTCGGCGCTCGCCGCCGAGGGGGTGCGGGTGATCGTCAACGGACGCAGCGCGGAACGCGTGGGGGACGCGGTCGAGAGGCTCCGGGCGGCCCACCCCGGCGCGGACCACGCGGGTGTCGCGGCCGACTTCTCGCGCCCCGAAGACGTCGCCCGCCTGCTCGACGCGCTCGAGCCGGTCGACATCCTCGTCAACAACGTCGGCCTCTTCGGACTGGCGCAGTTCGATGCGATCCCCGACGAGGAGTGGGCGCGCTACCTCGACGTGAATCTCATGAGCGGTGTGCGCCTGTCGCGTCGTCTCCTTCCCGGGATGCTCGAGAGGGGCTGGGGTCGCGTGCTGTTCATCAGCAGCGAGTCGGGTGTGAACGTCCCGGCCGACATGGTGCACTACGGCGTCACGAAGGCCGCGATGATCGCCCTCGGCAACGGCCTCGCGAAGCTCACGCGAGGCACGGCGGTGACCGTCAACACCGTGCTCGGCGGGCCGACGTACTCGGACGGCGTCGCGGCGACCGTGGAGTCGATCGCGAGCATGAAGTCGGCTCCGGTGGAGGCGATCAAGGCGGCGATCATCGGCGAGAACGCCACGACGCTGCTCGAGCGGTTCCTGGAGCCCGCCGAGGTGGCCCACCTCGTGGCGTACCTCGCGAGCCCCCGCGCATCGGCGACCAACGGTGCCGCCATCCGGGCGGACGGCGGTGTGCTCACCTCGATGCTGTAGCCCCGCCCGCGCGCCGCGCGTTCGGCAACAGAACCGGGCTTCCGGCACAGGGATCGGCGGGATCCGTGTGCCGGAAGGCTCGGGGTGTGCAGGGGCGCGCGGCGGTGCCCGCCGCCATCACTCGTCCGTGACGGGGCGGCGGCCCATGATCAGCGCGAAGATCGCGCCCGAGAGGTTGTGCCAGACCGAGAACACCGCCGCGGGCAGCGCCGCGAGCGGCGAGAAGTGCGCGGCGGCGAGCGAGGCGGCAAGCCCCGAGTTCTGCATGCCCACCTCGATGCTGATCGCCCGGCGCTCGCGCTGGGTCATCCGCAGCCCCCACGCGGCGAGGTAGCCGAGCAGCAGGCCGAAGCCGTTGTGCAGGAACACCGCGAGGAAGACGAGCAGGCCGGCCTCGACGATCTTGTCGGCGCTGCCCGCGACGACGGCCGCCACGATCAGGGCGATCGCGATGGTCGACAGCCACGGCAGCGCGGGCTGTGCGCGCTCGACCCAGGTGCGCAGCAGCAGTCGCACGACGAGGCCGGCGACGACCGGCAGCAGCACGGTCTGCAGGATCGACATCATCATCGACGCGAACGGCACCTCAAGGAACTGCCCGGCCAGCCACAGCGTCAGCAGCGGGGTGAGGACCGGGGCCAGGAGCGTGGAGCAGGTCGTCACCGTCACCGACAGCGCCGTGTCGCCGCGCGACAGGTAGGTGACGACGTTCGATGCCGTGCCGCCGGGCGCGCAGCCGACGAGGATCACGCCGGCGGCCAGCTCCGCGGGGAGCTGGAGCGCGAGCGCGATCAGCCACGCGGTGAGCGGCATGATCAGGTACTGCAGCACCACGCCGATCGCCACCATCCACGGACGCTTCAGGATGCGCGTGAAGTCGGGGAGCGTGAGCGTCAGGCCCATCCCGAACATCACCACGCCGAGGAGCCAGGGCACCGCCTGCCCCAGCGGCGCGACGACGCCCGGCAGGGCGAAGCCGATGATGCCCGCGACGATCACGAGGACGGGGAAGACCGTGACGGCGAGGCGTGCCGCGCGATCGGCGGAGGGGGAGGCGACATCGGGGATGCGTTGGGTGGTGCTCATCGTTCATGAGTATCAGATCATGGCCGCATCGCACGCAATCTGCGCACTCCGGAGCGTCGCAGCCGCGCGGCGAGTGAGCGAAATGCGCGAGTGTGGCGCGCAGGGCGGATCGGCCGCGAGAATCGATCGGTGACCTCGATCCAGACCCTCAGCGACCCGGACCGCCGCGTGATCGCTCGCTGGGCCGCCGCGTGCGCCGAGCGCGTGTTGCCGTTGTTCAACGGCGGCGCCGAGTGGCGGGAACTTCTCGCGGACGCGCTCGCTCGCCGGTCCCGACCCACCGGTCCCGACCGCCCGCAGGGAAGGTTGATGTGAGCGAGCGAGTGCTGTCCCGTCCCGGCGGGTGGGCGGAGGTCTTGCGCGAGGGCGATGCGCTCGTGCTGCGGATCGGCGCGGGTGCTGATCGTGATCATCTGCCGTTCACGTTTCGGTTCGTGATCACGCCGCAGCATCTCGATGTGCTCCGCGACGACGTCGGGCGGTACCTGTTGGCGGACTACGTGGTGAGGCGGCTGTGCGAGAGGACCCACGGCGAGCGAACGCCCAACAAGAAGAAGGTCCGGCGGCTCCTCGATCGCGTCCTGCTCGGCCCCGAGCCCGAGGTCGACGCGTGGTTCCGGTCGGATGAGACGGGCATGCGCGACCTCGCCGCGGCGGGTGCGGATCCCGCTCTGCTGCAGGAGGGACGAGTGCTCGCGGCGCTGCGGCACCAAGCGTGATCGGCGCTCGCGGATCGCCGGGGAGCCCGGGCGGTGTGATTCACTGGCCGACGTGGACGTCAACGCCCTGGCCCTGAACGTGGACATTCCGCCCGAGCTGCGGTGGCAGGACGAGCGCCGCGGCGAGGTGTTCGAGCTGCAGTCGATCACCGTGCGGTTGCTGCCGGACGGCTCGCTCGCCGCGAAGGCCTACGGGCGCCCCGTCGCGGGCGGGCGCGGCACGTATGTGTCGTTTCCCGTGCGCCGCAGCGCCGAGATCGATGCGCTCATCGCCGAGGCCGCCTCGGAGGCGTCGCGTCGCTGGGCGGCGCATCGCGGTCTCTGATCGGGGCATGATCGACGGGTGAACAGGACCGATCGGCTCTATGCGCTCGTCGAGGAGCTGCGCGCGGTGTCGCCGCGGCGCCGGAGCGCGCGATGGCTCGCGGAGCGCTTCGAGGTGTCGGTGCGCACGGTCGAGCGCGACCTGTCGGCGCTGCAGCAGTCCGGTGTGCCGATCTGGGCCGAGCCGGGGCGGGCGGGCGGATACGCGCTCGATGCGTCCGCGACCCTCGGCCCCATGGGGTTCACCGTCGACGAGGCGCTCGCGATCCTGATCGGGCTCGGCACGCTTCGGCGCGGGCCGTTCCGCCATGCGGCGGGCACGGCGCTGCGCAAGCTGCTGGCCGTCATGCCGGATGAGGACGCGCGCCGCGCCACGGCGCTTGCCTCGCGCGTGCACCTGCTCGAGCCCGACGACGAGGCCCCCATCCCCGCGGAGTTCGCGGCGGCGCTGCGCGCGAACCGGGTGGTGCGGCTGGAGTACCGGCGTCAGGACGGCACGGTGACCCGCCGGGAGGTCGAGCCGCTCGGCTCCATCGGCCGGGACGGCGCCTGGTATCTCATCGCGTGGTGCCGGCTGCGCGACGGCGTGCGGGCGTTCCGTGGCGACCGCATGATCTCCGTCGAGCTCACCGACGAGCGTCCGCCGCCCCGGGCGCTGCGCAGGGAGGATCTCCACATCCCGTTCGGGACGCTGCGATCGGTCGTGGACGACCTGCGCTGACCGCATCTGCCAAAACACCGACAGCACGGTGTCGCGGCTGCGGACGAGGCTGGTGTCAACGTACTCGATCAGCTCAGGAGACACCCATGACGTTCGCATCCGTCCGCATCATCACCGACGACGTCGATCGGCTCGCCGCGTTCTACGAGCGCGTGACCGGCCAGACCGCTGTGCGACCGGCCCCGGTGTTCGCGCAGTTCTCCGGCCCGGGCGCGACCCTCGCGATCGCCAGCCCGGCCACCGTGGCGATGCTGGGCGACGCCCTCGCCCCGGCCGCGAACCGGTCGGTGATCGTCGAGTTCGAGGTGGACGACGTCGAGGCCGAGTTTGCGCGGCTGGAGCCGGAGCTCACCGACATCGTGCTGCCGCCGTCGACGATGCCGTGGGGCAACCGGTCGGCGCTGTTCCGCGACCCCGACGGCAACCTCGTCAACCTGTTCAGCCGGCCCGCGGGCTGATCGTCACCGTCCCCGGCATGCTCGGTCGTGTCGGGGACGGGCGCTCTCGGTGGGGTGGCGTTCGGCGCGTCGGTGCGCGAATGTGGTGGGGTGACGAGGCGATAAGATCCCGCGCCGAGGCTGTTCCTCTTCGGGGACGGAGCGGGCGCGGAGCGGCGATGTTCGGTGGCGGACCCCCAGCAGGCGTATGACGCGTTCGCGCAGTTCCGCGGCGAACTCCGGGGTGATCCCGTCATGCTCTCGATCGAGGATCCGGTCGCCGAGGAGGCGCTCGCGATGATCGTCGGCAGCGGGACCGCCGTGCGCATCCGGGGCGGGCAGCGTCCGCGGCGCGAGTATCGGCGGATCGAGCACGCGAACTGGGTCGGGTCGTACGCGATGCGGTTCTTCGCGGACGGCTACGACGGGCTCGCGGGCGGCCCCTGGTACCCGGACGCGGCCGATCTGGACCTCCCGCCCGAGGAACGCGGGGCGCGGTGGGCGGCGGGGATCGCGGACGAGCCCGAGGCGGTGGATGAGGTGCTCCGCATCTGGGCGGACAACGGGATCGTCGACGCGGATCACTATGTCTTCTTCCACACCGACACCCTCGCCGAGTCCCGCGAGGATCGCGCCGCCCTGTCGGTGCTCATCGAGACCCTCGGCCTGCAGCGCCTCCCGTTGCCCGACGGGGCGGCGGAGGGTGAGGTGTGGGTGCGCACGGATCCGCGGATCGAGGCCGAGATCGAGAGCTGGGCGTGAGGGGAGCACTATGAGCGGGGAGAGCGCGACCGAGGTCGTCTTCGAGCGGGGCGGGTGGTGGCCGCGGGTCGTCCGGCACGGGAAGCGGCTGCGCCTGGAAGTCGTCGGCGGGGCGGACGCGCTTCACCAACCGCGGATAAGCGCTCGCCGTCGCGGACGCCGGCTGATGCGGCCGGGGGCCCGGGCCCTCGCCGCGGCGGGAGAGGCACGCGGCGATATCGTGGGGCGATGACGAGGTCGACTCGGGCATGACGACGGATGAGGGCGTGTGGCTGCGGCCGTTGCGCCGCGACGACGCCGGGGGAGTGCTGGCCGCGTTCCGCTCGAACGCCGACATGGCGCGGCAGGGAGACGTGACGACGCCCGCCGATGCCGAGCGGTACGTGGAGAATCTCCTGGCGCCCGCGTCCGCGCATCGCCCGTGGGCCGTCGCGACGGGCGACGGGCTCGCCGGACTCGTGTGCGTGAGCGTGGATGCGAAGAACCGCAATGGCTGGTTCTCGTACTGGATGGCGACCGCGGCGCGTGGGCACGGCTGGATGCGCCGGGCCGCGGCGACCGTCGCCGACTGGGCGCTGACCGATGGCGGACTCGAGCGTCTCGAGCTCGGGCACCGCGTCAACAATCCGGCGTCCGGGGCGGTGGCCCGCGCGGCGGGCTTTGTGAAGGAGGGAACCGAGCGCGCCAAATTCCTCGTGGATGGGCGACGGATCGACGTCGACACGTACGGTCGGCTCCGCACCGATCCGCCGCCGCGATACGAGCCGCTGCCCATGCGCGGTGGGGCCCGGTGAGCGGCGAGCGGCCGCGCCTGGTGCTGCGTTCCCCGCGCCCCGAAGACGAGCTGGAGGAGGTCTTCGCTCTCCCCGATGGGGCGCTGAAGCGCCGCTATGGGATCGAATCCGATCGCTGATCCGCCGCGCTCGCGCGGTTCACGCCGCGCGGACCGCCGCCGCGATGTCGGCGGGCGTGCCGCGCCAGGGCGCGCCGTGGCCGGGCAGCACCCACGACGCCGAGATCCCCGCGAGCCGGTCGAGGGAGTCGAGCGCCTGCTCGGGCTCGTCGGTGAACGGCGCCGGCTGCGGGCCCGTGCGGCCGGTGAGCACGTGGCGCGTGGTGAGGGCGTCACCCACGAACACCGCGTCCGCCGCCGGCACGTGCACCGCAACGCTGCCCGGCGAGTGCCCCGGCAGTCCGATGATGCGGGGGTTGCCGGGCAGATCCAGCACATCGCCGTCCGCGACCTCCACGACCTCCTGCACGTAGCGCGTGCGCAGCCCGTTCTTGCGCAGGGAGTACGCGAGGAACCCCAGCATCGGGCCGGGACGGGCCGGTCCCATCGGTGTCTTCGGCTTCTCACCGGTGCGGACGCGATGGGCGTCGGCGGTGTGGACATGCACGGGGACGCCCGCCTCGCGCCGCAGCTGCTCGGCGAAGCCGATGTGATCGCTGTCGCCGTGGGTGAGGACGACCCCGCGGATGTCGGAGAGCGGTCGCCCGATCGTCTCCAGCTCGGCCCGCAGGTCGGGTGAGCGCGACCGTGAACGCCTCCAGCGCCTCCGCGTAGCGTCCGGCGACGAAGTACGCCTTGCCGAGATGCTGGTGCATCGTGGCCTCGTGCCGCATCCCCGCGGCCTCGCGCACGAGCTCCAGATAGGCGCGGATCGAGGCGCCGTGGCGCCCCTGGTCGCGCCAGGCATCCGCGATCAGGGCTCGGATGCGCGCCGAGCCCGGCTGAGCCATCGCCCGCAGGAGCGCCTCGGCCTCGGCGGGACGGCCGCCCCACAAGGCCTCCAGTGCGTCACTCGCGTCGTCGTCACGGTGGGCTTGGCGGAACGCCTCGATGTCGTCGATGACGGGAAGGAGCGACTCGGGGTCGATGTGCCAGCCCGCGTCGATCACGCATGAATCCTAGGGGGAAGGGCCGAGTCGGGTGGCCCGTGGCCGGGTGACAGGATGGGAGGACACCCACCCACCGACGGAGGTTCCCCGATGACGCTCGCCCTGACCAACGCACACGTGATCCCGGTGGTGGGTGACGCCTTCGACGGCACGATCGTCGTCGGCGACGACGGACGGATCGCCGCCGCCGGCGCGGATGTGGTGGTCCCGGAAGGCGCGGAGACGATCGACCTGCAGGGCGCGACCGTCACCCCGGGCCTCATCGACGCGCACGTGCACCTCGGCGTGAACCCGGAGGGCGACGGTGCGGCGGCCAGCGACACCAACGAGATGACCGGCCCGAACCAGGCCGCCGTCCGCACCATCGACGCGATCGATCCGTTCGACGAGGGCTTCGACGTCGCGCTCGCCGGCGGCGTGACCACCGTGGGTGTGAACCCCGGATCGGGGAACCCGATCGGCGGTCAGGCCACCGTGCTGCGCACCCACGGCCGGATCGTCGACCGCATGGTGCTGCGCGCCCCCGCTGGCGTGAAGTCCGCGCTCGGCGAGAACCCCAAGCGCGTCTACGGCGAGAAGAAGCAGACGCCGTCGACGCGCCTGGGCAACGCGAAGATCATTCGCGAGGCGTTCGTCGCCGCGCGCAACTACATGCGCAGGCACGAGGCCGCCGAGCCGGGCAAGCCCGTCGACGTCGACCTCACGCACGAGGCGCTCGCCGCCGTGCTGCGCGGCGAGATCCCGTGGCGCCAGCACGCCCACCGCGCCGACGACATCGTCACCGCCGTGCGCCTGGCCGAGGAGTTCGGCTACCGGCTCGTCATCGACCACGGCACCGAGGCGCACGTCGTGGCCGACTACCTCGCCGAGCGCGGCGTGCCCGTGCTGATCGGCCCGCTGTTCACCACGAAGTCGAAGATGGAGCTGCGCGGCCGCTCCATCGCCAACCCGGGCAAGCTCGCCGCGGCGGGCGTGGAGATCTCGATCATCACCGATCACCCCGTCATCCCGATCAACTTCCTCGTGCACCAGGCCTCCCTCGCCGTGCGCGAGGGGCTGGACGAGCGCACGGCGCTCGAGGCGATCACGATCAACCCCGCCCGCGTGCTCGGCATCGACGGCGAGCTCGGATCCATCGAGGTCGGCAAGCGCGCCGACCTCGTCGTGTGGAATGGCGAGCCGCTCGACGTCATGGCGCGCCCGGCGCGCGTGCTGATCGACGGCCGCACGGTGTACGAGTACGACCGCGACGCGCGCACCGAGCGGGTCGCCCCGCGCGAGGGCTGAGCCGCGGCCGCGGGGCTCCCGAGTGCGTTCGTGCCGCCTGACGGGCCCCAGACGACCGGACGGCACGCGGGAGCGGGTGGGCATGCCAGGATCGATCGGGTGAGCAGTCCCTTCCGCGGCCTCAGCGCCTTTCCCCTGACCCCGCTGCGCGACGATCGTGTCGACGAGGCCGCGTTCGCGGGGCTCGTCGAGCGCGCGGCGGCGGCCGGCGTGGACTCGATCACGGCGCTGGGATCGACGGGCTCGTACGCCTACCTCGACGCGGACGAGCGGGCGCGCGTCGCGCGCATCGCGGTGGCGCACGCGGGGGAGACCCCGGTGCTCGTCGGCGTCGCCGCGCTGCGCACCTCACACGTGCTGCGCCACGTGGCCGCGGCCGAGGACGCCGGGGCGGCCGGCGTGCTGCTCGCGCCGATGACCTACCAGCCGCTGACCGACGACGACGTGTTCGAGCTGTTCCGGACGGTCGCCGAGCGCACCGAGCTGCCGATCATCGTGTACGACAACCCGGGCACGACGCGATTCCCGTTCACGCCCGAGCTGTACGCCAGGATCGCCGCGCTGCCGGGGATCGCATCGATCAAGATCCCGGGCGTCCCCACCGAGCCGTTCGCGGCGCGCGCGCACGTCGCGGCGATCCGGGGCGTGATCCCGCCGCACGTGACGATCGGCGTCTCGGGCGACGCGTTCGCGGCCGAGGGACTGCTCGCCGGCTGCGACGCCTGGTACTCGGTGATCGCGGGCACGCTGCCCGATCCGGCGCTGCGCATCACCCGCGCGGCCCAATCGGACGATGCCGATGCGGCGCGCGCCGAGTCCGTCCGCCTCGAGCCGCTGTGGTGCCTGTTCGCCGCGCATGGCGGCAGCATCCGCGTCGTCGCCGCGATCGCCGAGCAGCTCGGCCTCGTCCCGCCGAACTGTCTCCCGCTCCCGATCCGCGGCCTCACCGCCGAGGCCCGCGCCGAGGTCGCCCGCGTGGTGCAGGAGCTCGACCTGCGCTGACGCTGGTGCCGCGGAAGGCTGGCGGCCACGTGCTCGGGCGTATACCCTTTGTGCCCGGGGAGAAATGTGTAGGCGCGGTCGCGCGCCTCGACGTGGAAGTGGACGATGATGGCCGCGCAGCCCGGTTGGTATCCCGACCCCGACGATCCGTCGCAGATGCGGTGGTGGGACGGCGCCGCATGGGGCGCCTCCGCACCGCCTCCGGTCCCGGCCACCGACACCGCCGCGACGCCGTCGCCCCTGCGGCGCATTCCCCTGTGGGGCTGGGCGGTGATGGCCGCGGTGGCGATCGCGCTGACGATCCTCGTGCCGGGGCTGATCGCCGTCGTCGCGCTGGTCGTCCTCGTCGTCGCGATCGTCGCCCTCTGGCGGGGCACGCCCACATGGCTCCGCCTGCGGACTCGGAAGGCCGCGGCGGGAGTCGCGGCGGTCGCGGCCGTCGTGTGCTTCACCACGACGGGCATCGCCTCCGCGCAATCGGCCCCTCCGACGTCCTCGCTCACGGCGCCCGCGGTGCAGACCGAGCACGAGCCGTCGGACACGCGCGCGCCGTCGGACACGCGCGCGCCGGCGGAGTCGTCCACGCCGCGGCCCTTCGCGCCGGCCGCCGAGAAGCCGACCCCCACTCCGACGACGTCGGTGCGGGAAGAGGTGGTGAGCGAGGCGCTCCCATTCGCCGAAACCACCGTCGATGACCCCACCATGACGCGCGGGCAGACGGCGGTGCGCACCGAGGGCGCCAACGGGGAGCGCACCCTCACGTATCGCGTGACGCTGGTGGACGGCAAGGAGATCAGCCGCGAGCTCGTTTCGGATGTCGTCACCGTGCCGCCGACCGATCGGGTGGTCGCGGTCGGCACCTATGACCCGCCCCCGCCGCCGCCGGCTCCGGAACCGGCGCCCATCGCACAGGCCGGCGCGGGGTGCGACTCGAACTATGCCGACGCGTGCGTGCCCGTGTCGTCGGATGTCGACTGCGCCGGTGGCAGCGGCAACGGGCCGGCGTACTTCGATGGCGTGGCCCGCATCGTGGGCAGCGATGTCTACGATCTCGACCGCGACGGCGACGGATACGCCTGCGAGCCCTGACGCCCCTCCCGCGACGGGGCGCGGAGCGGTAGCGTCGTCGGCATGAGCGCGCTCACTTTCTCGACCGTCCTCGAGCCCTACGGTCCGGCGGCCGCGATCCTGCTCACCGAGGAGCAGGTCGGGCAGCTCGGCGGCGCCAAGAACGCGCCCGTGGTGGTCGCGATCGGCGGCCGCACGGCGCGGCTGCGGATTGCGCGCATGGGCGTTGACACGATGATCGGCCTCAGCAAGGCGGCGCGGGCCGAGCTCGGGGTCGAGAACGGCGACGCGGTGGAGGTGACGATCGAGCTCGACACCGCGGAGCGCACGGTCGAGGTGCCCGCCGCGCTGCAGGAAGCGCTCGGCGCCGACCCGGAGCTGCAGCGGCGCTTCGACGCGCTGGCGTACTCGCGGCGCAAGGAGATCGCGCGCTCAATCGCCGAGGCCAAGCAGGACGCCACCCGCGAGCGTCGGCTGCAGAAGGCGCTCGACGAGCTGCGCGGCTGAGGGAGGGAACATGCTGCTCGTCTCCATGGGGGTCTCGGTCGACGGGTTCATTGCCGATCGCACCGGCTCGTTCGACTGGGGCGCTCCCGACGACGAGCTCTTCGGATTCCATCTGGCGCGTGTGCGCGAGCTGGGAGCCGTCATCCTGGGGCGGCGCCTGTACGAGACGATGCGCGTGTGGGAGACCGACCCCGCGATGCGCGGGAACGCCGCCGAGTCGGAGTTCGCCGACGTCTGGACGGCGCTGCCGAAGGTCGTGTTCAGCCGCACCCTCGATCGGGTGGAGGGCAACGCGCGCCTGGCGACCGGATCGGTTTCCGACGAGGTCGCACGCACCCTCGCCGAGACCGACCGGGAGGTGGAGATCGGGGGAGCGATGCTCGCGGGGCAGGCGATCGAGGCGGGTCTCGTGGACGAGTTCCGGATCTTCCGCTACCCGGTGATCGTCGGCGGCGGCGCCCCACTGCTGCCGCACATCGCCGATCCGATCGCGCTCGATCTGATCGAGAGCCGCGTCTTCTCCGGGCGCGTGGTGTACGAGCGCTACCGCCGCGCGGCCTGACGGCCGCGCGCACGACGAGGCCGCCGACCTCGTGGCCGGCGGCCTCGTGCCCGAATCAGCCGTGCTGCTCGGTGTGCTTGCCCTCGGCGATCTCCTCGACCGTCTTGGCACAGAACGCGGGCAGGTCGTCGGGGGTGCGGCTCGAGACGAGTCCGGCGTCGACGACGACCTCCTCGTCCACCCAGTTGGCGCCCGCGTTGCGCAGGTCGGTCCGCAGGCTCGGGTAGCTCGTGATCGTGCGATCCCGCACCACGTCGGCCTCGATGAGGATCCAGGCGCCGTGGCAGATCACCGAGACGGGCTTGTGCTCGGCGAAGAACGCGCGCGCGAACTCGACCGACGGCACGTCCATGCGCAGGTGATCGGCGTTGACCACACCGCCCGGCAGCACGAGCGCGTCGTACGCGTCGCTGGTCGCCTCGGCGATCGGCACGTCCACCCGCTGGCGGTGGCCGTTCTTGCCGGTGATCTCGCCCTCTGCGGGAGAGACGAGCACCGCCTCCGCGCCGTGCTCGGTGACGGCCTGCCAGGGGCTCGTCAGCTCGCTGTCCTCGTATCCGTCCGTGAGCAGGAACGCCACGCGCTTGCCGGTGAGGTGAGTCATCGTGCCTCCTCGAATCGTCCTTCAGGGGTCGCGATCGACGCTACGGAGGGCGCGCCGTACTGTCACGGGGGTTGCGGGTGCCCGCGGGCATCGCTAACGGCGCGCGACCGTGGCGGCCCCCGGTGCCCCGTGGCGGGCGTAGCATGGCGCGAGTGAACGCTCACGATGACCACACCCCGCGCCGCGAGGACGCGGCCGTGCCGCTCGCCGAACTGCCGCTGCTGCCGTTGGACGCGGCGATGCCGGCCGGCATCTGCGTCGACGGCGTGTGCGAGTTCCCCGCGCCCCGCACGCACTGACCCGCGCCTGCAGGCGCCCCGCGCACGCAACAGGGCGCCGCCCCGGCAGAACCGGTGCGGCGCCCCTGTTGTTGCGTCGGATCAGTGGCCGCCGTGGAAGCCGGGCTCCTGGTCGGCGGGCTTGCGCACGAAGAGCGCCAGCACCACCGTCGCCGTCGCGATGATCGCGGCGATGAGGAACGCCGAGCGCGCGCCCGGCAGGCCCGCGACCGCGGCCGAGAGGCCCTGCTGCTCGCCGGCGTGCAGCGCCGAGGAGTAGATCGCGATGAGCAGCGCCGTGCCGGTGGCGCCGGCCACCTGCTGCAGCGTGTTCAGCGCCGCCGAGCCGTGCGAGTAGAAGCGGCGCTCGAGCGAGCCGAGCGACGCCGAGAACAGCGGCGTGAACGAGGCGGCCAGGCCCAGCGACATGCCCGTCTGCACGACGATCAGCAGCGGCAGCGGGGTGTGCTCGCCGAGCGAGGCGTACACGAACATCGCCACGGCGATGAGGATCGTGCCCGGCAGCAGTAGCGTCCGGGGCCCGCGCGCGTCGTAGATGCGACCCATCACGGGACCGAGGATGCCCATCAGCAGCGAGCCGGGCAGGAGCACGAGGCCGGCCTGCAGCGAATCGAGGCCGACGACATCCTGCAGGTACAGCGGCAGGAGCGAGAACGTGCCGAACATCGAGAACGCCACGACGGCCATGATCACGACCGAGATCACGAAGTTGCCCGAGCGGAACACGCGCATGTCCAGCAGTGCGTCGTCCTTCTTCTGCAGCACG
The DNA here is from genome assembly GCF_004564075.1 of Microbacterium sediminis. Classification (NCBI taxonomy): domain Bacteria; kingdom Bacillati; phylum Actinomycetota; class Actinomycetes; order Micrococcales; family Microbacteriaceae; genus Microbacterium; species Microbacterium sediminis. The sequence goes on from NZ_CP038256.1 coordinate 1,139,851, forward strand.
AGCTGACGCCACACGAACAGCGCAAGCCCCACGACGCCGACGGCCATGATCGTCCAGCCCATCGCCGCCGAGCCGGCCGCGCCCTCGCCGTGACCGCCGAACTGGCTCAGGCCGAAGACGATGCCGCCGAAGGCCAGGGCCGACAGCACGATCGAGAGCACGTCGATGGGGGCGTGGGTGGTCTCGCCGAGGTTCAGCATCCACTTGGCGCCCACGGCCAGCGCGATGATCGCGATCGGCAGCACGATGCCGAACAGCCACCGCCAGCTGAGGGTCTCGAGCACGGCGCCCGAGAGCGTCGGGCCGATCGCCGGCGCGAGCGAGATGACCAGGCCGACGCGGCCCATCATGCGCCCGCGCGAGCGCGCCGGCACCACGTTCATGATCGTGGTCATCAGCAGCGGCATCATCACGCCGGTGCCGGCCGCCTGCACCACGCGGCCCACGAGCAGCATGGTGAAGCCGGGCGCCACGAGGCAGATGAGCGTGCCCAGGGTGAACGAGATCATCGCGGCCAGGAACACCTGGCGCGTGGTGAAGCGCACGAGCATGAAGCCGGTGGTCGGGATGACCACCGCCATGGTGAGCATGAAGGCGCTCGTCATCCACTGGCCGAGCTCCGGCGGCAGGCCGAGGTCGGTGTTGAGGTGCGGGATCGCGATGCCCATCGTCGTCTCGTTGAGGATCGCGACGAACGCGGCGACGAGCAGGAGCCAGATCACCCGCATCCCGCGCGGATCGATGCCGTCCGCCCGCTGCGGGGCCGCGTTCTCGGCAGCCACGGCGGGGATGGATCCGGTTTCGGTGGTCGACATATGACTCCTCGGAGCAGAAGGGGAGAGGGAGACCGCGTTATGCGGTGGCGGACGAGAGCCGTCCGCGGCACGCCGATGCGCGCGACGGTTCAGACTAACCGCGGCCTCCGACGACGCATTCCCGGATCCGCGATATTCAACCTGCTGTTCACCCGGCCGATCATGTCGGGCCCCGGCAATAGTCTGGCCTCATGAGCATGGGACGGGGAATGGGCGGTCGCCCGGGCGGCCTGCGCGGGGTGGACGAGGACGCCCTGCGTCGGCAGAACGCCGAGGCCCCCGCGGTGCCCGATCTCGGGCGGCGCGTCGCGGCGCTGTTCCGCCCGTACGTGGGAAAGATCGCCGTCACGGCGCTGTTGGTCGTCATCGGCGCCGCCCTCGGCGTCGTGCCCCCGCTCGTGATCGAGCGCGTCTTCGACGAGGCGCTGTTCCCGCCCGAGGGCGGCGTGCAGATGCGTCTGCTGGGCACGCTCGTAGCCGTCATCATCGGCCTGTACGTGCTGAGCGCGATCGTCGGGGTGATCCAGACGTGGTTCACCTCGAACGTCGGCAACCGCGTCACGGGCGACCTGCGCGTGAAGATGTTCGAGCACCTCCAGGCGATGGAGCTGGGCTTCTTCACCCGCACCAAGACGGGCGTCATCCAGTCGCGGCTGCAGAACGACGTCGGCGGCGTTTCCGGCGTGCTCACGAGCACCGTGACGAGCATCCTCGGCAACACGGTGACGGTGATCGCCTCGCTCGTGGCGATGATCCTCATCGACTGGCGCCTCACGCTCATCGCGATCGTGATCATGCCGCCCCTCGTCATCGTGCAGCGGCGCGTGGGGCAGGTGCGCGCGCGGATCGCGTCGGAGACGCAGCAGTCGCTGTCGGAGCTGACGGCGATCACGCAGGAGACGCTGAGCGTGTCGGGCATCCTGCTGTCGAAGTCGTTCAACCGGCAGCGGGCCGAGTCGCGCCGCTACGCCGACGAGAACGCCAACCAGATCCGGCTGCAGGTGCGCCAGGCCATGAGCGGCCAGGGCTTCTTCGCCGTCGTCCACGTGCTGATGGCGTCGGTGCCCGCCGTCATCTACCTCGTGGCCGGGTTCATCATGGTCGGCGACCCGGGCGCGATCACGGCCGGCGCGATCGTCGCGTTCACCACGGTGCAGGCGCGGTTGCTGCAGCCCCTGACGAGCCTCATGCGGGTGGCGCTGGAGGTGCAGACCTCGGCCGCGCTGTTCGCCCGCATCTTCGAGTACCTCGACCTCACGCCCGCGATCACCGACGCGCCCGACGCGATCGACGTCGAGGACGGCCCGGGGCCGCTCGGGCGGATCGAGTTCCGCGACGTCACCTTCCGCTACCCCGATGCCTCGCCCGACTCGCGCCCCACGCTGGACGGGGTCACGTTCGTGGCCGAACCCGGGCAGCAGGTCGCCTTCGTCGGCCCGAGCGGGGCCGGAAAGACCACCGTGCTGTACCTGACCCCGCGCCTGTACGAGGCCTCCTCCGGGCAGGTGCTGTTCGCCGGCGCCGACGTGCGCGCGCTGCGGCACGAGTCGATCATCGACCACGTGGGCATCGTGTCGCAGGAGACGTATCTGTTCCACGCGACCATCCGCGAGAACCTCCGCTACGCCAAGCCCGACGCGACGGACGCCGAGATCGAGGAGGCGTGCCGGCAGGCCAACATCCACCACATCATCGCGGGGTTCGAGCAGGGCTACGACACCGTCGTGGGCGAGCGCGGCTACCGGCTCTCCGGCGGCGAGAAGCAGCGCATCGCCATCGCGCGCGTGCTGCTCAAGGACCCGCCGGTGCTGCTGCTGGACGAGGCCACGAGCGCGCTCGACACCGTCTCGGAGCGCATCGTGCAGGAGGCGCTCGAGGCCGCGGCCCGAGGCCGCACCACGCTCTCGATCGCGCATCGACTCTCGACGGTGATCGACGCCGACGTGATCCACGTGGTCGAGGCGGGGCGGATCGTCGAGTCCGGCACCCACTCCGAGCTGATCGCGCGCGGCGGCCTGTACGCCGAGCTCGCCGCCGAGCAGCTCGCCTCGACGCGCGTGCTCGAGACCGAGGAGGCCGTCGCCGGGGAGCTGCCGCCGCCCGACCTCGCGCGGCGCCGCGCGGATCGCGCGCCGGAGGAGGAGCGCGCGGCCGCGACGGCCGACGTCGTGCCGCCGGCCACCGGCGCGCTCGCGCTGCCGGTCGCCGACCCGGTCACCGGCGAGGTGCCGGAGCCGTGACGCCGGCGCGGGTGATCGAGATCGACGGATCGGCGGTGCGCGACATCGCCTCGCTGTACGCCGAGCTCGACCGGGCCCTCATGCCGGGCGTGGACTGGCGGCTGGGGGAGAGCCTCGACGCGCTGAACGACGCGCTCTCCGGCGGCTACGGCGCCATCGAGGGCCGCGAGCCGGTGACGCTGCGATGGCGCGACTTCGCGGCGAGCGAGGCCGCCCTCGGCGTGGCGGCGACGCGCGACTGGCTCCGGGCGAAGCTCGCCCGGCCCGAGCTGTTCGACGCGGCGCGGTTCTCGGCCGAGCTGGCGGAGCTGGAGGCGGGGCGCGGGCGCACCTACCTCGACCGGGTGCTCGAGGTCATCGCCGAGCACCCCAACATCACCCTCGTGCGCGCCTGATCATCCGGCCAGGGCGGCGATCTCCGCGCGGAAGGCTTCGAGCTGGCGGGGGTACTCCGGCGTGGACGCCTGCGCGTGCAGGCGCGGCACGTCCATCGCGAGGATCGTCCGGGCCCGGGCGAGCACGGCGGCCTCGGGCGCGGAGCGGCGCAGCACCTCGAGCCCGGCGCGCATGGCGGCCAGCACGGCCCGCAGCACCTCGATGCGCCCCTCGCCCTGTGTGATCGACGAGCCGTCGGCGCGCACGCGCCACTGCACCACGGGCTCCGCGATGGTGTCGATGCGGCGCGCCCGCGTGTACAGCTCCTGCGCGATGAGCTGGTCCTCGTAGAGCCCCGCGGGGAAGCGCAGCTCGCGCCACAGCTCCGCGCGGCTCACCTTCGACCAGGCGACGATGTTGTTGACGACCTCGGGGTGCTCGGCGAGCGTCACGCCGATGCGCGAGGGCGCCGTGGACGCCGCCACCCAGGGCTGCACGTCGGACGGTGCGTAGCCCGATCCGGACGGCCGCAGGCGGCGGTACGCGCCGACGGCGATGTCGCTGCCGCTGCGCTCCAGCGCGCCGACGAGCCGCGCGAGCGCGTCGGGCTCCATCACGTCGTCGGCGTCGAGGAACCCGACGTAGGGCGTGCCGGCGAGCTCCAGGCCGCTGTTGCGCGCCGCACCCAGCCCGAGGCGATCCGGGTGATGGATCACGGTGAAGCGCGGGTCCATCGAGGCGAAGCCGTCGAAGACGGCACCCGTGGCGTCATCCGATCCGTCGTCGACGAGGATCGCCCGCCAGTCCGTGCGCGTCTGCCCGCGCAGCGACTCCAGGGCCTCGGTCGCATAGCCGGCGATGTTCCAGCCGGCCACGATCACCGTGACGACGGGAACGGCGGCGCGGATCCCGTCCTCACTCACAGGAGCGAGCGTATCCGCACCGCCGTCGCCCTCGGGCGTCGAGGTCACTCCGCGGGGATCACGAGGCCGTCGTAGGTCTCCTCGATCCACGCCTTCGTCTCGTCCGAGGTGAGCAGCTCGTAGAGCTTCTCGATCCGCGGGTCGTCGGCCAGCTCGGCGCGGGTGGCGAGGATGTTGAAGTACTCGCTGTCCTGGCCCTCGCTCAGCAGCTGCAGGTCGCTGGAGATGCCGGCGGCCGAGGCGAAGTTGAAGTTCACGATCGCGGCGTCCATCTGCTGCAGCGCGGCGGGCAGCGTGGCGGCGTCGATCTCGCTGAACTCGAAGTCGTGCGGGTTCGCCGTGATGTCGCTGACGGTGGTCGGCGCGTCCGTCGTCTCGATCAGCCCGGCGCTGGCGAGCAGCAGGAGCGCGCGGCCCTCGTTGGAGGCGTCGTTCGGCAGCGCGATCGTGGCGCCGTCGGGGAGGTCCTCGAGCGACTCGTAGGTCTCCGAGTACAGTGCCAGCGGCGGCAGGTACACCGGGCCGACCTCGACGAGGTCCTCGCCCGAGTCCTGCAGGTACAGGTCGAGGAACGGCCCGTGCTGGAACAGGTTGGCGTCGTTGGCGCCCTGCGCCAGCGCCGGGTTGGGCGTGTTGTAGTCGCTGTACTCCTGGATCTCGATCGTGAGGCCCTCGGCGGGTGCGAGCTCGTCGGCGACGAACTGCAGCAGCTCGCCGGCGGGGACGGCGGTCGCACCGACCGAGATCGTGCCGAGGCCCTCGCCCTCGGAGGACGTGTCGCCTGCCGAGGCGCCGCAGGCCGTGAGGCCGAGTGCGAGGGCGGCGGCGCCGGCGAGGGCGGCGGTGGTGCGGGTGAAACGAGACATGTGCTGTGCCTTTCGGTGGAGGGGGATCAGGAGCCGGTGGCGGCGGTCGCGGTGGCGGCGGCGCGCCCGGCGGAGCGCTCGTGGTCGAGGCGCTTGGCGAGCCACTCGCCGAACGTCTGCAGGCCCTGCACGAGCACGACGAGCACGACGACGACGCAGAGGATGTACTCGGTGCTGTAGCGCTGGTGGCCGTAGCGGACGGCGAGGTCGCCGAGCCCGCCGGCGCCGATCGTGCCGGCGATGGCCGAGAAGTTGATGATCGAGACGACCGTGGTCGCGAAGCCGCGGATCATGGCCGGCAGCGACTCCGGCACGAGCACCTTGGTGAGGATCTGCCAGCGCGTCGAGCCGAGCGCCTCCGCGGCCTCGATCCGGCCGTCGGGCACCTCGCGCAGCGCGATCTCCGCCAGGCGGGCGAAGAACGGGATCGCCGAGATCGACAGCGGCACGATGGCGGCGCTCGATCCGAACGACGTGCCCAGCAGCAGGTACGTGAACGGGATCAGCGCGATCATGAGGATGAGGAACGGCACCGAGCGGGTGATGTTCACGACGATCGACAGCACCACGTTGATCGTCCGTCCGAGCGCGCGGCTGCCGAAGGGCTTCTCGAGCACGCCGCCGCGGTCGGTGGACACGAGCAGCACGCCGAGGACGAGACCGACCACGAAGGTGATCACCATGGTCGCCCCGACCATGTAGAGCGTCTCGAGCGTGGCCTTCCACAGGTTGGCCAGCAGCGTGGGCCAGAAGTCCGGCGAGGTCACATCGATCACGCGGCCACCTCCTCGACGACGATGCCCTGTTCCCGCAGCGACGCGATCGCGCGCGTGACGTCGGCGCCGGCGGGCAGCTCCAGGCGCGTGCGGCCCGACTGCACGCCGTCGATCGTCTCGATCGCCGCGCCCAGCAGGCCGATGTCGAGGCCCTGCTCGCGCGCCAGCCGGGCGATGACCGGGTCGTGGGCGGTGAGCTCGGTGAACGTGAGGTCGAGCACCGTGGCGCCCGGGGTGACGGGCGCCTCGCCGAGCGGGAAGAGCTGGCGCGCGATGACCGATCCCGGGGTGAGCAGCAGCTCGCGCAGGCGGCCCGCCTCGACGATCCGGCCGCGCTGCATGAGCGCCGCGGAGGTGCAGATCTGCTTGACGACGTCCATCTCGTGCGTGATGAGCAGGATCGTCAGCCCCAGCTCGCGGTTCAGGCGCGCCAGCAGCTGCAGGATGCTCGCGGTCGTCTCGGGGTCGAGCGCGCTCGTGGCCTCGTCGCTCAGCAGCACCGACGGGTTCGTCGCCAGCGCACGGGCGATCCCCACCCGCTGCTTCTGCCCGCCCGACAGCTGCGCGGGGTAGTGGCCGGCGCGGTCGGCGAGGCCCACGAGGTCGAGGATCTCGGCCACGCGCGCCTTGCGGGCGGCGCGGGGCAGGCCCTGTGCCTCCAGCGCGAGCGAGACGTTGCCGGCGACCGTGCGGCGCGAGAGCAGGTTGAAGTGCTGGAAGATCATGCCGATCCGGTGGCGGGCCGCGCGCAGCGCGCCGCCGGTGAGCCCCGTGATCACCGTGCCGTCGACCTCGACGGTGCCGGAGTCGGGCGTCTCCAGTCCGTTGACCGTGCGGATGAGCGTGGACTTGCCGGCGCCCGACGTGCCGACCACGCCGTAGATCTCGCCGCGTTCCACGGTCAGCGACACATCGTCGAGCGCGCGGGTGTCGCCGTAGCTCTTGATGAGATGGGAGATGGTGATCATGTGCCTGCTTCTGGATCGGGGCACATCCCGCCGGGGGAGTGCCGCTCCTCCGGTGGTATCGACCCATCGATCATCTCCGCCGCACCGCCGAACCGACGAATCGTGTGACCGCGTGTGACGGCGCGCCGCTGACACATGGCGGAAACAGCCGCCGGGTATCCTGTGAGGGCCGGCTCGCCGGAGACAATCGAATACGGGCCCCACGACCTGTGCGGGAGAGCCTCGATCGGCACGCGATCGGGCACCGAAGGAGCAAGCCTCCCCGCCAATCTCTCAGGTACGCGTACCGCGCAGGCCGGGCCACTCTGAAAAGCGGAGCCGACGCTCCCGCCGACGGTGAAAGACGGGCTGCCCGTCGAAACTCTCAGGCCGATGACAGAGGGGGAGTTCGCACGGCGCCACTCGGCGCGTGCCGGACTCAGGGAGCCCTGTATGGAGTCACCGCCCGTCGCCCCGCGCGACACCCCGCTGCGCGCCGAGCACGAGGCGCTCGGCGCGAGCTTCACGGATTTCGGCGGCTGGATGATGCCGGTCCGCTACGGATCCGACCTCGCCGAGCATCACGCCGTCCGTCAGGCCGCCGGCTTGTTCGACATCTCCCACATGGGCGAGATCCTCGTCACGGGTGACCGGGCCGGGGCCTTCCTCGACCACGCGCTCGCGGGCCGACTGTCGGCGCTCGCCGTGGGCAAGGCCAAGTACACGATGATCCTCGCCGAGGACGGCGGCATCATCGACGACCTCATCGTCTACCGCCTCGCCGACGATCGCTTCCTCGTCGTCGCCAACGCCGGCAACCGCGAGGTCGTGGCGGCGGCGCTCGAGGAGCGCGCCGCGGCGCTCCGCTCGAGCCCCGGCGGAGCCTTCCCGTCGCTCGACGGCGGCGACCCGGGCTCGTCGACCGGTGCGGCGCAGCCGCGGAGCGGAGACGGGTCGAGCGAGCGCAGCGAGTCGAGGCCTGCAGACGCAGCCCCATTCGGTTTCATCGCCGGCATGCCGCAGGCCGTCACCGTCGAGGACGTCTCGGACGCCCATGCCCTCATCGCCGTGCAGGGCCCCGCGGCCCAGGCGATCCTTGAGGCGACGCCCGGCATCACCGAGCTCGACACGCCCTGGGCCGAGCAGGGGTACTACGCCTGGGCGAGCGCGCGCTTCGACGACGCACCGCTGCTGATCGCCCGCACGGGCTACACCGGCGAGGACGGCTTCGAGCTGATGATCCCCGTCGACCGCGCCGCCGCCCTCTGGCGCGCGCTCCTGGCCGCCGGCGAGCCGCACGGCCTCGTGCCCGCCGGCCTCGCCGCGCGCGACACGCTGCGCCTGGAGGCGGGCATGCCGCTGTACGGCCACGAGCTGTCCCGATCGATCCTGCCGGCGCAGGCCGGGCTCGGCCGCGTGATCCCCGCCGACAAGACGGGCTTCGTCGGCGAGGCCGCGAAGGAGCCCCGCCCCGACGCGCCCGTCCTCGTCGGCCTCACCCTCGAGGGGCGCCGCGCGGGCCGCGAGGGCTACGCCGTCCACCTCGGCGACGAGAAGGTCGGCGAGGTCACGAGCGGCGCGCTCAGCCCGACGCTCGCCCACCCCATCGCCCTCGCGTACGTCCGCCCGGACGTTGCCGCCTCACCCGACCTGACCATCGACGTCCGCGGCACGCGCATCCCCGCTGCCGTCACCGCCCTGCCCTTCTACCGGAGGAAGAAATGACCGACCTCAACGCCCTCAAGTACACCGCCGAGCACGAGTGGGTCGCCCTCGACGGCGACGTCGCGACGATCGGCATCACCGACTACGCCGCCGAGCAGCTGGGCGACGTCGTCTACGTCGACCTGCCCGCCGACAACGCCACCGTCACCGCCGGCCAGGTGATGGGCGAGATCGAGTCGACCAAGTCGGTCTCCGAGCTGTACTCGCCGGTCGACGGCGAGGTCATCGCCCTCAACGGCGAGGTCGACGCCGACCCGTCGCTCGTGAACCAGGACCCGTTCGGCCAGGGCTGGCTCGTGCGCGTCCAGCTGTCGGGCCAGCCCCTGACCGGCCTCATGGATCGCGCCGCCTACGTTGCGCTGACGGGTGGCGAGGCGTGAGCGACTACGCCCGCCGCCACATCGGGGCGTCCCAGGCCGACCGCCGCGCGATGGTGGAGGCCCTCGGGCTGAGCGTCCGCGAGGAGATCGCCGAGACCCGCGAGCTCACCGATCCGCTCGTCGCCCAGGCGATCCCGGCCGCCATCCGCGCCGACGGCGCGACCTCCGGCGCGATCCCCGTCCGCGGGGTGAGCGAGGCGGAGGCGCTGGCCGAGCTGCGCGCCCTCGCCGCGAAGAACCGCGTGCTCTCGCCCATGATCGGCCTCGGCTACAGCGACACGATCACGCCCAGCGTGATCCAGCGCAACGTGTTCGAGAACCCGTCCTGGTACACCGCCTACACGCCGTACCAGCCGGAGATCTCGCAGGGACGTCTCGAGGCGCTGCTGAATTTCCAGACCATGGTGGGCGAGCTCGCCGGCCTCCCCGTGGCGAACGCGTCGATGCTCGACGAGTCCACGGCGGTCGCCGAGGGCATGCTGCTCGCGCGTCGCGCGGTGCGCGGCGGATCGAACGTGTTCGCCGTCGACGCGGATGCGCTGCCTCAGACCAAGGCCGTGCTGGCCGTCCGGGCCGAGGCGGTGGGCATCGAGCTCGTCGAGGTCGACCTCGCCGGCGGCGAGACCCTGCCGGCCGAGCTGTTCGGCGCGCTGATCCAGTACCCGGGCGCCTCGGGTCGGGTGTGGGATCCGTCCGCCGTCATCGACGCCGTGCACGTGGCGGGCGGCCAGGCCGTCGTCGCCGCGGACATCATGGCGCTCGTGGTCCTCGCCTCGCCCGGATCGATGGGCGCCGACATCGTCGTGGGCTCGACGCAGCGCTTCGGCGTGCCGCTCGGGTTCGGCGGCCCGCACGCCGGCTACATGGCCGTGCGCCAGGGCCTCGAGCGCCAGTTGCCCGGCCGACTCGTCGGCGTCTCGGTCGACGCCGACGGCGCCCCGGCCTACCGCCTCGCGCTGCAGACCCGCGAGCAGCACATCCGCCGCGAGAAGGCGACGAGCAACATCTGCACCGCGCAGGTGCTCCTGGCCGTGATGGCGGCGATGTACGCCGTCTACCACGGTCCGGACGGGCTGCGCTCGATCGCGTCGGGCATCGCGATGCGCACCAGTGTGCTGAAGCAGCAGCTCGCCTCGGGCGGCGTCGAGATCCTGCACGAGCAGTTCTTCGACACGATCCGCGCCCGCGTGCCCGGTCGTGCGGCGGAGATCGTCGCGAACGCGCGCGAGCGCGGCGTGCTGCTGCACCTCGTCGACGACGACACCGTGGGAATCTCGGTCGGCGAGGCCACGACGGATGCCGACGTTGCCGCCGTTCGGGAGGCGTTCGGCGTCGCCGCGGACGCGCCGTTCGGGCGCCCGCTCGGCGCGGCGAAGGACGGCTCGCGCGTCGCGATCGTCGGCATGCGCGACTCCGGCATCCCGCGCGAGCTGTTCCGCCGGGACGAGATCCTCACGCACCCGGTCTTTCGCACGCACCACTCCGAGACGGCGATGATGCGGTACCTCAAGCGCCTCGCCGACAGCGACTACGCCCTCGACCGCGGCATGATCCCGCTCGGCTCCTGCACGATGAAGCTCAACGCCGCGACGGCGATGATGGCCGTGTCGTGGCCGGAGTTCTCGCGGGTGCACCCGTTCGCGCCGCGCGAGGACGTCGCCGGCTCCCTCGAGCTCATCCATCAGCTCGAGGGGTGGCTGGCCGACCTCACGGGCTACGACGCCGTCTCGCTGCAGCCGAATGCGGGATCGCAGGGCGAGCTCGCGGGCCTGCTCGCGATCCGCGGCTACCACCGCTCGCGCGGCGACGAGCACCGCGACGTGTGCCTCATCCCGTCCTCCGCGCACGGCACGAACGCCGCCTCGGCGGTACTGGCCGGCATGCGCGTGGTCGTCGTCGCCTGCGACGAGCTCGGCAACGTCGACCTCGCCGACCTGCGCGCGAAGATCGCCGAGCACGCCGACACCCTCGCCGCGCTGATGATCACCTACCCGTCCACGCACGGCGTGTACGAGGCCGACGTGCTCGACATCACCGCCGCGGTGCACGAGGCCGGCGGCCAGGTGTACATCGACGGCGCCAACCTCAACGCGCTCCTCGGCCACGCGCGCTTCGGCGACCTGGGCGGCGACGTCTCGCACCTCAACCTGCACAAGACCTTCGCCATCCCGCACGGCGGCGGTGGCCCGGGCGTCGGGCCGGTCGCGGCGAAGGCGCACCTCGCGCCGTTCCTGCCCAGCCACCCGCTCGCGCAGGATCCGACCGAGGGCATCGGCCCGGTGTCGGCCGCTCCGTACGGATCGGCGAGCATCCTGCCGATCTCGTGGGCGTACATCCGCATGATGGGCCTCGAGGGGCTCACCGAGGCGACCGATGCCGCGGTGCTCGGGGCGAACTACATCGCCGCGCGCCTGGCCGATCACTATCCGGTGCTGTACACCGGCGCGGAGGGCCGGGTCGCGCACGAGTGCATCCTCGATCTGCGTCCCCTGAAGGCCGCGACCGGCATCTCCAACGACGACGTCGCCAAGCGCCTGATCGACTACGGCTTCCATGCCCCGACCATGTCGTTCCCCGTGGCGGGCACGCTCATGGTCGAGCCGACGGAGTCGGAGGACCGCGCCGAGCTGGACCGCTTCATCGACGCGATGATCCAGATCAAGGCCGAGGCCGAGCGCGTCGCGGCGGGGGAGTGGCCGGCCGACGACAACCCGCTCGTGAACGCGCCGCACACCGCGGCGACGCTCGTGGGCGATTGGGCGCACGCCTACACGCGCGAGGAGGCGGTGTTCCCGGCCGGCATCACGACCGCGAAGTACTGGCCGCCGGTGCGCCGCATCGACGGCGCGTACGGCGACCGCAACCTCGTGTGCGCGTGCCCGCCCATGGAGGCCTTCGCCTGATCGGCGGCAGCGGGGCGGGGGCTTACAGCCCCGCCTCGCGCAGGGCCGGCAGGATCCTCGTCATCATCAGCGGAGCGAGGTCTCCTGCCGGCTCGGCCGTCTCGGGCACCCAGCGGATCTCCTCGATCTCGGCGGCCGGCCGGATCTCCGCGATCGGCGGATGCACGAACACCGTGCCCCGCACCGTCCACCCCGACTCGTTCGCCGCCGGCGCCTCGAACGTGCCGAGCAGCGTCATCCGCTCGGGATCGAGCTCCACCTGCAGCTCCTCGCGAAGCTCCCGGACCGCGGCATCGAGCGCCGACTCGCCCGGCTCCGGCTTGCCGCCCGGCTGCATGAACGTCGTCGTGCCGCGCTTGCGCACCGCGAGGATGTCGCCGGTGTCGGGGTGCCGCAGCACGACGGCGCTCACCGTCACCACCCGGGCGGCGTGATCGAGGGCGTGGTGCGCGCTCACGCGGGCACCGATCCCGTCTCGAAGCGGGCGCTGCCGGTGTGCTCCAGGGCGACGCGGATCCGCTCGCGCATGTCGGCGCCGATCCGCTCGTCGTCCAGGCGATCGATCGGGCACCACCAGGCGCGGACGTTCTCGCCGTCGGCGGGATGCGGCTCGCCCGACACCCAGCGGCAGCGGAACACGAGGTCGAGGTACTGCGAGCGATCCCCGTTCGGGTAGCGCATGGGCGGCAGGACGTGCGCCCACACGAGCGCCTCGGCTTCCGCCTCGACGCCGGTCTCCTCGAGCGTCTCGCGGACGGCCGCGACGGCGGGCTCCTCGCCGGGATCGATGATCCCCGTGACGGGCGTGACCCATCCGTTGTCGGCCCGCTCCACGAGCAGCACCGCGTCGTCCTTGACGACCACGGCCGTCACGCCCGTGAGCCACAGCAGCTCGTGCCCGATCTTCTCGCGCAGTCGCAGGATGAAGTCGGGGGTCGCCATTCCTCCAGCCTAGGAGCCATGCGGTCGCGGCCGGGACGCCTCGCGCCGCTCGCGTCGGGGCTCGGCTCGCTGGAGCGATCCGTCCGGCGTCCGGGATGTGCCCGCCACGGGCTCCCCGAGGACCGACGCGCGAACCGCCCGGGTCGTAGGCTCGAGCGGTGAGCTTCGTCGACACTCCCGTCCTGCAGAACGAGCGCGTGCGGCTGGAGCCGCTACGCACCGATCACGCCGCCGACCTGGCCGACGCGGTCGCGTTCGAGGATCTCTGGCGGCGGGCCTGGTACACCCGCATCCCCGCGCCCGACGAGGTGCCGGCCGAGATCGAGCGCCGGCTGGCGCGCCAGGCGATGGGCGAGATGGCTCCCTGGGCGATCGTCGACCCCGCCACCGGCCGCGCCGTCGGGATGACCTCGATCTGCAGCATCGCCCCCGACGACCTGCGCGTCGAGATCGGCTACACGTGGCTGCGCCGCGACGCGCAGGGCGCCGGCATCAACCCCGCGGCGAAGCTGCTGCTGCTCACGCGCGCGTTCGAGGCCCTCGGGTGCGTGCGCGTGGAGATCCGCACGAACTGGCACAACCACCAGTCGCGCGCGGCGATCGAGCGGCTCGGCGCCAAGCTCGACGGCGTGCTGCGCAGCCACACCCGCATGCCCGACGGCCAGTGGCGCGACACCGTGGTGTACTCGATCCTCGCCACCGAGTGGCCCCAGGTGAAGCGCGGCCTCGAGTCCCGCCTCGCCTACCGCGGCTGAGCGCCCGGGCGCGCGGCGGGTTCCAATTCCGCAAGTCTGTGCTAGGTCCGCATGACCGTCGGCGCGGACTTGGCACAGAATTGCGGACTTAGTGGTTCAGCAGTAGCGAGAGAGCGTGTAGCTGCGCAGTGCGGCGAGGTCGGGGTGCCGTCAGACCCGCGGCTTCGAGCATGAGCCGCAGGCGGTCGGGTGTCCGCAGGTCGTTCCATCCCCATCGTGCGAATCCCCGCATCACCCGGCGCAGTGCGTCCTCCCGCTTCTTCTCGCGCATCACGGCGTCTGCCGCGTCGCCGATCGCGTACTTCATGTCGCCGTCGGCTTCGCCGATGACTTGTTGGTCGGGCCAGCTGAAGTCCGTGCGGTATTCGGCGCCATCGATCACGAAGCGCGATTGCAGCTGAGGCGCTGGAAATCCCAACCACTCGATCGCGGCGCGGCTCACAGACTCGAGGACGGACTCGGCGTCCGCTGTGGCGCGCTCGAGCGGCCAGGCTGCTGTGGCCCGCCCCCGGCCGCTTTGACGCGACTCGTTCGCGATGAGCAAGTGTTCCCGCGAGGCCGCACCCGAGTGGAGAAGCGCATCAGCCGCCGCGAGCGCATAAGCGGGATGACGATTGCGAGCGAGGTCGACAACGGTGGCAAGTGCCGTTGTTGCGCAGACTCCGAGGCTGGTGATGAGCGGAGGTTCCTCGAGCGCGTAATGGCCTTGGACGTCGCCGACTCGACGGGCGTCCCCCTTACGGGCAACCAGGACGTGGAGGGTGCGGAGGTCGCCGAGCACGGGGAGACCAAGCAGCGCTGCCGCCGATTCATGAGTGAAGATCGCACTCGGCCGCTTCAGCGCAAGCGCGTGAATGCGGGCGAGGTACTTGTGCCAGGGCGGAAGACGCGCCCAGTCCTCAGCAGGCGCATACACGCCGGCGCGCACTCGGTGAAGCGCTCGCGCCTCGATCTCGCGCCGCAGTGAACGATCATCGGCCCGTCTCAGGAGCGGTACGGGACTCGGACAGAGCGCGGCGCCGGGAGAGTGGATCGTCGAAGCCAGCATGAATCGACGGTCGCACGCACCCCGACGAACTCCTCGCCCGCCGGCCGAACTGTGGATCGATCCCTTCCCTCATGGGCGTGTGGACGAGCCGTGATGCCGCAAGTCCGCAAGTCTCTGCCAGTTCCGCATGGGCGGACAGCCGGACTCTGCACAGACTTGCGGCCCAACCCCCTACGGCAGGTACGGGGCCGCGAGGGGGTAGCCGACGAACGCGATCGTGTCGAGCAGGGTGTGGGCGATCACGAGGGGCATGACGCGGCGCCACCGCAGGTAGCACCAGGCGAAGGCGGCGCCCATCACCGCGTTGCCGAGCGCCATCGCCGGGCCCTGGTACGCGTGGTACGCGCCGCGGAGCAGGGCGATCGCGAGGATCGTGGTCCACGGCCGCCATCCCAGCTCGCGCAGGCGCTCGCCGAGGTAGCCGTTGAGGATCACCTCCTCGAGCAGGCCGGCGCGCGCGGCCGAGAGCAGCAGCAGCGGGATCGTCCACCACGCGGCGTCGAGCTCGGACGCCTGCACCTGCACCGTGAGCCCCAGCAGCCGCGACGCCGCGTACAGGGCCAGGCCCGGGATGCCGATCGCCGCCACGAGCCCGAGCGCGAGGCCTGCGTCGCGCCCGACGCGCGAGAGGTCCAGACCGATCCGCCGCAGCGCGTTGCGGCCCGGCTCCCACAGCAGGTACACCGCGAGCGCCACGAGCGCGAGGTCGAACGCCACGTCGAGCACCCGGTAGATCGCGTCCCACACGGCATCGTCGGCGCGCGCCGGGTTGAGCGCGGTCGACTGGTCCGACAGGGGTGCGGGGCGGGTCAGTGCGCGGATCAGCGAGAGCACCGAGTACACGGCGGACTGGCCGAGCGAGAGCGCCAGAACGATGCCGATCTCCCACCACAGCCGCGCGCGCACCACCCCGCCAGCGTGCCACACGCGAGGGCCGTGAGCAGATTGCCCATGGCCGAAGGGACCGCGTTACGGCGATGTAACAGTTCGCGATGCGAGTTGGTGCAATCGTCGCACCGTGCTTATCGTCGTCGCTATCGCCTGCACCCGAGTGGGCAGGCATAGTCCCTTCCCTGGAGGAAACCCAATGAAGCGCAACAAGGTCGCCCTTTCGGGCGTCGCGCTGCTCGGCCTCGGCGGCATCCTGCTCGCCGGTTGCGCGAGCGGCGACGGTGGCAGCAGCGACGGCGGCAACGGCGCCGGCGACGCGATCGTCACCACCAACGGCACGGAGCCGCAGAACCCGCTGATCCCGACCAACACCAACGAGGTCGGCGGCGGCAAGATCCTGGACAGCATCTTCTCGGGTCTGATCTCGTACAACGCCGACGGCTCGGTCGAGAACGAGGTGGCCGAGTCGATCACGGTCGACTCGCCCACGCAGCTCACCGTCAAGATCAAGGAGGGCCTGACCTTCACCGACGGTGAAGAGGTCACGGCCGACAACTTCATCAAGGCGTGGAACTACGGTGCCGCGCTCGACAACCAGCAGCTCTCGAGCTACTTCTTCGAGGACATCGAGGGCTTCAGCTGGGACGAGAACGTCGAGGAACTCTCGGGCCTGCAGCAGGTCGACGACTACACGTTCACGATCACGCTGAACAAGCCGGCCACCGACTTCGCGCAGCGCCTCGGCTACTCGGCCTTCTACCCGCTCCCGGACGTCGCGTTCGAGGACATGGAGGCCTTCGGCGAGTCGCCGATCGGCAACGGCCCGTACAAGCTGGCCAGCGAGGACGCCTGGGTCCACGACGAGGGCATCTCGCTCGTCGTGAACGAGGACTACGAGGGCCCGCGCGAGCCGCAGAACGACGGCCTCGACATCCGCTTCTACGCCTCGCAGGATGCCGCGTACGCCGACCTGCTCTCGGGTGAGCTCGACGTGCTCGACCAGATCCCCGAGGCCGCGCTCGAGACGTACCAGGACGAGCTCGGCGACAACTGGGTCAACCAGCCCGCCGCGATCTTCCAGTCGTTCACGATCCCCGAGTACCTCCCGCACTTCGAGGGAGAGGAGGGCGTCCTGCGCCGTCAGGCGATCTCGATGGCGATCAACCGCAAGGAGATCACCGAGGTGATCTTCCAGGGCACCCGCACCCCGGCCAGCGACTTCACGTCGCCCGTGATCGACGGCTGGAGCGAGGAGCTCGAGGGCGCCGAGGTCCTGGAGTACAACCCGGAGCGCGCGCAGGAGCTGTGGGCCGAGGCCGACGCCATCAGCCCGTGGGAGGGCTCGTTCCAGATCGCGTACAACTCCGACGGCGGCCACCAGGGCTGGGTCGACGCGGTGACCAACTCGATCGCCGGCACGCTCGGCATCGACGCCTCGGGCGCCCCGTACCCGGACTTCGCCGGTCTGCGTGAGCAGGTCACGAACCGCACCATCACGACCGCGTTCCGCACCGGCTGGCAGGCCGACTACCCGGGTCTGTACAACTTCCTCGGCCCGCTCTACGCGACCAACGCCGGCTCGAACGACGGTGACTACTCGAACCCCGAGTTCGACGACCTGCTGTCGCAGGGCATCAGCTCGGCCGACCCCGCCGAGGCCAACGAGCTGTTCCAGCAGGCGCAGGAGATCCTGCTCCAGGATCTGCCCGCCACCCCGCTGTGGTACTCGAACGTCACGGGCGGCTGGGCCGACACCGTCGACAACGTCGAGTTCGGCTGGAACTCGGTGCCGCTGCACTACAACATCACCAAGGGCTGATCGAGCCTGAGATGATCCGCTGCGAGGCGGTGGCGTACACGCCACCGCCTCGCACCATGTCGCCCGGCACACCGTTCTCCCAGTTTCGGGAGCGGAGGATGGCCGAGCGGGTCCCCCGAAGGACCCGCTTTCTGCTGTGCTCCTCGCCCCGCCCGCGGGCCAGGGTTTTCTTCCGTGTCGTGTGACCTCGTCATCCCCAGAAGGGAGGCACGAGGGTGGCCACTTACATCCTCAGACGCATCCTGCAGGTGATCCCCGTCTTTCTCGGGGCCACGCTGCTGATCTACTTCATGGTCTTCGCCATGCCCGGCGACCCGATCGCCGCGCTGTTCGGCGACAAGCAGCCGCCGCCGCAGCTGCTGGAGCAGATCCGCGCGCGCTACCTGCTCGACCAGCCGTTCATCGTCCAGTACCTCAACTACCTCGGCGGCATCCTGCGCCTCGACTTCGGCGTGGGCTTCAACGGCCAGCCGGTGATCGAGACGCTCGCCCGCACGTTCCCCGTCACCCTGCGCCTGGCGATCATGGCCGTGGCGCTCGCGTTCGTCCTCGCGATCGTGATCGGCGTGACCTCGGCGCTGCTCAAGGGCACGATCTACGACCACCTCATGCTCATCGTCGCGCTGCTGTTCGTGGCGGTGCCGGTGTTCGTGGTCGCGTTCGCCGCGCAGTTCTTCCTCGGCGTGCAGCTCGGCTGGTTCAAGCCGACGGTCGGCGCCGACAACGACTGGGGTGGCCTGTGGCTGCCCGCGATCGTGCTGGCCTTCAGCATCTACGCCACGATGATGCGCCTCACGCGCGCGTCGACGATCGAGACGCTGCAGCAGGACTGGGTGCGCACCGCGTACGGCAAGGGGCTGTCGCGTTCGCGCATCATCCCCGTGCACGTGCTGCGCAACTCGATGATCCCGATGGTCACCGACACGGCCTCGCAGTTCGGCGTCCTCATGGTCGGCGCGACCGTGACGGAGGGCATCTTCAACGTGCCCGGCGTCGGCAACCAGCTGTACACGGCGATCATCAAGCACGAGACACCCACCGTGGTGTCGTTCGTGACGATCTTCGTCGTCGTGTACGTGCTCATCAACCTGCTCGTCGACCTGCTCTATGGTCTGCTCGACCCGAGGATCCGCTATGTCAAGTAGTACGCATTTCGTGGCGCCCGTGAAGGAGGCGCAGGTCCAGGTCGATCAGGTCCAGCTGAGCAACCGCAAGAGCAACCTGTGGCTCGACGCGTGGCGCGACGTCCGCCGCCGCCCGCTGTTCTGGATCTCGATGGTGTTCGCGCTGATCGTGATCATCATGGCGATCGCCCCCGGCCTGTTCACCCAGGTGCTGCCCTCGGGCGGCGCGTGCCAGCTCGCCGTCAGCAACGCCGGCCCCGAGGCGGGTCACCCGCTCGGCTTCAACCGCCAGGGCTGCGACATCTGGTCGCGCCTGGTGTGGGGCACCCGCACGTCGATGGTCGTCGGCCTGCTGGCGACGCTCATCGGCACCGTGATCGGCGTGATCATGGGCGCCCTGGCCGGCTTCTACGGCGGCTGGCTCGACTCGCTGCTCTCGCGCATCGGCGACATCTTCTTCACGATCCCCTACATCGTCGCGGCGATCGTGGTGATGACGGTGCTCTCCAGCTCTCGGACGGAGCTGACGCTCGCGTTCGCGATCGGCGGGTTCTCGTGGGCGTCGACCGCGCGCATCGTGCGCGCCGAGGTGCTGCGCGTGAAGCAGTCCGACTACGTGATGGCCTCGATCGCCCTGGGGCTCTCGCGCTTCAAGACGATGCTCGTGCACGTGCTGCCCAACGCGATGGCCCCGGTCATCGTCGTGGCGACGATCAGCCTGGGCCACGCGATCGTGGCGGAGTCCACGCTGTCGTTCCTGGGCGTGGGCCTGGGCGGCAACACCGTCTCGTGGGGCGCCGACATCAGCCAGGCGCAGGCGACGCTTCGCACCGCACCGATGGCGCTGTTCTGGCCGTCGCTGGCGCTGACGATCGCGGTGCTCGCGTTCATCACGCTCGGCGAGATGCTGCGCGACGCGCTCGACCCGAAGGCGAGGGCACAGCGATGAGTGAAGGAATCCCCATGACGGATGCACTGCTGCGGATCCGCGGCCTGAAGGTCGCCTTCGGCACCGGCAAGAAGCAGCGCGAGGTGCTGCACGGCGTCGACCTCGACGTCTACACGGGCGAGACGGTCGCGATCGTCGGCGAGTCCGGCTCGGGCAAGTCGACCACCGCCTCGGCGATCATCGACCTGCTCCCGGGCACGGGCGCCATCACCGGCGGCACCATCACGCTCGAGGGGCGCGATCTCACCAAGGCCAGCCGCCGCGACATGGAGCGCCTGCGCGGCCGCGAGATCGGCTACGTGCCGCAGGACCCGATGTCGAACCTCAACCCGGTGTGGTCGATCGGCTTCCAGGTGAAGGAGGCGATCCGTGCGAACGGGCTCGCCACCGGCCGCAAGGAGGTCGAGCGCCGCGCGATCGAGGTGCTGCAGCAGGCGGGGCTGGCCGACGCCGAGCGGCGTCTGCACCAGTTCCCGCACCAGTTCTCGGGCGGCATGCGCCAGCGCGCGCTGATCGGCATCGGTCTCGCGGCCGACCCGAAGCTGCTCATCGCGGATGAGCCGACCAGCGCGCTCGACGTGACGGTGCAGCGCGTGATCCTCGATCACCTCGCCTCGCTCACGCGCGAGAAGGGCACCTCGGTGCTCCTCATCACGCACGACCTGGGGCTGGCCGCCGAGCGCGCCGACCGCATCATCGTGATGAACCAGGGCGAGATCGTCGAGTCGGGGCCCAGCCGCGAGATCCTGGAGTTCCCCCAGCACCCGTACACCCAGCGCCTCGTCGCCGCCGCGCCGAGCCTGGCCTCGCAGCGCATCCAGGCGAGCGTGGAGCACGTGACGACCGAGACCGAGCTGCTCGCGCAGGCGGCGCCGGTCGTCGAGGTGCGCGACCTCGTCAAGGAGTACCGGATCCGCAAGGGCGGCTTCTCGAGCGAGGCGTTCCGCGCCGTCGACGGGGTGTCGTTCCAGATCCCGCGCGGCAAGACGCTCGCGCTGGTAGGGGAGTCGGGCTCGGGCAAGTCGACCGTGGCGAAGATGGTGCTGCAGCTCGAGGAGCCCACGAGCGGTGACGTGCTGATCGACGGCGTGAGCACGTCGACGCTGCGCCGTCGCGACGTGCTCGGCCTGCGCCGGCGCATGCAGCCGGTGTTCCAGGATCCGTACGGCTCGCTCGATCCGCTGCGCTCGATCGGCACGCTCATCGCGGAGCCGCTCAAGGTGCACGGCGTCGGCGACTCCGCGTCGCAGCGTGCCCGCGTGCTCGAGCTGCTCGACCAGGTGGCGCTGCCGCGCGAGCTGGCGTTCCGCTACCCGAACGAGCTCTCGGGCGGCCAGCGCCAGCGCGTGGCGATCGCCCGCGCGCTCGCGCTCAAGCCCGACATCGTCGTGCTCGACGAGGCGGTCTCGGCCCTCGACGTGCTCGTGCAGGATCAGATCCTCACGCTGCTCGCCGACCTCCAGGCCGAGCTGGGGCTGACTTACCTGTTCATCACGCACGACCTGGCCGTGGTGCGCGTCGCCGCCGACATGGTGTGCGTCATGGAGCGCGGCAAGGTCGTGGAGCAGGGGACCGTGGACGAGATCTTCGCGAACCCGCAGCAGGACTACACCCGCCGCCTGCTCGAGGCCATCCCCGGCGCGTCGCTGTCGGTCGGAGGTCGCTGATCGTGTCGGGAGCAGGCGCAGACTACGAGCCCGGCGACGAGCTGACGCGTCGGATCCGGCCCGCCTCGGGCCGGGTCTGGCTGTCGCTCACCGCCGTGCTCGTGGTCGGCCTGCTCATCGACGCGATCGTCCGGGGCGGGTGGCTGCAGGCGGTGCTCATCGCCCCGTGGCCGCTCGCCCTGGTGTGGTTCGTCTACGTGTTCGTCTACGCGCCGCACGTGCTGGCCGACGAGCGCGGCGTGACGATCCACAACATCCTGCGCATCACGCGCGTGCCGTGGGGCGCAATCGACGACATCGTCATGCGCTGGCAGCTCGAGGTGCGCCTCACCGCCGCGGCCGGCGGCAAGAGCATCCAGGCGTGGGGCGTGCCCGCCCGCCGCCCCCGCGGCCGCACGCGCGATCAGCCGGCCGACGTCGAGGCCGAGATCCTGCGCGAGATGAAGCTCAACGCCGACGCCGACCCGTCCGACGACCGCGTCACCCGCTCGTGGGATCTCCTCGGCGTGGTGGGCCTCGTCGTGATCGCGGCGTGGGCCGCGATCGCCGTCGCCGTCACGTCCTGAGCCGGCTCGGCGGGGGGTGCGGGACCCGCTCAGGCGGACCGCGATAGGATGGACTGCCCCGACTCCGGGGTCCATCCCGTACATAGCAAGGATCCCTTCATGGCGCGCGCCCTCCGTCCGGACCTCCGCAACGTCGCGATCGTCGCGCACGTCGACCACGGCAAGACGACGCTCGTCGATGCCATGCTGCGTCAGACCGGCTCGTTCGGCTCCCACGAGCACCTCGAAGAGCGCGCGATGGACTCGAACGACCTCGAGCGTGAGAAGGGCATCACGATCCTCGCCAAGAACACGGCGATCACGTACAACGGCAAGCACACCGACACCCCGATCACGATCAACGTGATCGACACCCCCGGTCACGCCGACTTCGGCGGCGAGGTCGAGCGCGGCCTGTCGATGGTCGACGGCGTCGTGCTGCTCGTCGACGCCTCCGAAGGCCCGCTGCCGCAGACCCGCTTCGTGCTCCGCAAGGCGCTCGAGGCGAAGCTGCCCGTCATCCTGCTCGTGAACAAGACCGACCGCCCCGACGCGCGCATCGCCGAGGTCGAGGGCGAGGCCCAGGACCTGCTGCTCGGTCTCGCCAGCGACCTCGTGGACACGGTGCCCGACCTGGACGTCGACGCGCTGCTCGAGGTGCCGGTCGTCTACGCGTCCGGCCGTGCCGGAGCCGCCTCGCGCAACCGCCCCGCCGACGGGTCGCTCCCCGACAACGACGACCTCGAGCCGCTGTTCGAGGCGATCCTCGAGCACGTCCCGGCCCCCGAGTACGACGACGAGGCCCCGCTGCAGGCGTGGGTGACCAACCTCGACTCGAGCGCGTTCCTCGGCCGCCTCGCGCTGCTGCGCATCTTCAACGGCGAGCTGAAGAAGGGCCAGACCGTGGCCTGGGTGCGCCAGGACGGCACCACGCAGAGTGCGCGCATCACCGAGCTGCTCATGACGAAGGCGCTCGACCGCTACCCGGCCGAGAAGGCCGGCCCCGGCGACATCGCCGTGATCGCGGGCTTCGAGGACATCATGATCGGCGAGACGATCGCCGACCCCGAGGACATCCGTCCGCTGCCGCAGATCACCGTCGACGAGCCGTCGATCTCGATGACGATCGGCACGAACACCTCGCCGCTGGTCGGCAAGGTCAAGGGGCACAAGCTCACCGCCCGCATGGTCAAGGACCGCCTCGACCGCGAGCTCATCGGAAACGTGTCCATCCGCGTGAAGGACATCGGCCGCCCCGACGCGTGGGAGGTGCAGGGCCGTGGCGAGCTGCAGCTCGCGATCCTCGTCGAGAACATGCGCCGCGAGGGCTTCGAGCTCACCGTCGGCAAGCCCCAGGTCGTCACCCGCAAGGGCCCGGACGGCAAGGTCCAGGAGCCGTACGAGCACCTCACGATCGACGTGCCCGAGGAGCACCTCGGCGCCGTCACGCAGCTCATGGCGGCGCGCAAGGGCCGCATGGACAACATGATCAACAACGGCACCGGCTGGATCCGCATGGAGTTCATCGTGCCGTCGCGCGGCCTCATCGGCTTCCGCACGCAGTTCCTCTCGATCACGCGCGGCACCGGCATCGCCAACGCGATCTCGCACGGCTACGACGACTGGGCCGGTCAGATCGTGTCGCGCCAGAACGGATCGATCGTCGCCGACCGCGCGGGTGTCGCCACCCCGTTCGCGATGATCGCGCTGCAGGAGCGCATGTCGTTCTTCGTGAACCCGACCGACGAGGTCTACGAGGGCATGGTCGTGGGCGAGAACTCGCGCGCCGACGACATGGACGTGAACATCACCAAGGAGAAGAAGCTCACCAACATGCGCTCCTCCACGGCCGACACGTTCGAGTCGATGACCCCGCCGCGCATCCTCTCGCTCGAGGAGTCGCTGGAGTTCGCCGCCGAGGACGAGTGCGTCGAGGTGACGCCGGAGGCCGTGCGCATCCGCAAGGTGATCCTCGACGCCACGATCCGCGGCCGCGAGGCCTCGCGCCGCAAGCGCCAGGACGCCAACGCCTGACCCGGGGGTCGACGAGCCCGGGGGGTTGCGCCCCACGGGCTCGTCGACCGGAGCGCGAAGCGCGGAGCGGAGACGGGTCGAGCGGAGCGGCGCAGCCGCGGAGTCGAGACCGAGGGTTGAAGCCCGGTGCTCTCGACTCCGCTTCGCTCCGCTCGAGCCGTCTCGGCTCCCTTCGGTCGCTCGACGAGCCCGGGTGGTGACGGCTCGTGATCCGCTGAGCCCCACGGGCTCGTCGACCGGAGGCGCGGAGCGCCGGAGCGGAGACCGGGCCCCTGGAGCCGGAGGCTCCGCGCGTCGCGAATGCGACGTGTGGAGGGACGACGGGGCCGAGCGGAGCGGCGCAGCCGCGGAGTCGAGACCGAGGGGTTGAAGCCCGGTGCTCTCGAGTCCGCTGCGCTCGCTCGAGCCGTCGTGAGCGCAGCGCCGGGTCGGGCTCCAGTAGGCTCGATCCGGTGAGCACCGCCCCGTCCGACGAGCGCCGCAGCGCGTTCCGCGACGGGCTGGCCGTGGCGCTGCCGACGAGCGCCTACGGCATCTCGTTCGGCGCCCTGGCGACCGCCTCCGGGCTCGACATCTGGCAGACGTGCGTGCTCAGCCTGCTGATGTTCTCGGGCGGCTCACAGTTCGCGTTCGTCGGCGTGATCGCCTCGGGTGGCGGCGGACCGGCGGCCATCGCCTCGGCCGCGCTGCTCGGCGTGCGCAACGCGGCCTACGCGGCCCGCATGAACGCCGTCGTCGGCGGCACCTGGCCCCGCCGGCTCGGCGCCGCCCAGTTCACGATCGACGAGTCCACGGCCGTCGCACTCGCGCAACGCGAGCCCGGGGCGCGCCGCGTCGGGTTCTGGGTGACGGGCGTGGCGATCTTCGTGGGGTGGAATGCCACCACCCTCGCCGGCGCCCTGTTGGGCGACGTGCTCGGCGATGTGCGGGCCTATGGGCTGGACGCGGCGGCGGCCGCGGCCTTCCTCGCGCTGCTGTGGCCGCGCCTGCGCTCCCGCCAGGCCGTCGCGGTCGGCGCGGCCGCCGCCGTGATCGCCGCCGCGACGACGCCCGTCCTGATGCCGGGGCTTCCTGTCCTGCTCGCGGCGGTCGTCGCGATCGTCGTCGGCTGGACGAACTGGCTCGGGCGCCGCGCCGCGTCGGGCGGGGGCCCCGCATGAACCTGTGGACCGCGATCCTGCTGGCCGGCATCGCCGTGGCCGCGCTCAAGCTCGCCGGCTACCTGGTGCCCGAGGAATGGCTCGAGCGCCCGCGCCCCGCGCGCATCACCGATCTGCTCACCGTCGCGCTGCTCGCCGCGCTTGTGGCGGTGCAGACGCTGGGCGACGGCATGGCGGTGCGCGTCGACGCGCGGTTGCCGGCGGTGGCCGTCGCGGCGCTGCTGCTGTGGCGGGGCGCCTCGTTCCTCGTCGTGGTCGTGGCCGCCGCCCTCACCGCCGCCGCGCTGCGGGCGCTGGGCTGGGCGGCCTGACAGCGGCCGCCGCGTACCCTGAGACCATGCGTTCCGACTGGCCGATCCGTGTCGCCACCTGGCTGGGCGCGCTCCTCGCCGGCGCCGTGTTCGGCATTGCCGGCACCGTCATGCACTCGGCCGCGGTGATCCCGCTCGGCGTCGGGGGCGTCGTCCTGCCGGTCGGGATGCTGATCGCCGCCGTCGGCAGCCTCGCGCTGCTCGTCGCCGTCCGGATCCTCGGCGACGACCGCGCGACCGTGCTGGCCACGGGCCTGGGCATGCTCGCCGCGCTGCTCGCGTTCTCCGGCCAGGGGCCGGGCGGATCGGTCGTCGTCCCGGCCGCGGCGGAGGGGCAGCCGCCGCTGGGGATCATCTGGTCGTGGACCGTCGCGATCGTGGTGCTGCTCGTCGTGGCGTGGCCCGACCTGCGCGGCGTGCGGTCGACATCGGGGGAGCGCACGGCTCCCGACGCGTAGAATCGTCGGGTGACTTACGTGATCGCCCTTCCCTGCGTGGACGTCAAGGACCGCGCCTGCATCGATGAGTGTCCGGTCGACTGCATCTACGAGGGCGAGCGCAGCCTCTACATCCACCCGGACGAGTGCGTCGACTGCGGCGCCTGCGAGCCGGTGTGCCCCGTCGAGGCGATCTACTACGAGGACGACCTGCCCGACGAGTGGCAGGACTACTACAAGGCCAACGTCGAGTTCTTCGACGAGATCGGCTCGCCGGGCGGCGCCGCCAAGGTGGGCGTGATCCCCAAGGACCACCCGATCATCGCCGCGCTGCCGCCGCAGTCCGCCGGCCACTGAGCCGGCCATGGGCATTCGCGAGCTCGACGACTACCCCTGGGACGCCGTCGCCCCGCTGAAGGAGCGCGCCGCGGCTCACCCGGGTGGCCTCTGCGACCTGTCGATCGGGTCGCCGGTCGACCCCACGCCGCAGATCGTGCGCGATGCGCTGGTCGCGGCCACCGATGCGCACGCGTACCCCGCCACCGTCGGCAGCCCCGAGCTGCGCGAGGCGATCGTCGGCTGGTACGCCCGGCGCCGCGGCGTGCCCGATCTGGAGCCGCGCAACGTGCTGCCGACGATCGGGTCCAAGGAACTCGTCGCCCTGCTGCCGACGCTGCTGGGCCTCGGCGCGGGCGACGTCGTGGTGCACCCGCGCGCCGCGTACCCCACGTACGAGGTCGGTGCGGTCGTCGCCGGCGCCACTCCCGTGGCCGCCGACGACCCGGACGAGTGGCCCGAGGGCACGCGGCTGGTCTGGATCAACACCCCGGGCAACCCCGACGGCCGGGTGTGGGGCGTCGACGAGCTGCGCCGCGCGGTGACGCGGGCGCGCGAGCTCGGCGCCGTGCTCGCCAGCGACGAGTGCTACGCGGAACTCGGCTGGGAGGGTGAGTGGGCCGACGGTCCCGTGCCCAGCGTGCTCGACCCGCGCGTGACCGGCGGGCGCCGGTCCAACCTGCTGAGCGTGTACTCGCTGAGCAAGCAGTCGAACCTCGCCGGCTACCGCGCGGCGTTCGTCGCCGGCTGCGCCACCGTGGTGGGCGAGCTGCTCAAGAACCGCAAGCACCTCGGGCTCATGCTGCCGGCCCCGGTGCAGCACGCGATGGCGGTGGCCCTGGCCGACGACGCGCACGTCGCCGAGCAGCGCGAGCGCTACCGCGCGCGCCGCGAGGTGCTCAAGCCCGCGCTCGAGGCCGCCGGCTTCCGCATCGACCGCAGCGAGGCCGGCCTGTACCTGTGGGCCACCGAGGGCCGCGACGCGTGGGAGTCGATGGACCGCCTGGCCGACCTCGGCATCCTTGCCGGGCCCGGTGTGTTCTACGGGCCCCACTTCCCGCAGCACGTGCGCTTCTCGCTCACGGCGACCGACGACCGCATCGCCGAGGCCGCGGGCCGGCTGCGGTCATCGGGGGCCTGAAACTGCGGATAGGCTTGACGACGGCCGCGTGCGGACCAGCTTCGTTCGGCCTGCCCGATGACACGTCGGGCGAGAATCACCATCCCGATTCGCAAGGAGGCGCCGTGAGCGACGCAGGAAGCCTGCCCGAGAAGGCCGTTCTGACCGTCGGCGACAAGACCGCCGAGTTCCCCGTACTTCAGGCCACCGACGGCAAGTCCGCGATCGACGTCTCGACCTTCACGAAGCAGACCGGCTTCACCGCCCTGGACTACGGGTTCGTGAACACCGCGTCGACGATGTCGGACATCACCTACATCGACGGCGACCAGGGCATCCTGCGCTACCGCGGCTACCCGATCGAGCAGCTCGTCAAGGGCAACGCCAGCTTCCTTGAGATCGCCTGGCTGCTCATCTACGGCGAGCTGCCCACCGCCGATCAGCTCGGCGAGTTCGACGACAAGATCCGCCACCACACCCTCCTGCACGAGGACCTGAAGAACTTCTTCACCGCGATGCCGGCCGGTGCGCACCCGATGGCCGTGCTGTCGTCGGCCGTGGCCGCGCTGTCGACGTACTACGAGAACGACTCCGACCCGGACAACCCCGAGCACGTGGACCTCACGAACATCCGCCTGCTCGCCAAGCTCCCGGTGATCGCCGCCTACGCGCACAAGAAGTCGATCGGCCAGGCGTTCCTGTACCCCGACAACAAGCTCAGCTACGTCGAGAACTTCCTCCGGCTCAACTTCGGCAACATGGCCGAGCCGTACGAGATCGACCCCGTCATGGCGAAGGCGCTCGAGCGCCTGCTCATCCTGCACGAGGACCACGAGCAGAACGCCTCGACCTCGACCGTGCGCCTGGTCGGCTCGACCGGCGCCGACCAGTTCGCCTCGATCGCGGCCGGCATCCAGGCGCTCTCGGGCCCGCTGCACGGCGGCGCGAACGAGGCCGTGCTCAACATGCTCGCGCAGATCCGCGACTCGGGTCAGGGCGTGAAGCGCTTCGTCGAGAAGGTCAAGAACAAGGAAGACGGCGTGAAGCTCATGGGCTTCGGGCACCGCGTCTACAAGAACTACGACCCGCGCGCCAAGCTCGTCAAGGAGTCGGCCGACGAGGTGCTCGCCGCCCTCGGCGTGCACGACCCGCTGCTCGATCTCGCCAAGGAGCTCGAGGAGATCGCGCTGGAGGACGACTACTTCAAGGAGCGTCGCCTCTACCCGAACGTCGACTTCTACACGGGCGTGATCTACAAGGCGATGGGATTCCCCACGCGGGTGTTCACAGTGCTGTTCGCCATCGGCCGCCTGCCCGGCTGGCTGGCGCACTGGCGCGAGCAGAACCTCGACCCGCGCAACAAGATCGGCCGCCCGCAGCAGCTGTACACGGGCTCGCCGGCCCGCGAGTACCGCGGCGCCTGAGCCCGCACGGCGAAACGGCCGCCCTCCCTCGGGAGTGGCGGCCGTTTTCGCGTGGCGGGCGGTGGATCAGCCGTGCAGCGACGCGTTGAGGACGACGCCGACGCCCTCGCGGCGGACCGCCTCGACCGCGCCGGTGAGGGAGTTTCGACGGAACAGCAGGCCGCTCGAGCCGGACAGCTCCGCGCCCTTGACGACCAGGCCGTCCTCGAGTGTGATCTTGGTGCCGGCCGTCACGTACAGGCCCGACTCGACGACGCAGTCGTCGCCGAGCGAGATGCCGATGCCCGCGTTGGCACCCAGGAGCGTGCGCCGGCCGATCGAGACGCGGTGCGTGCCGCCGCCGGAGAGCGTGCCCATGATGGACGCGCCGCCGCCGATGTCGGAGCCGTCGCCCACGACCACGCCCTGCGAGATGCGCCCCTCGACCATGGAGGTGCCCAGCGTGCCGGCGTTGAAGTTGACGAAGCCCTCGTGCATCACGACGGTGCCGGGGGAGAGGTACGCGCCCAGGCGCACGCGGGAGGCATCGGCGATGCGCACGCCCTCCGGGAACACGTAGTCGGTCAGGCGCGGGAACTTGTCGAGCGAGGCCACCTGCACGCCGTCGCGCATCAGGTACGGGCGCAGGCGCGCGGCCTCGGCCGGCAGCATCGGGCCCGCGTTGGTCCAGGCGACGTTCGGCAGGTGGGCGAAGATGCCGTCGAGGTTGAGCTCGTTGGGGCGCACGAGGCGGTGCGAGAGCGCGTGCAGGCGCAGGTACACGTCCGAGGTGGAGGCCGCGGGCGCGTCGAGATCGATCTCAAGGGTGACGACCTCGACGGTGACGTTGCGCTTCTCGTCGGGGGCGGCGAGCCGGTCGAGCGACTCCACCTCATCACTCACGTCGCCGGCGCGGCCGGTGCGGGGTGCGGGGTACCAGGTGTCCAGGACGGTGCCGTCGGCCGCGATCGTCGCGAGCCCGACACCGGAGATCCAGCGCTCGTCGGTCATGCCTCCATCCTACGGAGGCGCCGTGCGCATCCGCCGGGCGGGGGCGCACGGGCGGCGGAATAGGCTGGAGCCATGCCGACGCTCGACCTCACCGCCTCCGCCGCCGACCTCACCCGCGCGATCTGCGACATCCCGAGCGTCTCCGACGACGAGACCCCGCTGGCTGACGCGATCTTCGCGGCCGTCTCGGCGCTGCCGCACCTCGAGGTCCACCGCCTCGGCGACACGATCGTGGCCCGCACCACCCTGGGACGGGCCCAGCGGGTGGCGATCGCCGGCCACATCGACACCGTGCCGATCAACGACAACGTGCCCACGCGCGACATCGAGGAGAACGGCGAGCCGGTCATCTGGGGGCGCGGCACCGTCGACATGAAGGCCGGCGTGGCCGTGCAGCTCAAGCTCGCCGCCGAGCTGACGGCGCCCGCCGTGGACATCACGTGGATCTGGTACGACCACGAGGAGGTCGAGGCCTCGCGCAACGGCCTCGGCCGCGTCGAGCGCGAGCGGCCCGACCTGCTCGCCGCGGACTTCGCCGTGCTGGGCGAGCCGACCGCCGGCGAGGTGGAGGGCGGCTGCAACGGCACGCTGCGGGCCGTCGTGCGCACCCACGGGCAGCGCTCGCACAGCGCCCGGTGGTGGATGGGCGAGAACGCGATCCACGCCGCCGCCTCGCTGCTGAACCGGCTGAACGAGTACCGGCCCGAGACGATCGAGGTCGACGGGCTGCACTACCGCGAGGGCATGAACGCCGTGCGCATCAGCGGCGGTGTCGCCGGCAACGTCATCCCCGACCTGTGCGAGGTCGAGGTGAACTACCGCTTCGCCCCGAGCCGCTCGGTGGAGCAGGCGATCGCCGAGGTCCGCACGCTGTTCGAGGGCTGCGACGTGGAGATCACCGACAGCTCGCCGGGCGCCCGCCCGGGCCTCGACGCGCCGCTCGCGCAGCAGTTCGTCCGCGCGGTGGGCGGGGTGGCCAAGCCCAAGTACGGCTGGACCGACGTCGCGCGGTTCTCGGCGCTCGGAGTGCCCGCGGTGAACTACGGCCCCGGCGACCCGATGCTCGCCCATCACGACGAGGAGCGGGTGCCGGTCGCGCAGATCGAGCGCGTCGAGGCGGGCCTGCGGGCCTGGCTCGAGGGGTAGGCGGCCATTCGCGTCGCGTGGGCCGCGCTGCCGGCGGCCGTCCGCATCGCGGCCGTCTATGCCGCCGCCCGGCTCGTCACGGTCGGGTTCATCCTGCTCGCCGCGCAGCTGGCGCCGGCGCACACGCAGCTCGGGTCGGGGGCGCCGCTGGTCGACTTCGCGCTGGCCTGGGACGCGCAGTGGTACTGGCTCGTCGCCTACCAGGGCTACCCGAGCGAGCTGCCGCTGACCGACGCCGGCCACGTGGCCGAGAACGCCTGGGCGTTCATGCCCGTGTACGCCTACCTGTCGCAGGCGGTCGCGACGGCGCTGGGCGCGACGTGGGGCGTCGGCGGCTTCATCGTCTCGATCGTCTCGGGCTACCTCGCCTGCCTCGCGCTGCACGCCCTGCTGCGGGAGCGGCAGAGCGATCGCGAGGCGATGTGGGCGGTGACGTTCTTCGCCGCCGGCCCGCTCGCGGGCCTGTTCCACGCCGGCTACGCCGAGACGCTGTTCCTGCTCCTGCTGTTCCTCGCGCTGCGCGGCGTGCTGCGCCGCCGCTGGGGACGGCTGTACCTGCTCATCCCGCTCATGGGCTTCACGCGCCCCGGCATCCTCGCCTTCGCGCTGCTGCTGGGCCTGTACGGCATCCGGCGATGGCTGCGCCGGCGCGAGGACCCGCTGCCCGCGCGCGAGATCGTGCACATCGTCGCGCTGGGTGCGCTGGCCACCGCGGTCGGCTTCGCGTGGCAGGCGATCGCCGCCGCGGTCACGGGCGATCCCGGCGCGTACCTCGACACCGAGCTGGCGTGGCGGCGCTCCTGGGTCGGCACCGAGCACTTCCTGCCGACGCAGGGGTGGTTCCAGGGCGCGGAGGTCTGGTTCGGGGTGTGGGGCCTGCCCACCTGGCTCGCTCCCGTCGCCGTGGTGCTGCTCGTCGTGGCCGGTGCCGCGCTGCTCATCGTCCCCCGGGCGGTGCGGCGGATCGGACCGGAGCTGCGCCTGTGGTCGGCGAGCTACCTCGTGTACCTGCTGCTGGTGTTCTTCCCGCAGTCGAGCATCTTCCGCCTCCTCGTGCCGCTCTCGCCCCTGTGGGGCGCGGTCGCGGCCGTGCGCGTGCGCGGCGTGCGGATCGCGGTGCTCGGGCTGTGCCTGCTCGGCCAGTGGTGGTGGATCTGGAACATGTACGGCCAGGGGAGTGCCTTCTGGCAGATCCCCTGAGGCCGCCGCGCGATATGCCGGATCCGGCGCACATCTGAACCGTTCGCGAATGGACTGCGGGGTGCCGAGCGATAAACTGGACCCGCTGATTCTTACCGAAAGGGAGCCCGCCATGGCAGCCATGAAGCCCAGAACCGGTGACGGACCGATGGAGGCCGTGAAGGAGGGGCGCCTCATCATCGTGCGCGTTCCGCTGGAAGGCGGCGGCCGTCTGGTCGTCTCCGTGAACGATGACGAGGCCAAGGAGCTCTACGGCGTCCTCGGCGAGGTTGTCGGCGCCGCCTGATACACACTGCGAAAAGCCCCGAGCCGTGACGCTCGGGGCTTTTTCGTGCCGGCGGTCAGTCCGCGACGGTCGTCAGCTGCAGCAGTCCCTCGCCGACGGGAGCCAGTGCGGCGACCACCGCCGCCGATTCCTGCGTCTCGCGCAGCAGGGTGCGGTAGGCGGTGGTCAGATCGTCGCGCTGCACGGGGTCGGCGACCTTGCCGCCCGCGAGCACGCGCGGCACGAGCACGGTGCCGCCCGGGCGCGCGAGCCGCAGGCCGTGCGCCACGTCGTCCATGACCCGTGCGGGATCGGCGTCGATGAGCACGAGGTCGTATGCGCCCTCGTTCATGCGCGGCAGCACCTCGGCGGCGCGGCCGGTGATCCACCGCACGCGGGTGGTGGGAACGCGCGCGGCGAGGAACGCCTCCCGCGCGGCGGCGAGGTGCTCGGGCTCGCTGTCGATCGTGGTGAGGGTCGCGTCGGGCGCGCCGTGCAGCATCCACAGTCCGGAGACGCCGGCGCCCGTGCCGACCTCGATGATCGATCGGGCGGCCGTGGCAGCGGCGACGAAGGCGAGCTGCGCGCCCAGGGCGGCGCTCACCGGCGCCGCACCGAGCTCGCGCGCGTGCTGGCGGGCCCTCATGATGTGATCCGGCTCGATCACGTTCTCGCGGACGAACCGCGCGATGGCATCCTGCTCGCTCATGGCCTCCAGCCTAGGGCTCGCGCGGCGAAAGCCCGATCTCATCCCGGCGGGTACGATCGATCCGTGGAGTTCGGCCTGTCCTTCGACAAGATCATTCTGATCGGCGTGGTCGCGGCCCTCCTCATCGGACCCGAGAAGCTGCCGCGCTACGCCGAGATGCTCGGCGCTTTCGTGCGGCGAGCCCGCGAGTTCCTCCAGGGCGCGCAGGAGCGCGTCAAGGAGGAGATGGGCGAGGACTTCCAGGACGTGGACTGGCGCAAGCTGGACCCGCGCCAGTATGACCCGCGGCGCATCATCCGCGAGGCGCTCATCGAGGAGCCCACGCCGGTGGTCGCCGGGGCCACCGCCTCGCGGGCCGCCACGACGCGCACGGCGGTCGCGCCGGTGCGCCCGGCCGCGCGGCGGACGTTCTCGGCGGCCGAGCCGCCGCCGTTCGACGCCGAGGCCACCTGAGTCTGGTTGCGCTGGTCGCTTCATCTGCGGCGCTTCGCGCCTCCGTTCCGCAACCGGTGAGTGGACCCGATCGGTTGCTGAATGGACCGCGGCACCCCGGTTGGTCTCAGCCGAGGGCGACGGGGAGCTTGCGGCCGGCGAGCCCACGCGGCAGGCCCGCGATCCGCTCCGCCAGGCCCGCGATCGCTCGCGCGGCCGGGTCGTCGGGCTGCGACGCCACGACGGGGTCGCCCGCGTCGCCCGCGCGGCGCAGGGCGGGACTGAGGGGGATGGAGGCCAGCACCGGGACGGTCTCGCCGCCCTCCGAGAGCGCGGCGGCGACCTCGTCGCCCCCGCCGGCGCCGAACAGGTCGAGCGCGGTGCCGTCGGGCAGCGTCATGGCGGCCATGTTCTCGACGACGCCCAGCACCCGCTGACCGGTCTGCCGCGCGACGAGCCCGCTGCGCACCGCCACGTCGGACGCGGCGGCCTGCGGGGTCGTCACGACGAGCACGTCGGCGTGGGGGAGCAGCTGCCCGACCGAGATGGCGACGTCGCCCGTGCCGGGCGGCATGTCGAGGAGCAGCACATCGAGGTCGCCGAAGTACACGTCGGTGAGGAACTGCTGCACGGTGCGGTGCAGCATCGGCCCGCGCCACGCCACGGCGCCCAGCCGGCCGTCCTGGCCCCGCTGCAGAAACATCCCGATCGAGATGGCCTTCACCCCGTGCGCCACGGGCGGCAGCATGAGGTCGTCGAGCTGCGTGGGCTGCGCGATCTCGCCGTCGCGGGACAGGCCCAACAGTGCCGGGATCGAGAAGCCATGCACGTCGGCGTCGACGATCCCGACCTTCAGGCCCCGCTGCGCGAGCGCGACCGCGAGGTTCGCCGTCACGCTCGACTTGCCCACGCCGCCCTTGCCGCTCGTGACGGCGATGACGCGGGTGAGCGAGTCGGGGCCGAACGGCATGACCCGCGCGGGACCGCCGCGCAGCCTCTCCGTGAGCGCCTGGCGCTCGGCCGGGGTCATCACGCCGACCTCGAGGTCGACGGACGCCACGCCGGGCACGGCGGTGGCCGCGGCCCGCACGTCGGACTCGATCCGGTCGGCGGCGGGGCAGCCCACGATCGTCAGCGCGATCTCCACGCGCACGTCGGCGCCGTCCGCCGTGACGCCGCGCACCATGTCGAGCTCGGCGAGCGGGCGGCGCAGCTCCGGATCGGAGACGCGGCCGACGGCCTCGAGCACGCGGGCGGCGAGGTCGGTCACGGGCGCTCCCGCTGCCGGTCGCGGCGGCGCTCCTCGGCCGCGCGCTCGTCGGCGGTCGACGGGTCCTCGAGCTCGGCCAGCAGCGCGCGCAGCTCGTCGCGCAGGAACTCGCGCGTGATCTGCCGCTCGCTGAGGTCGTCGATCGTCATGCGCAGCGCCACGATCTCGCGGGCCATGTACTCGGTGTCGGCGAGGTTGCGCTCGGCGCGCTGGCGATCCTGCTCCATCGCCACGCGGTCGCGGTCGTCCTGGCGGTTCTGCGCGAGGAGGATGAGCGGCGCGGCGTACGACGCCTGCAGCGACAGCATGAGCGTGAGGGCCGTGAACCCGAGCGCGGCGGAGTCGAAGCGCCACGCCGGCGGCGCGAGCGTGTTCCACACCATCCACACGACGCAGAACATCGTGAGCAGGAGCAGGAACCACGGCGTGCCCATCGCGCGCGCCACCCACTCGGTCGCGCGGCCGAAGCGATCGCTGCTGCGCGGCGCCGACTCGACGAAGCGCGGCGAGCGGCCGCGGGGCGAGTCGAAGTCCTGTGCCCGCGCCATCACCGCACGCTCCCGGGCGGCAGGGTGATCGTGCCGGTGGACTGCGGCGCGGTCACGCGCGCGTCATCGGCCTCCTGCGAGCGCCAGTCGTCGGGCAGCAGGTGGTCGAGGACGTCGTCGACCGTCACGACGCCGACGAGCCGGTGGGCGCGGTCGACCACGGGCATCGACACGAGGTCGTAGCTGGCCAGGCGCCGTGCCACCTCGGCGGTGGGGGCCGTGGTGAGCAGCGGCTCGAGGGTGTCGTCGAGGATCGCGCCGATGCGCTCGTGCGGGGGATAGCGCAGCATGCGCTGGAAGTGCACGGCGCCGAGGAACCGACCGGTCGGCGTCTCGTAGGGCGGCAGCGTGACGAACACGCTCGCGGCGAGGGCGGGGTGCAGCTCGTGCCGCCGGATCAGCGCGAGGGCCTCGGCGATCGTGGCGTCGGCGGGCATGATGATCGGCTCGGTCGTCATCAGGCCGCCGGCGGTGTCGGCACCGTACTTGAGCAGCTCGCGCACGTCGTCGGCCTCGTCGGGCTCCATGAGCTCGAGCAGCTCCTCCAGGCGCTCCTTCGGCAGCTCCGCGAGCACGTCGGCGGCGTCGTCGGGGTCCATCGAGTCGAGGATGTTCGCCGCGCGCTCGTCGCCCAGGCGCTCCAGGATGCGCACCTGGTCCTCCTCGGGCATCTCCTCGAGCGCGTCGGCGAGGCGGTCGTCCGAGAGCTCCTCGGCGACCTCGATGAGACGCGCCTCCGGCAGATCGAGCAGCGTGTTGGCGAGGTCGGCGGGCTTGAGGTCGGCGAAGCTCTGCGCCAGGTGCTCGGCCGACTGGGCCTCGCCCGGCTTGACCTGCTCGCGCACCTCGTTCCACATGGCGAACGTGGTGGCGCCCTTCGCGAACGGCGACGCGCTCGTCTTGGGCTTGCGCAGGAACAGCTGCCCGACCGACCACTCGCCGAGCCGGTTGGGCTCGACGGCGATGTCCTCGATCACCGCGGTGCCGCTGCCGTCGACGAAGCGCACGCGGCGGCCGATCATCTCGGCCATCACCCGCACCTCGCCCGCGCGGGGCTGGAACCGGCGCACGTTGATGAGGCCGGTCGTGATGACCTGGCCGTGGGAGATCGACGTGACCCGACCGATCGACAGGAACACGTGCCGGCGCCCGGGGATCTCGATGACGAGCCCGATGACGCGGGGCGAGCCGGAACTTCGGTACACGACGACGACGTCGCGGACGCGGCCGAGACGATCGCCGGAGGGGTCGAAGACCGGGCATCCTGCCAGTCGCGCGACGAAGACCCTCTGCGTGCTCACGGTTCCAGCGTAGCCCGGGCACCCGCGGGTCCGGCCGACACAGCGAGCTCATAGGCGGATCAAAGGACGCCCGGGAGGGGGCATGGGATGATCGAGCCATGAGCATGATGGGTGGAGCCGGCCGCACGCCCCAGAACGTGGGCGAGACGATCGCGCGTTACGGGGACTACGAGGGTGCGCAGAAGGCGGTGTCCAAGCTCATCGAAGCCGACATCCCGGCGCGCGAGATCAGCATCGTCTGGGCGGGCCTGAAGGCCGTCGAGATGGTCACGGGGCGCATGGGGTGGGCGCGCGCGGCGTGGTCCGGCGCCCTCAATGGCGCCTTCCTGGGCCTGATGTTCGGCGCGGTGTTCACGCTGCTGTCGCCGAGCCTGGAGATCACGGTCCTGATGGGCTGCCTGCTCGTCGGCGTCGCGATCGGCATGATCATGCAGCTGCTCGGCTACGCGCTCACGCGTCGCCGCCGCGACTACACGAGCATTACGGCGCCGATCGCCGACCACTACGAGATCGCCGTCTCGGGCACGCACGTCTCGAGCGCACGCCGCATCCTCGGCGGCGGTGACGGATCGGGCCCGGCGGCGCCGACCGCGCCCGCCGCGCCGACCGTCGCGCCCGCCGACCTCGAGCCGCCGCGCTACGGCATCCGCATTCAGGATCAGCGCCCGGCGGCCCCCGAGCCGCAATGGGCGCCGGTCGCCGAGGACCCCGCTCCCTCGGCACCCGCCGCCGACGCCGAGATCCCGCCCGTTACGCGGCCGGACGAGGACCGCGACGACCGCGACGACGACCAGCCGCCGGCACCCACCGGAAGCGCGTGACCGAGCGGATCCACGTGCCCGTCGCCCTGCCGGGCGGCGAGACGCTGATCACGGCCGCGTGGCACGGCCCCGCCGGCGACGCGCCGACCGTCGCGATCGCTCACGGTGCGGGCGCCGGCATGGACCATCCGTTCCTCGTCGGTCTCGCCGAGGCGCTGGGCGAGCTGGGCGTGCGCACGCTCCGGTTCAACTTCCCCTACGTCGAGGCGGGCCGGCGCCTGCCGGGCGCCGCGGCGCACGCGATTCTCGCCTGGCGCGCCGTGCTCGCCGAGGCCCATCGCCGCGCGCCGCGCGTGTGGGCCTGCGGCAAGTCCTACGGCGGGCGCATGGCGTCGATGGCGGCCGCTGAGGGCGACTTCCGCGTCGAGGGGCTGATCTACCTCGGCTATCCGCTGCACCAGCCGGGGCGGCCCGAGAAGCCGCGAGCCGAGCATCTGCCGCGCGTGACGGTGCCGCAGCTGTTCGTCGAGGGCGAGAACGACCCCTTCATCCAGCCGCGCGAGCAGCTCGAGGAGGTCGTGGCGACGTGCCGCGACGCGCGGATCGCGTGGATCGCGGGCGCCAATCACTCCTTCGAGGTGAAGGGCGCCCGCCGCCCGGCCGACGAGATCGGGCGCGGGCTCGCGCCGCTCGTGGCGGACGCGACCCACGCCTGACGCGACTCAGGCCGACAGCCGCGCGATCCAGGCCTCGACCTCGTCCGCGGTGCGCGGGATGCCGGCCGAGAGGTTCACGGGGCCATCGGCGGTCATGAGGATGTCGTCCTCGATGCGCACGCCGATGCCGCGGTACTCCTCGGGCACGGTGAGGTCGTCGATCTGGAAGTACAGGCCCGGCTCGATCGTGAAGACCATGCCCGGCTGCAGGATCCCGTCGTAGTACATCTCGCGGCGGGCGGCCGCGCAGTCGTGCACGTCGATGCCCAGGTGGTGGCTCGTGCCGTGCACCATGTAGCGGCGGTGCTGGCCGCCCTTGTCGGCGTCGAGCGCCTCCTCGGCCGTGACGGGCAGCAGGCCCCATTCGGCCGTCCTGGCGGCGATGACCTTCATGGCCGTCTCGTGCACGGTGCGGAAGGTGACGCCCGGCCGAGCCGCGGCGAAGGCCGCGTCGGCCGCCTCGCGCACGGCCTCGTAGACCTTGCGCTGGATCGGGCTGAACGTGCCGTTCACGGGCAGGGTGCGCGTGATGTCGGCGGTGTAGAGGCTGTCGACCTCCACGCCGGCGTCGATGAGCACGAGGTCGCCGGGGACGACCCGGCCGTCGTTGCGGGTCCAGTGCAGGTAGCAGGCGTGCGGACCGGCGGCGGCGATCGTGTCGTAGCCCTCCCAGTTGCCGTCGCTGCGGGCGCGCTGGTGGAAGACGCCTTCGATGACCCGCTCCCCGCGCGGGTGCTCGATGATGCGCGGCAGCTCGCGGACGATGTCGTCGAAGCCCTTCGCAGTCACGTCGACGGCCAGGCGCATCTGCGCGATCTCGTACTCGTCCTTGGTCAGGCGCAGCTCGGAGACGAAGCGGGTCAGCTCCTCGTCCTCGTCGACGACGAGGTCGCCCTCGCGGGACTCGAACTCGTCGATGTGCGCGGCGGCGAGGCCGAGGTCGGCCGCGACGCCGGCGAGGGCCGGGCGGGGGCCAATCCAGAACTCGCCGATCGTGGCGTCGGAGTAGAACTCCGCGGTGGTGCGGTCGGCACGCTCGCGGAAGTAGAGGGTGACCTCGTGGCCGGCGGCGGTCGGCTCGAAGACGAGCATCGAGTCGGGCTCGGCGTCCGCGGCCCAGCCGGTCAGGTGCGCGAAGGCCGAGTGCGCGCGGAACGGGTAGTCGGTGTCGTTGCTGCGCTGCTTGAGCGACCCGGCGGGGATCACGAGCCGCTTGCCGGGGAACGCCGCCGACACGGCGTCGCGGCGACGGGCGGCGTACGGCGCCTGCTCGCGCGCGGGGCTCGGCACCTCCACGCGCTCGGCCCAGCCCTCGCTGATCGTGTCGAGGAAGCCCTGGGGGAAGGGCTGCTTCCGGTTGGACACCGGCTCTGCCTGCTGCTGCTCCGTCGCGGTCGAGTCGCTCATGCCTCCAGTGTCTCACCTGCGGCCGGCGCGTCGCTGCGGCCGCGGGCGCCCCGCGCGAACGCCAGCGCGACGGCGCCGAGGAGCCCGATCGCCGCGGCGACGAGCACCGGCCAGAGCCCGCCGACGAGCTGGCCCTGCAGGGTGATGAGCGCCGTCTCGAGCATCGCGCCCCACGACCCGAGGTTGACGCGGGACGCCACGGCACCCAGCAGCGCCCAGAGGAGCGCCGGCGCCAGCCACAGGATCGCCAGCGCCCCGACCCAGGCGCCCACGCGTCGGCCGCTCCACGCGAGGATCGCGCCCACGAGGAGCGCGGGCAGCCACTGCCAGGCCCACACGAGGACGGCGGGCGGGTCGAGCGAGAACGGCCCGGTGATGTCGGTCCAGGCGCGGATCCAGAACCCGGCCGCCACGGCACCCGCGGCAAGCCCCGCCGCGGCGCCGGGGACCGCGGTGCCGGCCGCGAGGTGCAGCGCGACGACGCCGATCACCGCCGCGACGGCGCAGAACACGACGATCGCGGTGACGTAGAGCGCGGCGGCCGTGGAGATCGAGCGCACGTCGGCGGCGAAGGTGGGCGAGCCGGTCTGGCGCATGCCGCCGGCCGTGACGATCGCCGTCTGGACGATCGCGACCGCCTGCACGAGCACGATGCCCCCGGCCGCCGCCCACCGGGTGCGGGGAGCGGACCGCCCGCGCAGCGCGAGGCCGACCGCGGCGCCCGGCAGCGCCAGCAGGCCGAACAGCGACGGCAGGGCGTACTGGCTGAACGGCAGCAGCGCGAACGGCATGTCTTCGGGCAGGGTCGGCGCGGCCCAGAGGTTCTGCAGCGGGAGCTGCAGGCCCGCGGCGACCCACGGGAGCAGCCCCGCGAGTGCCGCGATCACGCCGATGAGTGCCGCGGACGCCAGCGGCAGGTGCTTCGGGGAGGTCACCTCGAGATCGTGGCAGCGACGCGTGACAAGCGCCTGTGAGCCGGCGTCAGCCGACGGGCTCGAGCTGGACCACGAGCGGGCGGTGGTCGCTGCCGGCCCCGTCGAGGTTGGTGAGCACGATCGATCCGGTCGCCCGCCAGGCGCTGGAGTGCATGACGTGATCGATCTGCGCGCCGAGGAGCGACGGCATGCTCGTGGGCCAGGTGCCCACGGCGCCGTTGCCCGTCTCGGCCGCCGCGTCGTCGCAGTAGCCGAGGTCGTGGCCGTCCATGCCGAAGCGCGCGAGGTGGTCGAGCGTGGCGTTGAAGTCGCCGGCCAGGATCACGCTGTTGCCCGCGGCGCACTGATCCGCGATCCACCGCAGATCGTCGGGCCAGCTGTCCATGTAGCCGGCGGTGGGGGAGACCGCGTGCACGGCCACGATGATCGGTCCCTCGCCGTCGACGGGCATGGCCACGGTGCTGGGCAGCGTGGTGGTGTTGCTCGAGCCGTCGGCCGACGACTCGATCACGGAGTAGTCGCCGAGGTCGGGCGAGATGAGCAGCGTCGTCTCCCAGGCCTGCGGGGTGGGCGCGTCCTGCTGGTTGTAGCCGACGGTGTGCACCCACATGGGCCGCCCGAGCTCGCGCATCTCCACGGCGATCTGCTCGCCCACGTCCTGCGACGTCTCGGGCAGGGCGATGATGTCGGCGTCCATGGCGATGGCGGTCTGGGCGACGCGGTAGGCGCCCGCGGCGTTGCCGAGGGTGTTCCACGTCATCACCCGCACGCTCGTGTCGGTGGCGGCGGGAAGCGAGTCGTGTCCGTAGCCGCGCAGGCCGAGGGTGACGCCGCCGGCGATCGCGCCGATGACCGCGACCATCGCCATCGACAGGGCGAAGCCGCGGATCCGACGCGCCGCCGCGAGCAGCACGAACAGCAGCGCGATCGCGGCGAAGGCCACGACGAGCAGTCCGCGCATCGCGACCATCTGCGCGATCGGGTACACGTGCTCGACGCGGAAGAACGCCGGGAAGGACAGCACCGCGGTCGCGCACGCGAACAGCAGCGTGATGAGGACCCCGAGCAGACGCACGAGTGCGAGCCTACGATCGGATGCTGGACGATTGGCGGATGCCGGCCGTGCGCCGGATGCGCGTCCGCCGAGCATCCAGGCGGGCCCCGGGCGGCCGTCCCGCGGCGCCGCCAGTACCCTCGGAGGAATGGGCGATCCTCGCGTTTCCGGTCCCGCCGACCTGCACCTGCACTCCGCGTGCTCCGACGGCACCGAGGCGCCCTCGCAGGTGATGGTCGCGGCCCACGAGGCCGGCATGCGCACGGTCGCGCTGACGGATCACGACACGACGATCGGCTGGGACGAGGCCTCCGACGCCGCCGCGGCGCTCGGCATGACCCTGCTGCCGGGCGCGGAGGTCTCGGCCAAGCATCACGGCCGCAGCGTGCACGTGCTCGCGTACCTCTTCGACCCCGCGGCCCCGGCGCTCGGCGAGATCATGCAGCGCGTCCGCGACGACCGGATCGGTCGGGCCGAGCGCCTCGTCGGCAACCTCGCGCGCGACTACGACATCGCGTGGGAGGACGTGCTGGCGCAGCGCACCGGCGACGCGACCGTGGGCCGGCCGCACATCGCCGACGCGCTCATCGCCAAGGGCATCGTCGTCAGCCGCGAGGAGGCGTTCGCCGACATGCTCCACCCGGCCAGCCCCTACTACGTCGCGCACTACGCGCCGTCGCCGCTGGCGGCCGTCCGCGCGATCGCCGAGGCGGGCGGGGTCTCGGTGATCGCCCATCCCGCCGGCCGCGGCATGCTGCCGCGGGGAGTGCTCGAGGAGCTGATCGCCGCCGGCCTGGGCGGGCTCGAGATCGCGCACCGCGAGAACACCGCCGCCGGCGTGCGCGTGCTGCGCGAGATCGCGGCGGCGCACGACCTCATCGTGACGGGGTCGAGCGATTACCACGGCGTGGGCAAGCCCAACCGGATCGGCGAGAACACCACCTCGGTCGAGATGGTGGAGCGGATCATCGCAGCCGGCACCGGCAGCGCGCCGGTGCGGCCGTGACGCCGGTGTCGGCTCAGGCGCCCTGCGCGGTCTGACCCGAGGAGCGGCGGCGACGACGGCGGCGACGGGCCGCGGCGGGCTTGCCGTCGTGGTGCTCCTTGCCCGCACCGTCGTGCGTGCCGGCGCCCTCGGACTTCGCCTCGGCGGGGGCGCCCTCGGCGGTGCCCGATCCGCTCGGGCGGCGACGACGGCGAGCGGTGCCCTCGCCGTCGCGCGGGGCCGACTCGCGGCGCGGGCGCTCGGCCTTGGGCGCCGACGCGATGCGGCCCTTGGTGCCCTCGGGGATGTTCAGGTCGGTGTACAGGTGCGGGCTCGACGAGTAGGTCTCGGTGGGCTCGGGCTGGCCGAACTCGAGCGCGCGGTTGATGAGGGCCCACTTGTGCAGGTCGTCCCAGTCCACGAACGTCACCGCGATGCCCGTCTTGCCGGCGCGGCCGGTGCGGCCCGCGCGGTGCAGGTACGTCTTGTCGTCGTCGGGGATCGTGTGGTTGATCACGTGCGTGATGTCGTCCACGTCGATGCCGCGCGCGGCGACGTCCGTGGCCACGAGCACGTCGACCTTGCCGGCCTTGAAGGCGGCCATCGAGCGCTCGCGCTGCTCCTGGCCCATGTCGCCGTGCACGCCGCCGACGTTGAAGCCGCGGTCGTTCAGCTCGTCGACGAGGCGCTGGGCGGCGCGCTTGGTGCGCGTGAAGATGACGACCTTGCCCACGCCCTCGGCCTGCAGGATGCGGCCGATGATCTCGTCCTTGTCGAGCGAGTGGGCGCGGTAGACGATGTGCTTGATGTTCGCCTGCGTCAGGCCCTCGTCCGGATCCGTGGCGCGGATGTGGATGGGGTTCGACATGAAGCGGCGCGCCAGCGTGAGGATCGGGCCCGGCATGGTGGCGCTGAACAGCTGCG
Organism: Microbacterium sediminis; assembly: GCF_004564075.1. NCBI lineage: Bacteria > Bacillati > Actinomycetota > Actinomycetes > Micrococcales > Microbacteriaceae > Microbacterium > Microbacterium sediminis. Next base: position 1,183,006 of record NZ_CP038256.1, read on the forward strand.
TGTGACGCTTGGGCGGCAGCTTCGTGAAGATCTTCTCGATGTCGGGCAGGAAGCCCAGGTCGAGCATCTTGTCGGCCTCGTCGAGCACGACCTCGGTCGCGTTCGAGAGGTCGAGCAGGCGCTGGTTCGCGAGATCGATGAGGCGGCCCGGCGTGCCGACGACGATCTGCGCGCCGGCCTTGAGCTGATCGATCTGCCCCTCGTAGGCCTTGCCGCCGTAGATGGCGACGACGCTCGTGGAGCGGTTGGAGGTGAGCAGGTCCATGTCCTCGTACACCTGCACCGCGAGCTCGCGGGTGGGCACGACGACGAGCGCCTTCACGCCCGGCTCCGGGTCGAGCCCGAGGCGCTGCACGACGGGGATGCCGAAGCCGAAGGTCTTGCCGGTTCCGGTCTTGGCCTGGCCGATGACGTCCTGACCGGGCAGCGACAGCGGGATCGTCTGCTCCTGGATCGGGAAGGCGTCGGCGATGCCCTTGGCGGTGAGTGCGTCGATGATGTCCTGATCGACACCGAGGTCGGCGAATGCGGTCACTGTGAATCAAGCCTGTCCGGCGGCGCGCGCCGCCCGTACGAAGAGTCCACGCCCTTCTCGATTCCCAGGCGCGGCGCCCCGCGTCCACCGGCGGGGCCTCCACCAGCCTACGGGATGGTGGTCGGGAACCCGGTGTGCGGCCGCGCCGCGGGATTCGCGATGCCGCCGCGTACGATCGTCTGCGTGGTGAACTGGTTCTGGCGACGGCGCCCGCCCGCGCGCATCCTGAAGCTGCGTGCCCGCGGCGATCTGGGCGACGCCATGCGGGTGGACTTCGCCGAGCTCGCGCCCGATGTCGCCACGTTCCTGGGCCAGGCGGCCTACCTGCAGCTGGGGTACTTCGAGACGCTGAGCCGGCTCATCCGGGCCACGCCGGACCTCGCGGAGAAGGAGGCGCTCTCGCTGGCCGCGGGGCGGGCGCTGCGCAAGCACCGCCAGATCGTCGCGCTCATCGCCGAGCGCGTGGGCGATCCGACCGAGGTGATGCTGCCGTTCCGCGAGCAGCTCGACGCGTTCCGGCGGGCGACGATCGGTGCCCGCCCGCGCGAGACGATGCTGTCGGTGCACATCACGGCCGGCATGCTCGACGATTTCTATCTCGCGCTGGCCTCCAGCTACGGCTCCACCGGGCGGCGGGTGTCGGAGATCCTCGGTCAGGCCGCCGACCGCGAGCAGATCGAGCGCCTGCTGCGGGCGACGATCGACTCCGACGACGAGATGCGCTCGCTCCTGTCGATGTGGGCGCGCCGCCTCGTGGGCGACACTCTGCTCGTCGCCCGCGCCGCGCTGACCCCCGCGCGCCTCGGCCTGGACGACGAGAAGAAGGTCGAGCCGGTGTTCACCGCGCTCATGGCCGCCCATGCCCGCCGCATGGACGCCCTCGGCCTCGCCGCCTGAGGGTCGGGCGGCGTGCCGCCCGTCAGCCCGGGTGGTTGCACTCCTGACGTGCCGTACGCATCACGGCTCGTCGACCGGAGGCGCGCAGCGCCGGAGCGGAGACGGGCCGAGCGGAGCGCCGCAGGCGCGAAGTCGAGGCCGCAGGCGTCAGTCCCAGCTCTCGACTCGCTTCGCTCGCTCGAGCCGTCTCCGCTCGCTTCGCTCGGTCGACGAGCCCGGGCGGTTGCGGCGCGTAGGCCGGGGCGCGGCGGGCGTCAGGCGAGGCGGAAGCGGCGCTCGAACTCGCGGTCGCGGCGGGCGCGGGTGAGGCCGAGGAGCACGGTGACGGCCGTCGCGACGACGATCGCCGCGGCGAGCGTGACCAGCCACAGCCACAGGTTGCCCTCGCCCCAGCCGGCCCACGTGAGCGCGGCGTAGACGGCGGCGGCCGTGAGCGCCGCGACGCCGGGCGTCAGCACCACGCCGCGTGTGGCCCGATGCGGCAGCGCGTAGTGCAGCGCGATGCCGAGGGCGATCGCCGCGACGAGGGCCAGCAGGATGTACATGTCAGGCGACGAAGCCGACGTGACGCTTCTCTTCGGAGCCGATCTCGACGTACGCGAGGTTCGCGATCGGCACGAGGTAGGTGGTGCCCTTCGCGTCGGCGAGCTCGATGTGCATGGTGCCCTTCTCGAGCGCCGCCGCGATGGTCTGCTTGACCTCTTCGGCCGGCGCGGACGACTCGAAGCTGAGCTCGCGGCCGGTGTTCGTGATGCCGATGCGGATCTCCACGGATGACTGCCTTTCGTCGCGCGCCACGGCCGATGCCGGGCAGATGTCAGCCTATGCGATCGCGTGCGGCGGGCGGCTCGCGCACGCTGACGGCGAACAGCGCGGCGGCGCCCGCCACGCGCCGTCGCGCGCCGCCGTGAATGTCGGCGGGCGTGGTTACGTTGGAGGGGTGCTCCCCGCTCCTCCCGACGCCGCCCAGCGCGCGGTGATCGACCTGCCCGTCGACGCCTCGGCGACGGTGATCGGCGCGCCCGGCACGGGCAAGACCGCGACGCTCGTCGCGCGCGTGCAGGCGCTGCTGGGATCGGGCGTGCGCGGCCCGGACGAGCTCGTGGTGCTCACCCCGACGCGCCCATCGGCGACGCGGCTGCGCGACGAGCTGGGCGTGCGCGTCTCGGTGGCGACGCCCGGCCCGCTGGCCCGGTCGGTCGGCTCCCTGGCGTTCCAGATCGTGCGGGCCGACACCGTGCGCCGCGGCGACGACCCGCCGCAGCTGCTGACGGGGGCCGATCAGGATCGGATCATCGCCGAGCTGCTCGACGGCGACGAGGCGGACGAGCGCAACGGCTTCGTGCGGTGGCCGGCGCACCTGGGCCCCTCCGTCCGCCGCTCGGCGGGCTTCCGCTCCGAGCTGCGCGCGTTCTTCTCCGAGCTCGTCGAACTGGGCGTCACCCCCGCCGAGCTCGAGACGCTGGGGTCGGACACCTGGGCGGCGGTGGCGGGCTTCGCCCGCGACTACCGCAACGTCATCGCGGGCATGCGCGCCGCCCACCGCGACAGCGCCGAGCTGTACGCGGAGGCCGCGGCGATCCTGCGCAGCGGGGCCCCGCTGGGCGAGCTGGATCGGCTGCGCACGGTGCTCATCGACGACGCGCAGGAGCTCACCCGCGGCGGCGTGGACCTCGTCGCGGCGCTGCGCGAGCGCGGCGTCGCGGTGCTGGCGTTCGGTGACCCCGACATCGGATCGGGGGCGTTCCGCGGCGTCACCCCCGAGCTGTTCGCCCGGCTGGCGGCGCTGCTCGGCCCCGTGCACGTGCTCGATGCGCCGCACCGCGGGCACCCCGCGATCACGCGGCTCGCGCGCGTGGTGACGCAGCAGATCGGGGCGGGCGGCCGCGTCGAGCACCGGCGCGCGCCCGGGCCGGAGGTCGACGAGCCCGACGCGGTGGCGGCGCGGGTGCTGTCGTCGCCGTACGAGGAGGTCGACCGGATCGCCTGGACCCTGCGCTCGTGGCACCTCGATCACGGCGTGGCGTGGGAGCGCATGGCGGTGATCGCCCACGACACCCTGCAGATTACCGCGCTGGAGACCGAGCTGGCGGCCCGCGAGGTGCCCACGCGCGCCGCGGGCGTGCAGCGGCCGCTCGGCAGCGAGCTCGCGGTGCGCGCGCTGCTGGAGCTCGTGCGGCTCGGGCTCACCCCGCCCGACGAGCGCGACGCCGACGCGCTGCTCGAGGCGCTGCGATCGCCGTTCGGCGGGCTCGACGGCGTGGGCGTGCGGCGCCTGCGCGCGCAGCTGCGGCACCGCGAGCTCGCGGCCGGCGGCGTCCGCTCGGCGCGTGAGCTGCTGCGCGAGGCGCTGTGCGATCCCGTGCTGCTGACCTTCATCGACACCGCCGAGGGCCGCGCGGCCCACCGGCTGGCCGAGACGCTGCGCCTCCTGCACGAGCGGGGCGCCGCGGGCGCCACCATCCACGAGCTGCTGTGGGAGGCGTGGGACCGCGCCCGCACGCCGGACGGGCGCCGGCTGGCCACCGCGTGGCACGAGATCGCCGTCTCGGCTCAGCCGCTCGCGGCCGAGACGGGGCGGGCGCTCGACGGGCTCGTCGCGCTGTTCGACGCCGCCAAGCGCTTCACGGAGCGCGCCCCCGGCGAGGGCCCGGCGCCGTTCATCCACGACGTCCTCGACAGCGACGTGCCGGAGGACGCGCTCACGGCGCCGGAGCGGCCGGGGACGGTGGCACTGCTGACGCCGGCGATGGCGCTGGGCACCGAGTTCGACGCGGTCGTGATCGCGGGCGTGCAGGACGGCGTCTGGCCGAACGTGCGGCTGCGCGGCGGCCTGCTGGAGTCGTGGCGGCTGCCCGATGCGGTCGCGGCGGCGCGGGCGCGCACGGCGGCCCCCGAGCCCGAGAGCGTGCTCGATCGCCGCCGCTCGGCGCTGCACGACGAGCTGCGGCTGTTCGTGCGGGCGATCTCCCGCGCCCGCCGCCGGCTGCTCGTGACCGCCGTGGACGACGACGATCAGACACCGAGCCCGCTGCTGTCGCTGCTGCCGGAGGCGCCGCCGGGCGAGCACGACGACGCCGAGCACCCGCTCACCCTGCGCGGGCTCGTCGCACGGCACCGCCGCACGCTCACGGGCGCCGCCCCGGAGCCCGCGCGCCGCCACGCCGCCGAGCAGCTCGCGCTGCTGGCGGCCGAGGGCGTGCCGGGCGCCGACCCGGCGCAGTGGTACGGCGTGCGCGGCCCGTCGACCGACGCGCCGCTGATCGACCCCGCGGAGCGCGCGGTGCGGGTCTCGCCCTCGCGCCTGGAGACCTTCGAGGCGTGCGGCCTGGACTGGGCGATCCGCGCGCTGGGCGGCGACACCGCCACGGCGCCGTCGGCGGGCATCGGCACGATCCTGCACGCCGCGCTCGAGGCCGCCCCCGACGGCGACCTCGAGCGGATGCGGGCGGTGCTCGATGCCCGCTGGGGCGAGCTGGAGTTCGAGGCGGGGTGGATCGAGCGCAAGGAGCGCCGCCGCGCGGAGGAGTACGTCGCGCGCCTGCACCGCTATCTGCGGCAGGTGCGCGCGGAGGGCGGGCGGCCGGTCGTCGCGGAGGCGGTGTTCCGGCTCGCGGTCACCCTCGACGACGAGCCGCGGGTGCTCGGGATCGCCGAGGGCGCGGATCGCGCCGAGATCGGACCGCACGCGCTCATCAGCGGCATCATCGACCGCGTCGAGGCGTATCCGGCCGGCGCGGGGGAGCACGCCGACGCGCGGGGCCGCGGCTGGTCGGCCATGGAGCCGGCCGATCCCGGCGCGCCCGAGCGCATCGTCGTGGCCGACCTCAAGACCGGCAAGTACGAGGACCGTACCTCGGACGGCAAGGTGGCCGAGGACGCCCAGCTCGCGGCCTATCAGCTCGCGGTGGAGGAGGGGCTCGTGCCCGGGGCGGATCCGGCGGGGCTGGCGGGGGCGCGCCTCGTGGTCGTGTCGCAGACCACCGCCAAGTCGGCCTACCGCGTGGCCCACCAGCCGGTGCTCGGCGCCGAGGGGCGCGCGGCGTTCCTGCGCCGCGTGGCGGACGCCGCGCGCGGCATGTCGGCGGCGGCGTTCACCGCCCACGTCGACGTGCACTGCCAGGGCTCCCACCGCCCGACCCTGTGCCGGCCCCACACCGTGAAGGCGGTGAGCGCCTCGTGACGCTCCTCGATCCGACCATCGCCCCGGCCTGGCCGGGCGCGCTCGACCTCTCGGCGAACGACATCGCCGCCGCCCTCGGTCAGCCGCGCCCCACCGACGCCCAGCGCGAGGTCATCGAGGCGCCCGCGGGGCCCGCGCTCGTCGTGGCCGGCGCCGGCAGCGGCAAGACCGAGACCATGGCCGGGCGCGTTGTGTGGCTCGTCGCGAACGGCCACGTCGACGCCTCGCAGATCCTCGGTCTCACCTTCACGCGCAAGGCCGCCGGCGAGCTGGCCGAGCGCATCGGCGCGCGCCTGCAGCGCATCGGCGAGTTCGAGGAGCGTGGCCTGCTGCCGCACCTGCCGCGGATCGTCGCCTCGGGCGCCCTCGACCGCATCGCCGCCGCGAGCCCCGAGGCGCAGCGGGCGGTGCGCCGGGCCGTGCTCGACGAGCTGGCCCGGGAGTACGGCACCGGCTGGGACCCGGCCCGCGCCTCGGGCGTGGCCGGGCTGCTCGAGCGCCCGCGGGTGGCGACGTACAACGCCTTCGCCGACGCCATCGTCCGCGAGCACGCCGCCCGCATCGGCCGCGACCCCGAGGCGGCGCTGCTGTCGCAGTCGGCGTCGTGGCTGCTGAGCCGCGCCGTCGCGATGCGCGCCGACGAGGCCGGCCTCGACGAGATCGACCCCGCCCTGTCGACGATCATCGACGCGGTGCAGCGGCTGGCCGGCGACGCGCTCGATCACCGCGCCGATCTCGACGAGGTGGCCCGCTTCGCGGCGGAACTCGCCGCGCAGATCGAGCCGTTCGCCAACCGCGCCGCCGCGACCAAGAACGACATCACCAAGGCCGCCGACAACCTGCGGGCGCTGCCGCGCCTGCTCGAGCTCGTGCGCGACTACGCCGCCGAGAAGGATCGCCGCGGCGTGCTGGACTTCGCCGACCAGGTCACCGGCGCCCTGGAGATCATCGAGGGATCGCCGCAGGTCGGCGACGACCTGCGGGCGCAGTACCGGGTCGTGCTGCTCGACGAGTACCAGGACACCTCCGTGATCCAGACCCGGCTGCTCGCGACGATCTTCCGCGACGCGGCCGTCATGGCGGTCGGCGACCCGAACCAGTCGATCTACGGCTGGCGCGGCGCGAGTGCCGACAACCTGCACGCGTTCGCGGCGGCGTTCTCGCGCGACGTGCCCGCGGCCCGCTACGACCTGATGATCAGCTGGCGCAACGACAGCGCGGTGCTCCGCGCCGCCAACCGCCTGCTCGAGCCGCTGCGCAAGCCGGGCACGCTGCCCGTGGAGCCGCTGCAGGATCGCCCGGGCGTGGGCGAGGGGCGCGTGGAGCATCGCTTCACCGCGACGGTCGACGAGGAGGCCGACGCCGTCGCCGCCTGGTTCGACGAGGTGCGGGCCGCGCACACCGGCGAGAAGCCGCACACCGGGGCGATCCTGTTCCGCGCGAAGAAGCACATGCAGACCTTCGCCGGCGCCCTCGATCGCCGCGGCATCCCGCACCGCATCCTCGGCCTGGGCGGTCTGCTGTCCACGCCCGAGGTCACCGACGTCGTGGCCGCCCTGCGGGTGATCCACGATCCGACGCAGGGCTCGTCGCTCATCCGCCTGCTCGTGGGGCCCCGGTTCGGCGTCGGCGTGGCCGACATGGGGGCGCTGTACGACCTCGCCACCACGCTGTCGCGGCGCGACGGCGCCCTCGCACCGCTGCCCGACGAGCTGCTCGAGCGGATCCGCGCCTCGTCCGGCCCCGACGAGCAGGTGTCGATCATCGACGCGCTCGAGTTCGTGCGGGCGATGCCCGACGACTACCGGCTGCTGGCCGGGATCACCCCCGAGGGTCGGGCGCGGATGCGCGAGGCCGCCGCCGTGTTCGACCGGCTCCGCCGCGCGGCGGGCCAGCCGATCCCGGAGCTCATCCGGCTCATCGAGCTCGAGCTGCGCCTCGACCTCGAGCTCGCCTCGAACGAGTCGCGCGGCTCGGCGCGCGTGGCCGCCACGCAGCTGCGGGCGTTCGTCGACGAGGTGCGCGCGTTCCTCGACGCCGACGAGCGCGGGACGATCGGCAGCCTGCTGGCGTGGCTCGCGCACGCCGAGGAGACCGATGAACTCATGCCGCGCTTCGAGCCCCCGGAGCCCGGGGTGGTGCAGTTGCTCACGATCCACGGCTCGAAGGGCCTCGAGTGGGACGCCGTCGCCGTGGTGCGCATGGTGAAGGACGAGCTGCCCAAGAGCCCGCCGAGCACGTTCGGCTGGCTCGGCTTCGGGCAGCTCCCGTTCGCCTTCCGCGGCGATCGCGACGCCCTGCCGCGCCTGGACTGGCGACTCACGTCGGAGTCGACGGCGAAGGAGCTGGCCGGCGCGATCTCCGCGTTCAAGGAGGCCAACCGCGCGCATCAGCTCGAGGAGGAGCGCCGGCTGGCGTACGTGGCCGTCACGCGCGCGCGGTCGCGGCTGCTGCTGTCGGGGTCGTTCTGGGCGGGGCAGTCGAAGCCCCGCGACCCGAGCACGTATCTCACCGAGGTCATCGACGAGCTGGGGCTGCCCGCGATCGAGCCGCTGGGCGACGACGCCAATCCCTACGAGAGCGAGGGCGGCACGCTGCAGTGGCCGCTCGATCCGCTCGGCCTGCGCCGCACCCCGGTGCAGCGCGCCGCGCAGCTCGTGCGCGAGGCCGCCGCGTCGGCGCCCGCCGAGCCCACCCCGCAGCTCGCGCGCCTGCTCGCCGAGCGGCGCCGCCGCGAGAGCGCCCCGGCGCTGCGCCCGCCCACGCGCGTGCCCGCGTCGCGGTTCAAGGACTACGTCACCGACTTCGCCGGCACGGTGGAGCAGCTCGCGCGCCCCATGCCCGAGCGCCCGTACCGCCAGACGCGACTGGGGACGCTGTTCCACCAGTGGGTCGAGCAGCGCAGCGGTCTCGTGGGGCGCGGCCCGTCGCTCGACGACGCGCTGTGGGAGAGCGACGAGGAGCTGTTCGGCCCCGCCGAGCCGGCGCTCGACGCGGCGACGGCGGCCGATGAGGCCGAGCTCGCCCGGCTGCGCGAGATCTTCGAGCGCAGCGAGTGGGCCGATCTGCGCCCGCTCGAGGTCGAGACCGAGATCGACTTCGTCTTGCCCGGACGCGACGGCTCCGCACCGCACATCGTCATCTGCAAGCTCGACGCGGTCTACCAGCGGGGCGATCGGATCGAGATCGTCGACTGGAAGACCGGCAAGGCGCCCCGCACGGCGGCCGAGAAGCGCGACCGCATGCTGCAGCTGGCGCTGTACCGCCTGGCCTACCACCGGCGGCACGGGGTGCCGCTCGAGCGGATCGACGTGGCGCTGTTCTACGTGTCGGACGAGCTCGTGCTGCGATCCGACGACGTGTGGTCGGAGGAGGAGCTCATCTCGCGCTGGACCGCGGCGACGTCGATCGGCTCCGTGGCGCCCGGCGCCGACGACTGATCGCCGTCGGGGCCGGGGGCGGAGTCCTGGTCCCACGCGATCTCGGCCGTGAGCGAGAGCTCGGCGGGGTCGTAGGCGTCGGTCTCCATCGCCGTGCCCGCCGCGGAGGCCGCCGCCCGCTCGGCGCTCTCGGGCACGCGGCCGAGCACGGCGAGCGCGTCGTCGACGTCGGTCGAGCCGTCGCGGCGCAGGCCCGCGAGCAGGTTGTTGTCGCGCACGCCCTCGGCCAGCGACTCGAGCAGCGCGGCCGCGTCGTCGACGACGTCGGGCCGGTGCGTCTCGATGCCGTGCACGAGCCAGCGGGCGAACTCGAGCTCCGCGTGCAGCCGGGCCCGCACCTCGAGCGCCTCGTCCGGCGCGCGGTGCGAGGCGGCCGCGTAGGCGGCGAACAGGGCGGGCGCCGCGTCGGGCGCGGCGGCCACCCATTGCAGATCCACGGCCGGGTCGTCGATCGACAGGCCCTGCCAGCCGAGCACGCCCGTGACCACGGGCGCGCCGCGGCTGTCGTCGCCGAACACGAACGAGGTCGCCTGCGTGCCCCCCAGGCCCACGGCCGACTCGAAGGACCAGAGCCGATCGTCCTCGACCGCGTTGCGCCAGCGGACGGTGAGCCGCACGGGCACCCGCCCGGTCGCGGCGACGTCGTCGACGAGCTGGCGGATGTCGGCGCGCGAGTCCTCGGGGGAGTGCTCCGGCAGCCCGGCCGAGCGGACCACCGACGGCGGCAGCGCGTGGATCGCCGCGAGCGTGCGCCCGATCGACGCGGCGGCGCCCTCGCCGGGCGGGATCTCCGCGGCGTCGATCTGGTAGCCCGGCAGCATCGTGGTGACGGTCACGCGTCCGTCGCGCAGCGTGGCGGCGCCGAGGTACTCCGGCACGTCCACGGGCAGCAGCTCGCGCACGCCGGGGGTGAGTGCCCGCAGCGCGATCACCTCCGCGGAGAGGTCGTGCTCGGCCGACTCGTCGGTCGCCTCGCGGACCACGACCTCACGGCCGTCGGCGAGCGTGGCGACGGCGGAGTCGAAGCGTCCGGCCCCTCCCGCGGTCAGCGGCCGGGTCCCCGAGACCACGGCCTCCGGCACGGCCGCCGAGACGGCCGCCGCTAGAGTGAAGGGAGAGCGTGCCATGCGTTTCAGGGTAGGTCGGGCCGCGCGCCCGCACCCCGCGCCACGCCCGCGAGCAGGCCACACGCGAACCGCCACCATCCGCGAAAGAGGCACCGAATGTCCCGTCCCGCCCCCGTCGGAGCGATCGATCGGAGCGCGGCGGAGCGGACCGAGCCGGGGCTCCTCGATCGCCTGCGCGGCGACGCCGACGCGCGCGTCCTCGTCGTCAAGGGCGACGCGGCGCCGCGACTCGCCCCGGACGAGCCGGCGCTCGCCTGGGCCGCGCCGGAGGAGGTCGCCGAGGGGGCGACGTGGGCCTTCCTCGGCCGCGACGAGCACCACGCGCCGGTGCTGCTGGCCGCCTGGCACGGCGACGACGACCCGATCGAGGCGCCCGCCGGCTGGGCGGCGCTGCGCGTGGTGGGCGGCGATCTGCCGGCCGCGCACGCCGATGCGCTCGTCGTCGCGGTGAGCCTGGGGCGGTTCCTCGGCGAGCGGTTCTGCCCCGCATGCGGCTCGGCGACCGAGGTGACCCTCGCCGGATGGGCGCAGCGGTGCACCGGCTGCGGCCGCGAGCTGTTCCCCCGCACCGACCCGGCGGTGATCGTGGCCGTGACGAGCGAGGACGGCGAGCGGCTGCTGCTCGGCGCCAACGCGGCGTGGGGCGGCCGGATGCACTCGGCATTCGCGGGCTTCGTCGAGGCGGGCGAGTCGCTGGAGTCGGCGATCCACCGCGAGATCCGCGAGGAGGCCGGCGTGCGGGTCACCGACGTGCGCTACGCCGGGTCGCAGGGCTGGCCGTACCCGCGCTCGCTCATGCTGGGCTTCCACGCCCGCGCGGTGGCCGACGGCGAGGCCGAGGCCGACGGCACCGAGATCGTGAACGTGCGCTGGTTCAGCCGCGACGAGATCCGTGAGGGCCTCGCCGGGCAGGGGATCGGGCTGCCGGGGCGGGTCTCGATCGCGCACCGGCTGATCCGCGAGTGGGCGTATCCGGACGAGGCGACCGACGCCGGCGCGGGGGAGCGGTGAGCGCGCTCGACGCCCTCGACGAGCACCAGCGGGAGGCGGCGGAGATGCTGCGCGGCCCCGTCGCGGTGCTCGCGGGAGCGGGCGCGGGCAAGACGCGCGTGATCACGCACCGCATCGCGTACGGCGTCGACACGGGCGCGTACTCGCCGCAGCGCGTCATGGCGCTGACCTTCACGACCAAGGCGGCGGGGGAGCTGCGCGGGCGGCTGCGCGCGCTCGGCGTCGACGGCGTGGCGGCGCGCACGTTCCACTCCGCCGCGCTCGCGCAGCTGAACTTCTTCTGGCCGACCGTGGCGGGCGATGTCGCGCCGAAGATCATCGACAACAAGGTGCGGATGCTCGCGCATGCCGCCGACGGGATCGGCCTGAAGCCCGACACGGCGACGCTGCGCGACGTCGCCTCGCAGATCGAGTGGCGCAAGATCACGATGCGTTCCATCGAGCAGTACGGGCAGCTCGGCCGCACCGTCGGCTCGCTCGGCACCGACGCGCTTGTGGCGCTCATGAGGGCGTACGAGGCGCTCAAGGACGAGCGACGCCAGATCGATTTCGAGGACGTGCTGCTCGCGTGCGCCGGCCTGCTGGAGGCCGAGCCGCGCGTCGCCGCCTCGGTGCGCGAGCAGTACCGGCACTTCACCGTGGACGAGTACCAGGACGTCTCCCCGCTGCAGAACCACCTGCTGGAGCTGTGGGTCGGCGAGCGCCGCGACCTGTGCGTGGTCGGCGACGCCAGCCAGACGATCTACTCCTTCGCCGGCGCCGACTCGCGCTTCCTGCTGGACTTCGGCCGCCGCTACCCGGACGCGACCGTCGTGCGCCTGGAGCGCAACTACCGCTCGGATCCGGCCGTGCTCGAGGTCGCCAACGCGCTCATGCGCGGCCGGCCGGGGGCGCTCACGCTCGTCGCCGCGCGGGGCGAGGCGCTCTCGCCCACCCCGACGGTGGCCGACTACGACGACGAGACCGCCGAGGCCGCCGGCGTGGCCGCGGCGATCGAGCGCCAGCTCACGCAGGCCCGCCCCGACGAGATCGCCGTGCTGTACCGATCGCACGCGCAGTCGGCGGTGCTGCAGCAGGCGCTGTCGGCGCGCGGCATCCCGACCACCGTGCTGGGGGGCACCCGGTTCTTCGATCTGCCCGAGGTGCGTCAGGCGGTGCTCGCGCTGCGCGGGGCGGCGGTGGCGCCGCAGCAGCACACCGAGTTCGTCGACATCGTGCGCGAGGTGCTGCGCAGCCTGGGCCACACCGCCGAGCCGCCGGCCGCGGGCGGGGCCCTGCGCGACGCGTGGGAGTCGCGCCAGGCGCTGCTCCGGCTCGCCGAGGAGGCGCGGCCCGGCACCACGCTGCGCACCTTCGCCGACGATCTGGTGGCCCGCGCCAAGGACCAGCACGAGCCGTCGCTGCGCACCGTGACCCTCGCCACGATCCACGCCGCCAAGGGCCTGGAATGGCCGCACGTGCATCTCGTGGGCCTGTCGGAGGGGCTGCTGCCGATCTCGTACGCGACGACCCTCGAGCAGGTCGACGAGGAGCGGCGGCTGGCGTACGTGGGCATCACGCGGGCCGCGCGAACGCTGTCGCTGTCGTGGGCGCGCGGGTCGGGGCGGACGCCGCGTCAGCCGTCGCGCTTCCTCGCCGAGATCGCGGGACCGCGGGGACCAGGCGGCACAGGCATTCTGCGTGCGGTCGATGGGAGCGCCACCGCCGCCGCGAGCGCTCGCCGACGCTGACGGAACGCGAACGCCCGTCGTGGCCGGCCCATCCGGCCGCCGCGGCCTCGTCGAGCAACCGCGCCGCGAGCGAGGCCGCCTCGGTGGCGATCGCGAGCGGGACGCTCGGCGCGCGGCGGCTCAGCAGCTGCACCTGGAAGGCCGGCCAGGCCTCATCGCGATCGCGCTCGTGGGCCGCGAGGCAGCTGAGGCACGCGGTGCGGCCGGGCAGCACCAGCGGGCCGACCTCCGCCCCCGACGCGGAGAACACGATCGGCAGATGCGGGGCATCCTCGCGCTGCAGCGCGGCGCCGATGTGGGGCGGGATCGCGTGCGCCGCGACGACCGCCACGGGCAGGCGCTCGGTGCGGCCGTCGCGTACCTCGACCGGCGCCTCGCCCGGCGCGATCCACCGCGCGCGCCAACCGCTGCCGGCGAAGCCCTCGAGTACGTCCGACACGAGCCGATCGGGCACGCCCGCCGCGGCGAGCACGGCGAGCGGGCGCGGCGCGTCCACCCGCTCGAGGGCGCCCGAGACGCGGTCGAGGAAGGCATCGAGTTCGGCGCGATCCACGCGGGCGCCGCGCGCGAGGGCGGCGAGGTCTGCGCCGTCGACGCCCCGCTCCAGCGCGTCGATCACGCGCTCCTGCCAGGGCGCCGGCTCGCGCAGCACGACAGCGGCCGTCCGCCCGAGCTGCAGCGTCGCGTCGTCGCGCCACAGCGGGACGCAGTGCGGGGCCAGTCGCAGCAGGGTCATGCCGCGATTCTGCTCCGCCGAACCACCCCGATTGCGGTTATCCACAGGGCCGACCGGGTCGCGCGGCCTGGGAGCGAGCGTTCACCTCTGCCACCGCCCGTTCGGGGCCCCGCGCCACGCCGGGCGCCACAGGCCACGGCGCCGGATCAGCCCGCGGGCCCCGACCGCCCCTGCGGGCCCACACATCGCGCGCCGCCAGGCCCGCGCCGCCGAAACAGCCCGCGGGCGCTCAGACGGCGCGCGGCCCCTCGGGCCCCTCGTCGGGCCCGTCCGACCACTCGTCCGCCGCGGTCCCCTCGGCATCGGAGCCGTCGCCGCCGGGCCCCTCCGACCCGAATGCGTCGGGATCGGCGAGCAGCTGCGCGAGCGCCTCGTCCATCTCGTCGGGCTCCGGCTCGTCGCCGCGGGCCTTCGCCTCGAGCCGCGCGATGAGCGCCGACGGGTCGTCGATGTCGCTCGCCTCGGGCATGAGGTCGGGGTAGTCCCACAGGGCGTCGCGGGCGGACACGCCCACGGCCTCGGTCACGGCGCGCCACATCGCCGCGGCCTCGCGCAGGCGCCGGGGGCGCAGCTGCAGGCCGACGAGCGCGGCGAGCGCGTCCTCGGCCGGGCCGCCCGCCGCGCGTCGCCGGCGGATCGTCTCGGCGATGCGCTCGAGGTCGGGCATGCGGCTCGTGGCGTCGGCCGTGACGACGTCGACCCAGCCCTCGATGAGCGCGAGCAGGTTCTCCAGCCGGGTCAGGGCGCGCTTCTGCGCCTCCGACTGCTGCGGCAGCAGGGCCCCGCTCTCGATCGCCTCGCGCAGCTCCGACGGGTTCTGCGGGTCGAACCGCGAGGCCATCTCCTCGAGGCGCTCGACGTCGACGTCCACGCCGCGGGCGTACTCGGTGACCTGCGCGATCACCTGCAGGCGCAGCCACTTGGCGTGGCGGAACAGGCGCGCGTGGGCGAGCTCGCGGGCCGCGACGTAGATCGCGAGCTGGTCGTCGGGGATCTCGAGCCCGCGGCCGAGATCGGCGAAGTTCTGCGGCAGGATCGCCGCGGTACCGGCCGGCATGACGGGCACGCCCACGTCGCCGCCCGAGACGACCTCGAGCGAGAGCTTGCCGATCACCTGGCCGAACTGCGCCGCGAACAGCTGCCCGCCGATGCCGCGGATGAGCCGGCCGGCGCCCTCGAGCATCGGCTGCATCTCCTCCGGGGCCTGGCCGCGCAGCGCCTCGATGAGCGCGTCGGCGATGCTCGTCGCCACCGGCTCGGCGAGCTCCTGCCACACGGGAAGGGTGAGCTCGACCCAGTCGCCGCGGGTGATCACGCGCGGCGTCTCGGCCAGCTCCGAAATCGCCGTCGCCTCGGTCAGCCACAGGTTCGCGAGCGCGAACGCCTGATCGAGATCGGCCTTCTGACCGGTGGTCACGCCGAGGCCGTCCTGGTTGGCGATGTGCAGCGCGCCGCGCTTGGTGGCATCCCACGCGATCCCGTCGCCCGAGGCCGCGAACGCCCGCTGCATCTGCTGCATCATCTGCTGCAGCATGGCCGGGTCGATCTGGAGCCCGCCGAGTCCCGCCTCGTCCGATCCCATCGCCTCCGAGAGCCGCCTCAGCTGCTCCGGATCGATCGATGCGCCGGGCATCCCCTCGAACATCCGCCGCAGGAACTCGGGGAGGTCGTCATCCGGTCGGGGGTCATCCTGGGACACGTCATCCGCCTCTCGCGTGCGCCGTGGTCAGCGCTCCAGAAGGTATGCGTTCTACGCTAGTCGCGCCGTCCGCTGCCGGAGGCGTGCTGCGGACCATCCGCCTTACGCCCCGCGCGAACGGCACCGATCCACAGGGAGATGGCACGCGCGTGACGCTGTTCGACGAGCCGGGGGAGCGCCCCCGCACCAATCCGCTGTCGGCCATCCGCCGCCTGCCGCGCCGCACGCTCGTGGGCGTCGTCGCCCTCGCGGTGGCGCTGGTGGCGCTGTTCACGCTGACGCTGCTGCCGTCGACCTACGTGATCCAGCAGCCGGGCCCCGTCTACAACACGATCGGCACGGCGCAGAACGCCGACGGCGTGGACGTGCCGCTCATCGCCGTCGAGGGCGCCGACACCTACGAGACCGGGGGCAGCCTCGACCTGACCACCGTGCAGGTGGTGGGCAACCGCGAGCAGACGCCGCGCTGGATCGAGATCGCCGCCGCCTGGCTCGACCCGTCGAAGGCCGTCGTGCCGCTGGAGTCCGTGTTCCCCGCGGGCACGACCAGCGAGCAGCGCGAGGAGCAGAACGCGGTGATGATGGTGGACTCGCAGGCCGACGCCACCGCCGCCGCCCTGCGCGAGCTCGGCTTCGAGATCGATGCCCGCATCACCGTCGCCTCGCTCGTGGAGGACTCGCCGGCCGAGGGGCTGCTGCGCGAGGGCGATGTCGTCGTCTCGGCCAACGGCACGCACATCTCCGACGTCACGCAGCTGCGCGAGCTCATCCAGCAGGCGGGCGGCGCGCCGGTCCAGATCGGCTACCAGCGCGACGGCGCCGACGCGACCACGACGATCACCCCCACGCGCGCGGTGATCGACGGCGCGGAGTCGTGGGCGATCGGCGTGAGCCTGATGACCGACTACGACGAGTTCCCCGTCGACGTGCACATCCAGCTCGACAACGTCGGCGGCCCGAGCGCGGGCATGATGTTCGCCCTCGGCATCATCGATGTGCTCACCCCGGGCGAGGCCACGGGCGGCGAGGACATCGCCGGCACCGGCACGATCGACGGCGTGGGCACGGTGGGCCCGATCGGCGGGATCCGCCAGAAGCTCTACGGCGCGCGCGACGCGGGGGCCGAGTGGTTCCTCGCCCCCGAGAGCAACTGCGACCAGGTGGTGGGGCACATCCCCGACGGGCTCTCGGTCGTCTCGGTCGGCACGCTCGACGAGGCCCGCGACGCGGTCGAGGCGATCGCCGAGGGCGGCGCGGCCGACCTGCCTACCTGCACCGCTGGCTGACGCGCACGGGGGGAATCCCCCATATCGCCGACGGCGCCGCCGCGCCCGGGCCCCACGCCGAGCGGGCCCGCCTAGGATGACAGGGTGACATCGACCTCAGCGCCGACGCCCGCCACGCCAGCCAGCCCGTTCCGGCGGATCATGACGATATCGCTCGTCGTGATCGCCGCCCTCGTGGGCGCGTTCTTCGTCTTCGCGACGCTGTACGCCGACTTCCTCTGGTACGACCAGCTGGAGTTCGAGTCCGTGCTGCTCACGCAGTGGTCGGCGCGCAGCGCGATGTTCGTCATCGGGTTCGTCGGCATGGCCGTGCCGATCTGGGTGTCGATCTTCCTCGCCTACCGCCTGCGCCCCGTCTACGCGCGCCTCAGCTCGCAGCTGGACCGCTACCAGGAGGTCGTCGAGCCGCTGCGCCGCCTGGCGATGTGGGGCATCCCGGTGTTCTTCGGCTTCTTCGCCGGCTTCGCCGCCTCGGCGCAGTGGGAGTCGGCCGCGCTGTGGCTCAACGGCGTCTCGACCGGCGAGGTCGACCCCGAGTTCGGCATGGACACGGGCTTCTACCTCTTCGCGATGCCGTTCTACGCCGGCGTGGTGGCCTTCGCCTCCGCCGCCGTGCTCATCAGCCTCGTGATGACGGCGGTCGTGTCGTACCTCTACGGCTCGGTGCGCGTCGGCCAGGGGGAGCTGCGCATCTCGAAGCCCGCGCGCATCCAGCTGGCGGTCACCGCCGCGGTCTACATCCTCATCCAGGCCGTGAGCCTGTGGCTCGACCGCTACCTCACGCTCGTCGCCCCCGGCGACCGGATCACGGGTCCCGGCTACACCGGCGTGAACGCGCAGATCCCGGGACTGACGATCCTGGCCATCGCGGCGATCGTCGTGGCGGCGCTGTTCATCGTCACGGCCGTCATCGGCCGCTGGCGCCTGCCGATCGCCGGAACGGCGCTGCTCATCGTCACCTCGCTCGTCGTGGGCGTGGGCTACCCGTGGGTGATCAACACGATCCAGGTGCAGCCGAACCAGCTCGCCATGGAGGCGGACTACTACCAGCGCAACGTCGACATGACGCGCGAGGCCTACGGCATCAGCGACATCTCGACGACCGAGTACCGCGCCGAGACCAGCACCGAGGCCGGTCAGCTGCGCGACGACGCCGAGACGACCGCGTCGCTGCGCCTCATGGACCCGGCCGTCATCAGCCCCACCGTGCGCCAGCTGCAGCAGCACTTCGCGTACTACTCGTTCGAGCGCAACCTCGACGTGGACCGCTACGAGATCGATGGACAGTCGCAGGACACCGTCGTGGCGGTGCGCGAGCTGAACCAGGCGCAGCTCGAGAGCCCCACGTGGGAGAACACCGCCATGGTGTACACCCACGGCTACGGGCTCGTGGCGATGAAGGGCAACGAGCGCACGCCCGACGGCGGCCCCGTGTTCCTCGAGAGCGGCATCCCCTCCAACGGCGTGTTCACCGAGATGAACTACGAGCCGCGCATCTACTTCGGCGAGAACTCGCCCGAGTACTCGATCGTGGGCGCGCCCGAGGGCGCCGCGCCGCGCGAGCTCGACTACGCCCGCGGCGACGAGTCCAACCAGACCCGCACGACCTTCGAGGGCGATGGCGGCCCCAGCGTCGGCAACCTGCTGAACCGGATCGTCTACGCGCTCAAGTTCCAGTCGGAGGAGATCTTCCTCTCGCAGTACGTGAACGAGGAGTCGCAGATCCTCTACGACCGCGACCCCAAGGAGCGCGTGCAGAAGGTCGCGCCGTACCTCACGATCGACAACGACCCGTACCCGAGCGTCGTGGATGGCCGCGTGGTGTGGATCGTCGACGGCTACACGACGAGCTCGACGTTCCCGTACTCCTCGACGGTGAGCCTGTCGGACGCGATCAGCGACTCGAACGTGCCGCAGCCGCAGCTGCGCATCGACGAGATCAACTACATCCGCAACTCCGTCAAGGCCACGGTCGACGCGTACGACGGATCGGTCACGCTGTACGCGTGGGACGAGGAGGACCCCGTCCTCCAGGCCTGGCAGAAGGTGTACCCGAACACGATCAAGCCGCTGAGCGAGATGAGCGGCGAGCTCATGAGCCACGTGCGCTACCCGACCGACCTGTTCAAGGTGCAGCGCGCCATGCTCGGCACGTACCACGTCGAGGACGCGGCGAGCTTCTACAACCGCGACAACGTGTGGGCCACGCCCGCCGACCCGCAGAACGACGACGTCAAGCAGCCGCCGTACTACCTGACGATGAAGATGCCGGATCAGGAGGAGTCGTCGTACTCGCTGTTCACGTCGTTCATCCCGCCGGGGACGGGCGAGAACAGCCGCAACGTGCTGCTGGGCTACCTCTCCGTCGACTCCGACGCGGGAAGCGAACCGGGGCAGAAACGCGAGGGCTATGGCGAGCTGCGCCTGCTGGAGGTCTCCAGCGACACCACGGTGGCGGCGCCCGGCCAGATGCAGAACGACTTCAACGCCGATCCGGCCAGCGCGGACGAACGCAACCAGCTGCAGATCGGTGACTCGGAGCTCGTGCTGGGCAACCTGCTGACCGTGCCGGTCGGCGGTGGCTTCCTCTACGTCGAGCCCGTGTACGTGCAGTCGAAGACCGGCACCTCGTTCCCGCGCCTGCAGAAGGTGTTCGTGGCCTTCGGCGATCAGATCGCCTTCGAGGACACCCTCGCCGAGGCGCTGGACGCGATCTTCGGCGGCGACTCCGGCTCCGAGACCGGTGACGAGGACGTTGTCCCCGTCGATCCGGAGGAGGGCGGCACCACCGATCCCGAGGAGGGCGGCACGACCGACCCCGAGGCGACCGACGAGTACGCCCAGGCCCTGGCCGACGCCCAGGCCGCGATCGCCGACAAGAACGCGGCCCTCGCCGACGGCGACATGGTCGCCTACGCCGAGGCCGACGAGCGCCTGATGGGCGCCGTGCAGCGCCTGCTGGAGCTCGAGGGCGCCACGGGCGACGCCCCGGCACCGGAGGAGACCACCGCTCCCGACGACGGTCAGTAAGCGCCCCTTCGCACGAACGCCGGCGCCCCCGCGAAAGGGGCGCCGGCGTTCGGCGTCCCGGGCTCGCTCCGACACCCGACACGCCCGCGCCGCGGCCTCGATTGGCCACCTCTCCGAGCCGGTGGTAGAGTTATCTCTTGTGACGCGGGGTGGAGCAGTTCGGTAGCTCGCCGGGCTCATAACCCGGAGGCCGCAGGTTCAAATCCTGCCCCCGCAACGAAAAGAAGGCCCGGATCCGCCAGGATCCGGGCCTTCTGCTTTGCCCGGAGGGCGTTCCGGCTGGGAGGATGGGCGCATGCCCACCCCGGTCGACGACACCTCGCTGCAGCGCGACGAGACCCCGGCCGAGCGCTACGACCGCAACTGGATCGAGGTCCTCCAGGAGCTGCGCGTGCTGCAGACCGGCACGCAGATCCTCACCGGCTTCCTGCTCGCGCTGGCGTTCCAGCCGGCCTTCGCGGACCTCACCGACGGGCAGCGGGTGTTCTATCTCGTGCTCATCGTGCTGTCGGGCATCAGCGCCGTCATCGCGCTCGCGCCCGTGGCGCTGCACCGCATCGTGTTCCGCGAGGGCATGAAGGGCGCGATCGTGGGATACGGGCACGTCGCGCTCATCGTGGCCCTCGTGATCGTGTCGGCGCTGCTGATCGGCGTGGTCGGCTTCGTGTTCGACGTGGTGCTCGGTGACGCGGCCTCATGGATCGCGTCGTCGCTGCTGGCCCTGGCGGTCGTGGTGCTGTGGGTCGTCATCCCGCTCGTGATGCGCGCGCGGCGGAAGGGGAACGGATCGTGACCGGCATCGGGATCGCGGTGGGCCAGTTCGCGCCCACCGCCGACAAGCGCGCCAACCTCGCCGAGATCGAGCGGCTCGCGCGCGCGGCGAAGGACCGGGGCGCGCGGCTGGCGCTGTTCCCCGAGTACTCGAGCTTCTTCGTCAATCCGATGGACGAGACCCTCGTGGCGAACGCGGAGCCCGTCAATGGGCCGTTCGTGGCGCGGCTGATCGAGCTCGCGGGGGCGCTCGACATGCACCTCGTGGCCGGGCTGATCGAGACGGGCGACGCCGGGCGCGTACGCAACACGGCCGTCGCCGTCGACGGGGGCGGCGTGGTGGCGCTGTACCGCAAGCAGCACCTGTACGACGCCTTCGGCCAGCGGGAGTCGGACTGGGTGGAGCCGGGCGGCCTCGAGCCGCCGCAGACGTTCGCGGTGGACGGCCTCACCGTGGGCCTCATGACCTGCTACGACCTGCGCTTCCCGGAGCTGTCGCGCACGATCGTCGACGCGGGCGCCGAGCTGCTGCTCGTGCCCGCGGAGTGGGTGCGGGGGCCGCTCAAGGAGCACCACTGGAGCACGCTGCTGGAGGCGCGGGCGATCGAGAACACCGTCTTCGTCGCCGCCGCCGACCACCCCGCGCCGATCGGCGTCGGACGCTCCGCCGTGATCGATCCGCAGGGCGTCGCGCTGGCCGCGCTCGGCGCGGATCCCGGGCTGGCCGTGGCGTGGGTGGACCGGGAGGCGATCGAGCGCACCCGGGCCGTCAACCCCGCCCTGCGGCTGCGCCGCTACCGCGTGACGACCGGCTGAAGCCCCGCCAGGCGCGTCGCGGCCTCCCGGGCCTTCGATCGTCCGCAAAGGTATGACGAAAGGCGGCTGTGAGCCCGGCGCAACCGCCATTTCGCATACCTTTACGGCAGCGTGCGAGGGGGTTATCGCGTGACGGCCGACTGAAGCCCGGCCAGGCGGGTCGCGGCCTCCTCGAGCACCTCGACGCGCTTGCACGCGGCGAAGCGCACGAGCGTGGCATAGGGCGCGCGGTGCTCGGCGGTGACGAACGCGGTCAGCGGCACCCCGACGACCCCGGCGCGCTCGGGCAGCGATCGGCAGAACTCCGCGGCGTCGGCGGCGCCCAGCGGTGCGGCGTCGGCCACGGTGAAGTACGAGCCCTGCGGGTCGAACACCTCGAAGCCCGCGGCCCGGAGCCCGGCGCCGAGCACGTCCTTCTTGCCGCGCATGTCGTCAGCGATGCCGCGGAAGAAGGCGTCCGGCAGCCCCAGGCCCACGGCGATCGCGGGCTGGAACGGCGAGCCGTTCACGTAGGTGAGGTACTGCTTCACGGTGAGCACGGCGGTGATGAGGTCGGCGGGCCCGGTGATCCAGCCGATCTTCCAGCCCGTGGTGCGGAAGGTCTTGCCGCCCGACGAGATTGTCAGGGTCCGGTCGCGCGCCTCGGGAAGCGTCGCGATCGGCACGTGCGGCTCGTCGAACACGAGGTGCTCGTAGACCTCGTCGGTGAGGATGATCGCGTCGTGGCGCTCCGCGAGGCGGGCGATCTCGGCGCGCACCTCGGCCGAGAACACCGCGCCGGTGGGGTTGTGCGGGTCGTTGACGAGGATCACGCGGGTGCGGTCGGTGACCGCCGCGGCGAGCTCGTCGAGGTCGGGCTGGAACGACGGCGCGCGCAGCGGCACGGTCCGCAGCGTCGCGCCCGCGAGCGCCACGCACGCCGCGTACGAGTCGTAGTACGGCTCGAACACGACGACCTCGTCGTCCGGGCCCTCCACGAGTGCCAGCAGCGACGCGGCGAGCGCCTCGGTCGCGCCCGCGGTGACGATCACCTGGGTGGCGGGGTCGAGGGTGAGGCCGTAGAAGCGCTGCTGGTGCGCGGCGATCGCCTCGAGCAGCACCGGCATGCCGCGCCCGGGCGGGTACTGGTTCAGGCCGTCGGCGATGGCGCGCCGGGCGGCCTCGAGCACCTCGGCGGGGCCGTCCTCGTCGGGGAACCCCTGGCCCAGGTTGATCGCCCCCGTGCGGGCCGCCAGTGCCGACATCTCTGCGAAGATTGTGGCGGCGATCGATCCGTCGCTTCCGAGGAGGCCTGCTCCGGCGGCCGTACGCCGCCAGGCACCGGGTACGGGCTGCATCCGTCCAGGGTACCTTTCCGCCCCGGTCGTCTCACGGAGACGTCAGAAGCGGGACATAGGGTTCACAAAGGTTCGCGGATCACCCTGAAAGGGACTCACCAGAAGGAGCATCCGATGGACAACCAGGTTCCCGCCGCCGACAGCGGCACCGCATCCGGCGCGAACGGCGCCTACGGCTCCGGCGTGGTCCCGCCCCGCCCGGTGATGTCCGCCGCCGATGCGGCCGCGCAGCACTCCGCGCACGGCACGTGGTCGCCGCAGGCGGGCGCCGAGCAGCCCGCGTACCCCACGCGACCGACCGAGCCCCTGCCGCCCTACATCGCCCCGAGCGAGGCGCCCAAGACCGAGAAGAAGAAGGGGCGCGGCGGCGCGATCGCCGGCCTCCTCGTGGCCGCGGCGCTCGTGGGCGGCGCCGCCGGCCTCGGCGGCACCTACGCGGGCATGCAGCTGTGGGCGCCGGCCGCCTCGAGCGGATCGTCCAGCCCCGAGTCGATCACCGTGAACAACCCCGGCTCCGTCAACGAGGCCACCGCCGTGGCCGCCGAGGCGCTGCCCAGCACGGTGACGATCTCGGTCACCGGCTCGTCCGAGGCCGGCAGCGGCACGGGCGTGGTGCTCACCGAGGACGGCTACGTCGTCACCAACACCCACGTCGCCACGCTCGGCGGCGCGGTGCAGGACGGCACGATCAAGGTCACCGACTCCGACGGCCGCATCTACGACGCCACGATCGTCGGCACCGACCCGATCTACGACCTCGCGGTGATCAAGCTCGAGGGCGCCTCGGGAATGAAGCCGATCGAGTTCGCCGACTCGTCGGAGCTGAACGTGGGCGACACCACGGTCGCGATCGGCGCCCCGCTGGGCCTGCCCAACACCGTCACCACCGGCATCGTGAGCGCGCTGAACCGCAGCATCCAGATCGCCTCGTCCGCCGCGCCGGAGGGCGCCGACGAGAACGCCACCCCCGACGAGGACGGCGGCAGCGGCGAGGACTCGCCGTGGTACTTCGACATCCCCGGCCAGGACACCCAGCAGTCGGCGAACGAGACCATCTCGATCGCGGTGATCCAGACCGACGCGGCCATCAACCCCGGCAACTCGGGCGGCGCGCTCGTGAACTCCGAGGGGCAGCTGATCGGCATCAACGTGGCGATCGCGACCGCCTCGGGCAGCACGACCGAGGAGTCCGGATCGGTGGGCATCGGCTTCTCGATCCCGTCGAACGTGGTCGAGCGCGTGGCCGACGAGATCATGGAGAACGGCAGCGCCACCCACGGCCTCCTCGGCGCGAGCGTGACCAGCTCGGCGGCGCACGAGGGTGCCACCATCGAGGGCGCCATGATCGCCGAGGTCTCGGACGGCGGCGCCGCCGAGGAGGCGGGCCTGCGCGAGGGCGACATCGTCACCGAGTTCAACGGCGTGCCGATCACGAGCTCTACCGACCTCACCGCGCAGGTGCGCGCGGCCGCGGGCGGCAGCGACGCGACGCTGACCTACGTGCGCGACGGCGAGGCGCACACCGTCGACGTGACCCTGGGCACGCTGGAGTAATCCGCAGCGCCCCCGCGGGCCGGTCGTTCCGACATCGGAGCGGCCGGCCCGCGCGCGTGCGGCGGGGTGCCGGGCGGCGGGCGATAGTCTCGCCGGGTGGCGTCTTTCTCGTTCGGCAGCGGCAACGCGGCCAAGCTGATGCGGGCGCCCCTGTACGCGATCGGCCGGCTGGCGACCCTGGTGATCCCGCGCGGGCGCCGCTGGGTGTTCGGGTGCGGTGCCGGCATCGGCGACGGCCCGCTGGCGCTGTGGCGCGTCGCCGCGGCCGACGGCGTCGACGCCGTCTGGCTGGTGCGCGACGACGCCGAGGAGCGTGCGGCCGCCGCCCAGGGGATCCCGACGCTGCGCCGCGACTCGCTGCGGGGCTTCTGGGCCACCGCACGGGCACGCGTGCTCGTGGTGGCCTACGGACTGGGCGATGTGAACCCCTACGCCGTCTCCGGCGCGTTCGTCGTGCAGCTGTGGCACGGCATCCCGCTCAAGCGCATCGGGCTGGACTCGCCCGAGACGCTGCGCAGCCCGATCCGGCTGGGCGCGCCGCTGATCCGCCGGCTGCTGGGCGTGCTCTACCGGGCCGCGCAGCGGCGGATCGACGTGCTGCCCGCCGCCTCGCACCTCGTGCGCGGCCGCCTCGAGTCGGCGTTCGGCCTGCCGCACGACCGCGTCGTGGTCACGGGCGAGCCGCGGGTCGACGCGCTCTCGGCCGGCTCGCCCGAGGAGCGCAGGGCCCGCGCGACCCGGACGATCGAGGCCGCGGTCGGAGAGGTGCCCGGCGGGCGCCGCCGGCTGCTCTACGCGCCCACCTGGCGCGACGGCGCGCCGGACCCCGCCGTGCCGACCCCGGCGGACTGGGTGCGCATCGTCGAGGCGCTGGAGCGCCACGACGCCGTGCTGTTCGTGCGCTCTCACCGGCTCGGCGCCGGCGACTACGTGCCGCCGGTCGCGACGGATCGGGTGCGCGCGCTCGGTGCCGACGCCTTGCCCGACATCACAGCGGCCCTGCCGGGCTTCGACGTGCTCGTGACCGACTACTCCTCGCTCGCCTTCGACGCCGCGCTCGTGCCGCTGCCGGTGCTGTACCTCGCGCCCGACGAGGAGGAGTACGCCGCGCGGCGGGGCTTCTACGGCACCTACGCCGACGTCGCCGGCGACGACCCCGCCCGGTCCTGGCCCGAGCTGCTCGACCAGCTCGGGCCCGTGTTGGCCGATCCCGAGAGCCGGGCCGCGCGCATCGCCCGGTCGGAGGCGCTGAGCGCGCGGGTGCACGCGTATCGTGACGGACGGAACACCCGGCGCCTGTACGACATCGTGCGGGCGCGACTCGATCGGCGCGACGTGCCGGTGGAAGGCAGCGAATGACCACGGCCCGGTTCATCACCGACCCGCCCGAGCTCGTCGTCGAGGGCGACGGCGCGCGCCCCGACGCCGCCCGACTCGTCGGCGCCCGCGCCGCCGTTGCCGGGCGGCTGACCGGCCGCGGCAAGACGTGGAAGGCGCGGTTCCCGCTCACCGCCGCGCGGTGGGGCGGCCCGTCGCTGCCGCTGCCGTCGGGCCGGTATCGCGTCGAGATCGCCGACCGGTCGGTGCGGCTGGACCTGCCGCTCACCCTGCTCGCGGGGCTGCGGGCCGAGGCGGCGGGCGACGAGGTCGTGATCGGCGCGCCGATCGATCCCGCCTACGACTCCGCCGAGGGGCAGCGCGCGCTCGAGCTGCGCTACGCCACGCACGGGGGAGCGCTCGAGAACGCCGTGTTCTTCGAGAGCTTCTACGGGCGCAACGCCAGCTGCAACCCGCTCGCGATCGACCGCGAGCTCGCCCGCGTGGCGCCCGGCGTGGTGCGGTACTGGAGCGTCGCCGACCGCTCGGTGACGGTGCCCGAGGGCGCGATCGCGGTGGTCGAGGGCACGCCGGAGTGGTGGCGCGCCCGCGGCGCCGCGCGGCTGCTCGTCGTCAACGACTGGCTGCGCCGCCGCTACGTGCGCCGGCCCGGGCAGCGGGTGCTGCAGACGTGGCACGGCACGCCGCTCAAGCGGCTGGCGCTGCACCGCCCGGGGTTCCAGCCCCGCCGCTGGGGCGCCGTGATCAAGGAGTCCCGGCGCTGGGACGTGCTGCTGGCGCAGAACCCGTACGCGGCCCGCATCCTGCGCAAGGCGTACGCGTTCTTCGGCCGCCCCGTGTGGGTGGAGGGCTACCCGCGCAACGACGTGCTCGTGCACGGGTCGCGCGAGGCCGCCCGCGCGGCGCTCGGCATCGACCCGGACGCG
Organism: Microbacterium sediminis; assembly: GCF_004564075.1. NCBI lineage: Bacteria > Bacillati > Actinomycetota > Actinomycetes > Micrococcales > Microbacteriaceae > Microbacterium > Microbacterium sediminis. Next base: position 1,209,422 of record NZ_CP038256.1, read on the forward strand.
CGCGTGCTGTTCTACGCCCCGACGTGGCGCGACGACCGCGAGGTGATGGTCGACTTCCTCGACCCCGTGGCGCTGTCGGAGGCGACCGGATCCGTCGTGCTCGTGCGCGGCCACTCGCGCACGCTGGTGCCCGGCCAGGACGTGACCGGACCCGGGGTGATCGACGTGACGGCGTACCCCGACACCGCGAACCTCCTGCTCGCCTCCGACGCGCTCATCACCGACTACTCCTCGGTGATGTTCGACTACTCGGTGACCGGCAAGCCGATGTACTTCCTCGTGCCCGACCTCGAGCACTACCGGGGCGAGCTGCGCGGGTTCTACTTCGACCTCGCCGAGCGCGCCCCGGGCCCGCTCGTGCGCACGGTCGAGGAGCTGCTCGAGGCGCTGGAGGGCGACCCGGCCGCGTACGCCGACCGCTACGACGCCTGGCGGCGTATGTTCAACGCGCGCGACGACGGCCGGGCGGCCGAGCGCGTGGTGGCGCGCCTGCTCGATCAGGGCTTCGTCGACCGCGCTTGAGCGTCAGGGCAGCGGCGTGTTGCGGCCGGACAGCCGCGACGTGTCGACGGTCTCCTGGGCGCCCGTGAGCACGCCGCGCAGGAAGCCGAGCCCCCACGACAGGTGCATCGTGGGCAGCACGGCGAGGGTCCAGAGCTTGTCGCGCCAGCCCTTTCCGCCACCCGGCCCGGCGGCGACGACGAGCACGAGCGCGACGTATGCCGCGATCGGCACGTAGACGAGCGACGCCACGAGCGACCCCGCGCCCGCGAGGACGCCGGTGAGCTGCAGCACGAGCACGACGACCGCGGCGACGAGCGCGAGCACGAGCGCCGGCGGCGCGAAGAAGCGCAGCGAGTTCTTCAGGCCGTAGCGGCGCACCAGCTCGCCGCGCCACGTGCCGGTGGCGTGGAACTGCCGCGCCAGGCGATGCCAGCTGTCGCGGGGCCAGTACGTCACCGACAGCTCGGGATCGAACCAGACGCGGTAGCCGGCGGAGCGGATCCGCAGGTTCAGCTCCCAGTCCTCGCCGCGGCGGATCGACTCGTCGAACGCGCCGACCTCCTCGAGCACGGCGCGCCGCATGACGCCGAGGTAAGCCGACTCGGCCTCCTCCTCGCGGCGGCCGCCGTGGTACGCGCCGCCGCCCAGGCCGATGGGGGAGTTGTAGGCGCGCGCGACCGCGCGCTGGAACGGGGTGCGGCCGTCGGCACGCATGACGCCGCCGACGTTGGCGGCGCCGGTGCGGGCGAGGGTGTCGAGCGCGTGCGCGGCGTAGCCGGGGGCAAGCTCCGAGTGCGCGTCGACGCGCACGATCGTGGGGTACCGGCTCGCGCGGATCGCGAGATTGAGCCCCACGGGGATGTCGGCGCGCGGGTTGTCGACGAGCACGATGCGATCGTCGGCCGCGGCGAGCTCCCGGGCCAGCTCCGTCGTGCCGTCGCTGGACGGGCCGAGCGCGAGCACGAGCTCGATGGGGCCGTCGATCCGCTGCTCGAGCGTCGACTCCACGGCCCGGCGCAGGTAGGCGCGCTCGTTGAGCACCGGCATCACGAACGAGACCCCGCTGCCGCGCGGCGGCGTCGGGGCGTCGCGCCGAGTCGTCCGCACGCGGCCGGGCTCGGGAACGCTGTGCATTCGTCGATCATCCCATGCGCACCCGTGCGCGCCACGATCGCCCCCGCGCCCAGGCGCGATCCAGATCGCGATCGATAGCGTTGAGGCGTGGCGATCGTGAACGACGTGAAGAAGGCCGTGGCCCTGGTGCGCAAGGCCGTGCGCGCGCGCAACGCGCACCGCGAGGTCCGCCAGGCGCTCCGGGAGCGGGGTCCGCTGGAGCGCGGCGCGTTCGAGATCGCGGTGTACTTCGCCGACAGCGACGTGAACATGTACCAGATGCGGCAGTGGTACCGCCCGCTGCAGGAGCTCGCGCGGACGTGGCCGGTGCTCGTGATCGCGCGCAACGCGTCGGGCGCCAAGGCGCTGCTCGACGACGGCGCGCTGCCCGTGGCGTTCGCGCCCGAGATCAAGCACATCGAGAAGTTGCTGCGCCGCCAGCCGCTGCGCATCGTGCTGTACGTGAACCAGAACACGCGCAACTTCCAGATGTTCCGCTACGGGCGCCGCTGGCACGTGTTCATCAACCACGGCGAGTCCGACAAGATGTACATGACCACCAACCAGTACAAGGCGTACGACTACGCGCTGGTGGCCGGTCAGGCGGCGCGCGATCGGCTCACGCGCACCCTGTGGAACTACGACCTCGACGCCCGCACGATCGAGATCGGTCGTCCGCAGGCCGATCACTACACGGGATCGGTGCCCTACACGCCCGACGAGCGCACCGTGGTGCTCTACGCGCCCACGTGGGAGGGCGATCGCCCCGCGGCCCACTACGGCTCGGTCCGCACGCACGGCGAGGCGCTCGTCTCGGCACTGCTGGCCGACCCGCGCTACCGCGTGATCTACCGTCCGCACCCGCGCAGCGGCGTCGTCGATCCGGCGTTCGGCGAGGCGAACCGGCGCATCATTCGCGCGATCCGCGAGGCGAACCAGGCCGATCCGGCCGCGCACCACGTGTACGACGACAAGCCCGAGCTGGGGTGGCAGCTGTCGGCGGCCGATGTCGCGATCGTCGACATCTCGGCGATGGTCTACGACCGCCTCGCCGCCGGCAAGCCGCTGCTCGTGACGCGCCCGGCCGACGAGCGGGCCTCCGTCGATGAGGGCGGCTACCTGGGCGCGTGCGAGTGGCTGCGCGCGGAGGACGCGGCCGACGTCATCGCGCAGATCGAGCGCGTCCGCAGCGATCCCGAGGTCACCCAGCGGCTGCAGCACTGGGTGCGCCACTACTTCGGCGACACCACCCCGGGCGCGCCCACCGCGCGCTTCCACGCGGCGATCGAGCGCCTCATGGGGGAGTGGAACGCCTGGCACGCCCGCTCGGGCGACGAGGTCGTCGACGAGGACGAGGACGACGACGAGTCGGAGTGATCCTCAGCGGATCGCGTCGCGGACGGATCCGCCGGTCTCCTCGAGGCGCTCGGCGGCCGCATCGGCCGTCACGCCGAGCAGGTGCGCCACGAGCGCGACCTTGACGTCGCCGCCGGCCGCCGCGAGGGCGTCGCGCGCGGCGTCGGGCCCGAGGCCGGTGGCGTCGCAGAGGATGCGCACGGAGCGATCGCGCAGCTTGTCGTTGGTCGCCACCACCGACACCATGAGGTTCGACCAGGTGCGCCCGAGCGCCACCATGAGCGCCGTCGAGAACCCGTTCAGCACGAGCTTCTGCGCCGTGCCGGCCTTGAGCCGCGTGGACCCGGTGATCACCTCGGCGCCCGTGTCGAGCGGCAGATCGATGTCGACCTCGCGCCCGATGGGGCTGGCCGGGTTGCTGGAGACCAGCGCGGTGAACGCGCCCTTCGCGCGGGCCGCCTCCAGGGCCGCGGCGACGTAGGGGGTGGTGCCGCTGGCGGTCAGGCCGATCGCGACGTCGTCGGGTCCGACCTCCGCTGCCGCGGCGGCGCCCTCGGCGCGCGAGTCCTCGGCGTTCTCGACCGCGTTGACGATCGCCGCGTCGCCGCCGGCGATGTGCGGCACGACCCGCCCGGGCGGGATGTTGTAGGTCGGCAGCAGCTCGGCAGCGTCGAGCACGCCCAGGCGCCCGCTCGTTCCCGCGCCGAAGTAATGCACGCGGCCGCCGCGGCGCATCCGGTCGGCGGCCTCGTCGACCAGCGCCGCGATCCGCGGCAGCAGCGGCTCGAGCGCCTGAACCGCGACGGTATCCTGCTCGTGCAGCAGGCGGAGCACCCCCAGGGTGTCGGTGCTATCGAGCTCCATCGACTCGGGGAGTCGGCGCTCGGTGGGCGGCAGTTCGGAACGCATCGTCTGAAATTATCGCACTTCGTGAACCGGGCGTGTATTTTTTTCATCACGCGGCGCCACGCCGTGCGCGGAGGGGAGCAACGTGACGGGGACGGAAGAGGGCGACGTGTTCGTCCGGCTGCGCAGGGTGATCCCTGCGCTGAGCAAGGCGGAGCGGCGCATCGCCGAGACGACGATCGCCGATCCCCGCATCGTCGTGGACTCCACGATCACGCGGCTGGCCGACGTGTGCAGCACGTCGCCGGCCACCGTCGCGCGCTTCTGCCGCTCGGCCGGCTTCGGGGGATACACCGAGTTCCGCCTCGCCGTCGCCTCGGCCGCGAGCCGCGCGGCGGCGGTGCGCGATCGCTTCCGCATCGACGACGCCGAGATCGGCCCCGACGACTCGGCCGCCGACGTCGTGACGAAGGTGGCGTTCCAGGAGTCGAAGGCGATCGAGGAGACCGCGCGGCACCTCGACCTGCGCGCGCTCGACGCCGTGGTGGGTGCGCTGCGCGGGGCCAGCCGCATCCAGGTGTACGGCGCGGGCGCGAGCGCCCTGGCGGCCGAGGACATGCAGCAGAAGCTCATGCGGATCGGCCTGCCCGTGTGGTCGTCGGTCGACCCGCACGTCGCCCTCGTCGGGGTCGCGCAGTCCGCGCCCGACGACGTCGTGATCGCGATCTCGCACTCGGGCCGCACGCGCGAGGCCAGCGAGCTGCTCGCGGTGGCGCGCGAGCGGGGCGCCACGACGGTGGCGATCACGAGCGTGCCCGACTCTCCCGTGGGGGAGCAGGCCGACCACGTGCTCGCGACGAGCGCGCACGAGTCGCGCTTCCGCCCGGGCGCGATGTCGAGCCGCAGCGCGCAGCTCGCGGTGGTCGACTTCGTGATGGTCCGGCTGCTACAGGGCACGTACGACGCCGCGAGCGACCGGCTGCAGCTCACGCGCGACGCGGTGGCCGCGCATCGCCTGTCGAACGGACGTCACGCCGCGCGATCGAATGGGTCGCCCACGTAACGGTTCTGAAAAACTATTACGAACTGTTGCGAACTTGCGGTTACGATTTCCGGAGCACACAGACAGCGCGGCCTGCGGGCCGCATGAACGATGGAGTCGCTATGCGCTCACGCATCATTTCCGTCGCGGCGCTCGGCACGGTCGCCGCGCTCGGCCTCGCCGGCTGCTCGTCCGGCGGCGGTGACACGGACGACGGGACCAACGCGGAGGGCGAGACCCTCGACGTCTGGATCATGGAGAGCGGCAACCCCGATGCCGCGACGGCGTTCTTCGACGAGGTTGGCGCCGCCTTCAAGGAGCAGACGGGTGCCGATCTGAACGTCGAGTACATCGCCTGGTCCGGCGGCCAGGAGTACTTCACGACGGCGATCGCCGGCGGCGAGACCCCGGACGTGGCCGAGGTCGGCACGACCTGGGCGCTGCCGTTCGCCGAGGCCGGCGCCCTCATGCCGCTGCAGGACCGCATCGACGAGGCCGGCCTGGGCGATGGCCTCGTCGAGGGCCTGGCCGAGACGGCCCGCGTCGACGGCGAGCTGTACGGCATGCCGTGGTACGCCGGCATCCGCTCGCTCGTCTACCGCGCCGACATCTTCCAGGAGCTCGGCCTCGAGGCGCCCACCGACTGGGACTCGTTCCTCGCCACGGCGCAGGCCATCAAGGCCGCGCACCCCGAGATGGCCGCCTTCGCGGTCCCCGGCGCCGCCGAGTTTCCGTTCTACCCGTGGATCTGGGGCAACGACGCCGAGATCGCCACGCAGGACGGCGACGAGTGGGTGTCGGAGCTCGACAGCCCCGAGGCGATCGAGGCGGTCGAGTTCTACACCGGCCTGCAGACCGAGCACGGCCTGTCCACGGCCGGCGCGGCCGATTGGACCGAGGTCGACGTGCGCGACGCGTTCACGAACGGCGAGCTGGCGATGGCGATCATGCCGAACCAGTACCCGGGCCTGATCCTCCAGGACAACCCCGACATGGAGGGCAAGATCGACGCGGCCCCGATCCCCGCCAAGGACGGCGGCGTCGCCGGCAGCTTCATGGGCGGCTCGCACCTGAGCATGTTCAACACCGCCGAGAACCAGGACCTCGCGTGGGAGTTCATCGAGCTGATGACCACGGGCGAGTTCGCCCAGCAGTGGGCCGAGGAGTCGGGCTTCTTCCCGGGTGAGCAGGGCGCGCTGGACGCGTTCCTGAACAGCGAGGACCCGATCGTCTCGGCCTACGCCACCCAGCTGCAGGAGGGCGCCCGCGTCGTGCCGAACACCCCGCAGTGGGGTGCCGTGCAGGCCGAGGCCGTGGTGACCACCGCGCTCCGGTCGATCCTGGTCGGCGAGGCCACGGTCGAGGACGCGATGACGAAGGCGGCCGAGGAGATGACCGCCACGCTCAACGCCGGCTGATCGCGTGTCGTCAGTCGTTCAGGCACCGCCGGCCGTTCCGGGCACCGCGCCCGGAGCGGCCGGCGGCCGTCGCCCGGGCGCGGGTCTGATCTCGCGCTTCCGTCCGGCGCTCCTCCTCGCCCCCGCCCTCATCGTGATGGGCGTGCTGCTGCTGTGGCCGCTCATCCGCGTCGTGATCATCTCGTTCCAGGACTACGGCCTGAAGGAGATGAATCAGGGCACCACCAACTTCAACGGCGTCGACAACTACGTCGAGCTGTTCACGAGCGAGCAGCTGTGGAGCACGGTGCTGCCGAACACGGTCGTGTTCGCGATCCTCGCCGTGGCCTCCACCGTCGCGTTCGGCACCGGCGTGGCCGTGCTCATGTCGAACCTCGGCGTGCTGTGGCGCACGATCGTGGGCGCCGCGATCATGGTCGCGTGGGCGATGCCCGCCGTGACCGGCACCTACGTGTGGATGTGGTTCTTCGACACCGACAAGGGCCTGCTGAACACGTGGCTGCAGGGCATCGGCCTGCAGGACGAGCCGTTCAACTGGTTCACGAACCGCTACACGTTCTACGCGGTGGTGCTGCTGAACATCGTCCACCACGGCTTCCCGTTCGTGGCCGTGACGGTGCTGGCCGGCCTGCTCGGCGTGCCGAAGGAGATGCTCGAGGCGGCCGAGATGGACGGCGCCGGCCCGTGGCGCCGCTTCTGGCAGATCATCGTGCCGAACCTGCGCCAGGTGTTCACGGTCGTGATCATCCTGTCGACCATCTGGGACATGAAGATCTTCACGCAGGTGTTCCTCATGCCCGCCGGCGACGGCCGCAATCGCGACGTGATCAACCTGGGCACGTGGACCTTCATCCAGTCGTTCGGGCAGGGCCGCTACGGATTCGGATCGGCGATCGCCGTCGTGCTGACGCTGCTGCTGCTGGCCGTGACCGTCGTGTACGTGCGCACGCTCATGAAGGAGGAGGAGCTGTGAGCGCCTCGACCCGCCGCCGTCGCGGCGCCCTGGGCCGCGGCGTGCTCGTCGCGCTGCTGCTGGCCTTCACGCTGCTGCCGGCGTGGCTCATGGTCGCGACCGGCTTCGACGCCGAGGCGAACCGCGGCGCCGCGCTGATCCCGCGCGAGTTCACCCTCGCCCACTTCCAGACGATCTTCGAGCGCGGGCAGTTCGGGCAGTTCCTGCTGAACTCGGCCTTCGTCGCGCTCATCGTGGTGCTGGCCAGCGCCGTGCTCGCCCTGCTGGCGAGCGTCGCGGTCGCGCGCTTCCGCTTCCGCGGCCGCTCGGCCGTGCTGATGCTCGTGCTCATCGTGCAGATGGTGCCGCTGGAGGCGCTGCTGATCCCGCTGTTCCTGCAGATCCGCGACCTGCAGCTGCTGGGCACGCTGCTGGGCCTGATGGTCGTGTACGTGGCGCTGTCGCTGCCGTTCGGCATCTGGATGCTGCGCGGCTTCGTGGCGGCCGTGCCGGTGGAGCTCGAGGAGGCCGCGTACCTCGACGGCGCCTCGTGGGGCCGCATGTTCCGATCGGTCATGCTGCCGCTCGTGATGCCCGGGGTGGTGGCGACGAGCATCTTCTCGTTCATCACCGCCTGGAACGAGTTCATCTTCGCGCTCGTGCTGCTGCGCACGAACACCGAGCAGTACACGGTGGCGATCGGTCTGCGTCAGTTCTTCACGCAGAACGGCAACGACTGGGGCGCGATCATGGCCGCCTCGACGATCATTACGATTCCCGTCATGGTGTTCTTCGTGATCGTGCAGGGCCGGCTCTCGAGCGGCCTGGTCGCCGGCGCGGTGAAGGGCTGACGTGGCCGACGCGCTCGAGCGCCTCGCGAACGCGGTGCTCATGCCCGGCTACCTCGCGCCCCGCCCGCCCACATGGGTGGAGCGGGAGCGCGAGGCCGGGCTGGCCGGCGTCGTGCTGTTTGCCCAGAACGTGGGATCGGGCGTCGTCGACGCGTCGGGCGGGTTCCTCGTCGCGATCGACGAGGAGGGCGGCACCGTCACCCGCATCGACTCGGCCGGCGGATCGCCGCTGCCCGGCGCCGCGCAGCTCGGGGCCGTGGACGATGTGGAGGCCACGCGGCGCGTGGGCCGGATGCTGGGGGAGCGCGCGGCGCTCGTCGGCGCGAACATGGTGATCGCGCCGGTGGCCGACGTGAACGCCAACGCCGCCAATCCCGTGATCGGCACGCGCGCGTACGGCGCGGACGCCGAGCTGGTCTCGCGGCACGTCGCCGCGACCGTCCGCGGCCTGGCGGATGCCGGTGCCGTCGCGGTGCCCAAGCACTTCCCGGGCCACGGCGATACCGCCGTCGACTCGCATCACGGGCTGCCCGTGTCGGACGCGTCGGCGGCCGATCAGGAGGCGCTGCACCTGGAGCCGTTCCGGGCGGCGATCGAGGCCGGGGCGCGGGTGATCATGACCGCGCACCTCGTGGTGCCCGAGTGGGGCCCGGAGCCGGCCACGCTCAACGCGCAGGCGCTGGGCCGGCTGCGGGCGCTGGGCTTCGACGGCGCCATCATGTCGGACGCGCTCGACATGGGCGCCGTCAAGGACCGCTACGGCACCCCGGGGGGTGCCGTGCGGGCCCTGGCCGCCGGCTGCGACCTGCTGTGCATCAGCAATCCGGCCAACCCCGGGTCGTCGGGCGACGATGAGGCCGACTTCCTCGCCGTCCGCGATGCGATCGTCGCCGCGGTCCGCGACGGCTCGCTCGCGCGCGCCCGCCTCGAGGACGCGGCCGCGCGCGTCGCCGCCCTGCGCGCGTCCCTGGCCGCCCGCCCGGTTGCTCCGGAGGCCGCCCGCCCGGTTGCTCCGGAGGCCGCCCGCCCGGTTGCCGAACGGAGCGCCGCAGGCGCGGAGCTGAAGCGATCACCGCACCCCCTCACGCCGGCCGACTTACCGCACCCTCTCCCGCCCGCCGACGCGGCGTTCGCCGCCGACATCGCCGATCGCGCCCTGCTGCGCGCCGGATCGTGCGCGCCCTTCGCCGGCCCGCGCCGCGTGCTCGACGCGCGCGCGGCCGCCACCTGGGCGGTGGCCGCCAACGGCGGCGCCATCGCCTCGGCGATCGCCGCCGGCGGGAGCGTGGAGCGCTGGAGCGACGCGGCGGCGGTGGCCGAGGGCGAGCGCGTGGTGCTGCTCACCGATCGCCTGGCCTCCGCCGAGCAGCGCGACGCCGTGACCGCGTTCGCGGCGCGCGCGTCGGCGGGCGTCGTGGTGAACCTCGGCGTGGACCCCCTGCCGGGTGCCGTGCCGGCGTCGGTGGCCATCATCACGACGCGCGCGGCGAGCCGCCTGGGCGCCGAGGCCGCCGATCGCGCGCTGACGGCCGGCTGGGCCTAGCCCTCAGCAGCCGGGACCAGTGGGATTCTCGGCGCAGGTGTACTGCACCAGGCCGGTGTCGGCCGTGACCGCCTGCACCCGCGCGGTCGACGGGGGAGAGGCCACGAGCCCGTCGACCGGCCGCGTGCCCCACACGCCGAAGTCGGCGACGGCCGTCGATCGCAGGGTCGCGGAGAGCGTGTAGACGCCGCGGTCGCGGTAGGCGTGGCTCGTCGCGGTCGGCGTGAACTCGGGCTGCCCGAGCTGCTCCCACGTGCCCCCGCCGATCGGCACCGTCTGCGTCGTGCCGTCGCCGTAGTCGAGGACCGCCTCGACGGGCGTGAACGTGACGCTCACCGGAAGCCCGAACAGCTGCCCCGACATCGTCTGCGTCGACGCTGTGACGACGACGTTCATCGGCATGCCGACGATCGCCACCCCGCCGGGCTCGGTCCCCACCGCGGGCGTCGCGGGCGCGAACCTGACGACGTCCGCGACCGTCACGGCCGGGATCACCGGCGCCTCGGGTTCCTCGGGCTCGGTCTCCTCCGTCGCCCAGTCCTGCCAGCACAGCCCGTCGGCGCGCGGCGACTGCTGGTCATCCCGGCACGGCCCCCACCGCGGATCCGTCAACGGCTCGGGCTCGGGCTCCGCCTCCACCACCGGCGCCGTCCCGCCCCCGCCATTCCCGCCGCCACCATTCCCGGTTTCGGGCGCGGCCTGTTGCCCGCCACCGGGCTGGGTGAACGAGCCGCCGATGCTCACGCTGTCGCCGTCGTTCGAGATGTGGCATCCGAGCCAGCTCGTCGCTTCACACGAACCGGTGTCAGCCTCCGCAGCCGGCGCCAGCAGCCACGACGACGCGGTCAGGAGTAGGACGCTCCCAAGGAGACCGGTTAGGCGTCCGGACATTCTGGGCCGTCACTTCTGGCTACCGCGGCCGCGATGAGCGGACGCGGCGCGCTGACGTCGAAAGTAACCACCATCGGTTGCACGTCCGGGCGATCCGGGCTCACGACTGAACTTCCGTCGGGGCCAAGGACATCAACCTCTGAGTTGTCGATACAAACGTCAAGAACGACGACGCCTGAGTCGATGTTCGCCTCTCGCGGCTCAACGAGGGTCACACGCGACTCGCCCACTCGGACGTAGCCCTCCGCATGCATCATGGAGAACTCCTCCTTCGCGGCCGCAAGCGCGTCACCCGTCGCCAGCTCAAATAGTGGTTCGAAGGTCGCAGGGTCACCGAGATCGGTTGAATTCGCCCGGGTGACATACTCCCGGTACGTCTCCTCAGCCGCGGTGAACGCTTCCTCCTCGCTCGCGAAACCGGTGGGCGTCGGCGTCGGCGCGGGCTCGGCGTCGCCCGCGCAGCCCGCGAGTGCGAGCACCAGGAGGGCGGGCACGAGCAGGGCAGGCGATCGCATGCGACCAACGTAGATCAGCCGCCGAGCGCGCCGCGGAAGTTATCCACACCCTGGAGCGCTCGGTTGCCGCAGCGCGCACCGGGCTCACTGAGGCCTCGACTCGCTTCGCTCGCTCGACCCGTCTCCGCTGCGCGGCTGCGCCGCTTCGGTCGACGAGCCCGGGTGGTTATGGCGCGTCAATCGATTACGGCGAAGCCGCGCCGCCGGAGAGGTCAGACGGGCGCCAAGAGGTCTCGACTCGCTGCGCTCGCTCGACCCGTCTCCGCTGCGCGGCTGCGCCGCTCCGGTCGACGAGCCCGGGTGGTTGAGGCGTCAATCGATCACGGCAGAGGCGGGGTGGCGCAGCGATTCGATATTGCGAAGCTTCGGGCTGGGGTTCTTCGCGAAGTGTGGCACCCTCGTGGTGCCGTGCTTCGCGAAGGTTCTCTGGGCGCCCGCTTTCGCGAGCAATATCGAGATCGCGAAGCCGCCCCGCCGGACGGGCTCACCGAGGTTTCGGGAGCGGGCCGGTCAGCGCTTCACGGCACCGGGCTTGAAGTAGCGGGACTCCTTGCCGTGGATGGGGGAGTCGGGGGCGACGCGGCGGCCGCGGGAGGCGGCGCGGATGTCGAGCATCGTGCCGATCGCGAGGGCAAAGGTGATGCCCCAGCTCACCCACTGCAGCGCGACACGCCAGGTGAAGGGCTGGTCGTTCGCGCCGCGCAGCAGCGAGATGCCGCTCACCGCGGCTCCGACGATTCCGGTTCCTGCCACGTATTTCCGCATGCCCATGCGCTCCACGGTAGCGCGCCGGCGTCCGCGCCGCGCAGGGGTTGACGGGGCCGACGGGCGTGCGCCAGGGTCGCGGAAACCGGCCCGTCATACCGCGCTGATAGCCTGGCGAGGCCGACACGAAGGGGAGTCAATGGACCGTGCCGATCTTGTCGTCGTAGCCAACCGCCTGCCGGTCGACCGTGTGGTCGACACCGACGGCACCGAGACCTGGCGGCGTTCGCCGGGGGGTCTCGTGACCGCGCTCGAGCAGGTGATGGCGAAGACCGACGGCGCGTGGGTCGGATGGGGCGGCAAGGCCGATCTCGACATCGAGCCGTTCGACTTCGAGGGCACGCTGCTCGTGCCGGTGCCGCTGAGCGCCGAGGACCTGAAGTACTACTACGAGGGCTTCTCGAACGGCACGATCTGGCCGCTGTACCACGACGTCATCGCGGCGCCGGTGTATCGCCGGTCGTGGTGGGACGCCTACGTGCGCGTGAACCGGAGGTTCGCCGAGGCGGCGGCCGAGGTGGCCGATCAAGAGGGCTTCGTGTGGGTGCAGGACTACCAACTGCAGCTCGTCCCGCAGATGCTGCGCGAGCTGCGGCCGGATCTGACGATCGGCTACTTCCACCACATTCCGTTCCCGGCATACGGCCTGTACTCGCAGCTGCCGTGGCGGCGCCAGGTGCTCGAGGGGCTGCTCGGTGCCGACGTGCTCGGCTTCCAGCGGGTGGCCGACGCGGGCAACTTCCAGCGGTCGGTGCGGCGCATCTTCAAGTACCCCACCCGCGCGAACGAGATCGAGGTGCCCGCGGGCGACGGCGGATCGCGCAGCGTGATCGCGGCGCCCTTCCCGATCTCGATCGACGCGCAGGCGTTCATCGAGCTGTCGCAGCGCCCCGACATCCGGGCGCGCGCCGTCGAGATCCGCGAGCAGTTGGGCAACCCGAAGAAGATCCTGCTGGGCGTCGACCGCCTCGACTACACCAAGGGCATCCGGCACCGGCTCAAGGCGTTCGGGGAGCTCCTCGATGACGGCGCGGTGACCGTCGGCGAGGTGGCGCTCGTGCAGATCGCCAGCCCGAGCCGCCCCGGCGTCGAGGCGTATCAGGACCTCCGCGACGAGATCGAGCTCACCGTCGGCCGCATCAACGGCGACTACGACACGATGCACCACACGGCGATCCGCTACCTGCATCAGGGCTTCCCGCGCGAGGAGATGGTCGCGCTGTACCTGGCCGCCGACGTGATGCTGATCACGGCGCTGCGCGACGGCATGAACCTCGTCGCCAAGGAGTACGTGGCGGTGCGCACCGACAATCGCGGCGTGCTCGTGCTGAGCGAGTTCGCCGGCGCCGCCGACGAGCTGACTACGGCGCTGCTCGTGAACCCCCACGACATCGACGGCATGAAGGACCTGATCCTCCGCGCGATCAACATGCCCGAGGCCGAGCAGTCGCGTCGCATGCGCGCGATGCGCCGCAAGGTGCTCGAGAACGACGTCGAGGCGTGGGGCCGCAGCTTCATGAAGGCCGTCGACGCCGTGCGGAACAAGCGCGCCACGGGCGCCCCGATTCCGCGAGAGGTCAAGCCCACCCCGAGGAAGAAGCCGCGCGAATGACCGAGCCCACCACCGACTGGCGCACCGCCCTGGAGCAGATCGCCCGCACCGACACGCTGCTCGTCGCCCTCGACTTCGACGGCACGCTCGCGCCGCTGCAGGACGATCCGATGCAGTCCCGTGCCCTGCCGGAGTCGGCGGCGGCGATCGCGCGGCTGGCGGACCTCCCGGCGACGATCGTGGCGTACGTGTCGGGGCGGAGCCTGCCGGATCTGCGGATCATCGGCGAGCACGACGACGCGTCGAAGGTGTGGCTGGCGGGCTCGCACGGGGTGGAGTACTGGCGGCCCGCCGACGCCGTGGTCACCGAGCTCGACGAGCCCGACGAGACGCACGAGCGCGAGCTGCTGGAGCGGCTCAACGCCGAGGCTAAGCAGCTCGTCGACGGCTTCGAGGGCGCGTGGATCGAGGACAAGAGCGTGGGGTTCGCGCTGCACACGCGGCTCACCCCGCCCGACATCGCCCCGGGGATCCAGGGCGTCATCGACGCGCTCGTCGCCCGCGAGGCGCCCGGCTGGCGGCGCCGCCCGGGCCACAACCTCATCGAGTACTCGTGGCGCCACGAGGGCAAGGACGCGGCGGTGGCGCGGCTGCGGGAGCAGACCGGCGCGAGCGCGGTGCTGTTCGCGGGCGACGACGTCACCGACGAGGACGCCCTCGGCAGCCTGCAGGAGCACGACCTCGGCGTGCGCGTGGGGCCGGGGGAGACCTCGGCGCGCGTGCGCGTGGCCGACGCCCACGAGTTCGCGGAGCTGCTCAGCGCGCTGGCCGATCTGCGGGCATCCTGACCGTCCCGCGCGGCACGGAAAAAGCGGAACGCGCAGCCGTCCGGCGGCGTCGGAGCGCAGGCCTAGACTCGGTCCCATGGCCGAAGCAGTCCCCAGTGCAGCAATCGATATCAAGCCCCGCAGCCGAGTCGTCACCGACGGCATCGAGGCGACCACCTCGCGCGGAATGCTCCGCGCGGTCGGCATGGGCGACGACGACTGGGAGAAGCCGCAGATCGGCATCGCCTCGAGCTGGAACGAGATCACGCCCTGCAACCTGAGCCTCGACCGCCTTGCGCAGGCGTCGAAGGAGGGCGTGCACGCCGGCGGCGGCTACCCGCTGCAGTTCGGCACGATCAGCGTCTCGGACGGCATCTCGATGGGCCACGAGGGCATGCACTTCTCGCTCGTGAGTCGCGAGGTCATCGCCGACAGCGTCGAGACCGTGGTGATGGGCGAGCGCCTCGACGGCACCGTGCTCCTCGCGGGCTGCGACAAGTCGCTGCCCGGCATGCTCATGGCCGCCGCGCGGCTCGAGCTGGCCAGCGTCTTCCTCTACGCCGGATCGATCGCCCCCGGCTGGGTCAAGCTCGAGGACGGCACCGAGAAGACGATCACGATCATCGACTCGTTCGAGGCCGTCGGCGCCTGCAAGGCGGGCCAGATGAGCGAGGCCGACCTCAAGAAGATCGAGTGCGGCTTCGCGCCCGGCGAGGGTGCCTGCGGCGGCATGTACACGGCCAACACGATGGCGTGCATCGCCGAGGCGCTCGGCATGAGCCTGCCCGGATCGTCTACGCCGCTGAGCGCCGACCGCCGCCGCGACATGTACGCGCACCGCTCGGGCGAGGCCGTCGTCGAGATGCTGCGCAAGGGCATCACGACCAAGGACATCCTGACGAGGAAGGCGTTCGAGAACGCCGTCACGGTGGCGATGGTGCTGGGCGGATCGACCAATGCCGTGCTGCACCTGCTCGCAATCGCGAAGGAGGCGGGCGTCGAGCTCACGCTGGACGACTTCACCCGCATCGGCCAGCGCTCGCCCCACCTCGCCGACGTGAAGCCGTTCGGCCGCTTCGTGGCCCAGGACTTCGATCGCGTGGGCGGCATGCCCGTCGTGATGAAGGCGCTGCTCGACGCCGGGCTGCTGCACGGCGACGCGCTCACCGTCACCGGCAAGACCGTCGCCGAGAACCTCGCGGCCCTCGACATCGCCCCGCTCGACGGCGAGGTCGTCCGCACGCTCGACAACCCGATCCACGCCACCGGCGGCCTGACGATCCTCAGCGGCTCGCTGGCCCCCGAGGGCGCCGTCGTGAAGACCGCCGGCTTCGACGCCGAGGTGTTCGAGGGCCCCGCCCGCGTGTTCGAGCGCGAGCGCGCCGCGATGGACGCGCTCACCAACGGCGAGATCAACAAGGGCGACGTCGTCATCATCCGCTACGAGGGTCCGAAGGGCGGGCCGGGCATGCGCGAGATGCTCGCGATCACCGCCGCCATCAAGGGCGCTGGGCTCGGCAAGGATGTACTACTCTTGACGGACGGTCGATTCTCCGGCGGCACAACCGGCCTGTGCATCGGCCATATTGCACCCGAGGCGGTGGACGCTGGTCCCATCGCCTTCGTGCGCGATGGTGATCTGATCAGGGTCGATATCGCGGCCCGCACTCTCGACCTACTCGTCGACGACGCGGAGCTCGAATCCCGCCGTTCCGGCTGGGAGCCCCTGCCCCCGCGCTACACCCGCGGCGTTCTGGCGAAGTACTCGAAGCTCGTCCGCTCTGCAGCGGAGGGCGCTGTCACGGGCTGACCCGCGTCCGCGCGAAGCCACGTTCTCAGATCTCAGGAAGCAGCACATGTCTACCGACGCTCCGGCCGTGCCCCGGCCCCCCGCTCGCACCACCGCGCAAGCGCCCGTGCTCACGGGCGCCGAGGCGGTCGTCCGCTCCCTCGAGCTGCTCGGCATCACCGACGTGTTCGGTCTGCCCGGCGGCGCGATCCTGCCCGTCTACGACCCGCTGATGTCGGCGGCCAAGCTCCGCCACATCCTTGTGCGCCACGAGCAGGGCGCCGGCCACGCCGCCGAGGGGTACGCCTCGGCGAGCGGGCGCATCGGCGTCGCGATCGCGACCTCCGGGCCGGGCGCCACCAACCTCGTCACGGCGATCTCCGACGCCTACATGGACTCGGTGCCGATGCTCGCGATCACCGGCCAGGTGTTCTCGACGCTGATGGGAACCGACGCGTTCCAGGAGGCCGACATCGTGGGCATCACGATGCCGATCACCAAGCACTCGTTCCTCGTCAAGACCGCCGAGGACATCCCGGGTGCGCTGGCGGCGGCGTACGAGATCGCCACGACCGGCCGCCCCGGCCCCGTCCTCGTCGACATCACGAAGGACGCGCAGCAGGCCGAGGCGCCGTTCAGCTGGCCGCCCAAGTACGAGCTGCCCGGCTACCGGCCGGTCACCAAGGCGCACGGCAAGCAGATCCAGGCGGCCGCCGCGCTCATGGCGCAGGCGAAGAGGCCGGTCCTGTACGTGGGCGGCGGCGTGATCCGCGCCCGCGCCGCGGCCGAGCTGAAGGTGCTCGCCGAGACGAGCGGCGCGCCGCTGGTGACCACGCTCATGGCGCGCGGGGCGTTCCCCGACTCGCACCCGCAGCACCTGGGCATGCCCGGCATGCACGGCTCGGTCCCGGCCGTCCTGGCGCTGCAGGAGGCCGACCTCATCGTCGCCCTCGGCGCGCGCTTCGACGACCGCGTCACGGGCAAGGCCGCGCTGTTCGCCCCGAACGCGAAGGTCGTGCACGTCGACATCGACCCGGCCGAGATCGGCAAGATCAAGCACGCCGACGTCCCGATCGTGGGCGACCTCAAGGACGTGCTCGTCGACCTCGACGCGGCCCTCCGCGTCGCGGAGCGCACCGACCTGGACGAGTGGTGGGCGTACCTGCGCGGGCTGCAGGATCAGTACCCGCTCGGCTTCGCGCCCACGAGCGACGGGCTGCTCTCGCCGCAGCACGTGATCCAGCGCATCGGCGAGCTCACCGGGCCCGAGGCGATCTACGCCGCGGGCGTGGGGCAGCACCAGATGTGGGCCGCGCAGTTCATCAAGTACGAGCGCCCCAACGCGTGGCTCAACTCCGGCGGCGCCGGGACGATGGGCTACTCGGTGCCCGCCGCGATGGGCGCCAAGGTCGCCGAGCCCGACCGCGTGGTGTGGGCGATCGACGGCGACGGCTGCTTCCAGATGACCAATCAGGAGCTGGCCACCTGCGCGATCAACAACATCCCGATCAAGGTCGCGGTGATCAACAACTCCTCGCTCGGCATGGTGAAGCAGTGGCAGACGCTGTTCTACGACGGCCGCTACTCCAACACCGAGCTGAACACGGGCCACGGCTCCGTCCGCATCCCCGATTTCGTCAAGCTCGCCGAGGCCTACGGCTGCCATGCGATCCGCGTGGAGCGCGAGGACGAGGTGGACGCGGCGATCCAGGAGGCGCTGTCGATCAACGACAAGCCGGTCGTCATCGACTTCGTCGTGTCGAAGGACGCCATGGTGTGGCCGATGGTGCCGCAAGGCGTGAGCAACAGCTACATCCAGTACGCGCGCGATCACTCGCCGGCGTTCGCGGTGGAGGGGGACTGAGATGTCGACGCATGTGCTGAGCCTCCTCGTCGAGGACCGTCCCGGTCTGCTCACCCGCGTCGCGGGCCTGTTCGCCCGCCGCGGCTTCAACATCAACTCGCTCGCCGTGGGCGTGACCGAGGTCCCGGGCCTGTCGCGCATCACGGTGGTCGTGGACGTCGACGATCTGCCGCTGGAGCAGGTGACGAAGCAGCTGAACAAGCTCATCAACGTCATCAAGATCGTCGAGCTCGACCCCGCCACGTCGGTGCAGCGCGAGCACATGCTCGTGAAGGTGAAGGCCGACAACGCCTCGCGCTCCAACGTGATCGAGGTCGTCAACCTGTTCCGTGCGCGCGTGGTCGACTACGCCACCGACGCGCTGATCATCGAGGTGACCGGCGACCAGGGCAAGGTGCAGGCCTTCCTCAAGGCCGTCGAGCCGTTCGGCATCAAGGAGCTCGCCCAGTCGGGCCTGCTCGCCCTGGGCCGCGGCGGCAAGTCGATCACCGAGCGCGTGATGCGCGGCTAGCCCGCAGGGCTCGTCGACCGGAGGCGCGAAGCGCCGCAGCGGAGACGGGTCGAGCGAGCGAAGCGAGTCGAGACCGCGCCCGCAAGCCACAGCCACATACAGACCCCGCAACAACAAGGAGAACCCAGTGACCGAGATCCTCTACGACGCCGACGCCGACCTGTCGATCATCCAGAGCAAGAAGGTCGCGATCGTCGGGTACGGCTCGCAGGGCCACGCCCACGCGCAGAACCTTCGCGACTCGGGCGTCGAGGTCGTCATCGCGCTCAAGGAGGGCTCGAAGTCGACCCAGAAGGCGCAGGAGGACGGCTTCGAGGTCAAGTCGGTGGCCCACGCGACCGAGTGGGCCGACCTCATCATGATCCTCGCGCCCGACCAGCACCAGCGCACGATCTACGCCGAGGGCATCGCCCCGAAGCTCGCCGCGGGCAAGACCCTCGCCTTCGCGCACGGCTTCAACATCCGCTTCGGCTACATCCAGGCGCCCAGCGACGTCGACGTGATCCTCATCGCCCCCAAGGCCCCGGGCCACACGGTGCGCCGCGAGTTCGTCGCCGGCCGCGGCATCCCCGACATCATCGCCGTCGAGAACGACGCGTCGGGCCAGGCCTGGGACGTCGCCCTCTCGTACGCGAAGGCGATCGGCGGCACCCGCGCCGGCGTCATCAAGACGACCTTCACCGAGGAGACCGAGACCGACCTCTTCGGCGAGCAGGCCGTGCTGTGCGGTGGCATGAGCCACCTCGTGCAGGCGGGCTTCGAGGTGCTGACCGAGGCCGGCTACCAGCCGCAGATCGCCTACTTCGAGGTGCTGCACGAGCTCAAGCTCATCGTCGACCTCATGTGGGAGGGCGGCATCGCCAAGCAGCGCTGGTCGATCAGCGACACGGCCGAGTTCGGCGACTACGTCTCGGGCCCCCGCGTCATCGACGCGGACACGAAGCAGCGCATGAAGGACGTCCTCGCCGACATCCAGTCGGGCGCGTTCGCGAAGCGCTTCATCGACGACCAGGACGCCGGCGCGCCGGAGTTCCAGGCCCTCCGCGCCAAGGAGGAGTCGCACCCGATCGAGGCCACCGGCAAGGAGCTGCGCGCCCTGTTCTCGTGGAAGAACAGCGACGACGACTACGTCGAGGGCACCGCCGCGCGCTGAGCCCGCACCGGTTCACCTCGACGCCGGGCCGCAACCCTTCACGGCTCGTCGACCGGAGCGCCCGCAGGGCGCGCAGCGGAGACGGGTTGAGCGAAGCGGCGCAGCCGCGGAGTCGAAACCAGGCCACCCCAGACTCGGCCCCCGCGCTCACAAGGCGCGGGGGTCGTCTGCGTGTGCGGTCAGAGTCCGGTCAGGCGGGGTTTCCTAGGATCGATGTCCGTGAATGCACCGCTGCTCCGTACCCCGATCATCCGTCGCGCGCTCGTCGCCACCGCTGCCGCGGCCGCCGCGACCCTCGCCCTCGCGGGCTGCTCCTCGAGCGCTCCCGAGGAGGCCGCCGTCGACACCGAGGCGCCGCTGTACGACGCGCTGCCGCAGGACATCAAGGACGCCGGCGCGATCGTCGTGGGCGCCGACATCGGATACGCGCCGATGGAGTACTACGACGTCGACGGCGAGACCGTGCTCGGCCTCGACAAGGAGCTCACCGACCTGCTGCAGACCCAGCTCGGCGTGCCGTTCGAGTGGACCCAGGTGACGTTCGACGGGCTGATCACGCAGCTGAAGTCGGAGCGCATCGACATCATCGTGTCGGGCTTCACCGACACCGCCGAGCGTCAGGCCGAGATCGACCTGATCGACTACTACCAGTCGGGCCTCGTGCTGCTCACGAAGAAGGGCAACCCCGAGGGCCTCACCGGCGTGGAGGAGCTCTGCGGTCAGACGATCGCGCTGCAGCGCGGCACCGCCCAGGAGAGCTACGCGCAGGAGCAGTCGGCCGCGTGCGAGGCCGCCGGCGACGAGCCGATCGAGATCCTCTCGTTCGATCGCGAGACCGAGGCGATGCTGCAGATCAAGAACGGCCGCGCGGTCGCCGGCATCCAGGACTACCCGGTCGCGGCGTACAACGCACAGACCTCGGGCGGCGGCGAGGACTTCGAGGTCGTCGGCGATCAGGTGCAGGCCGGCCCGATGGGCATCGGTGTGAGCAAGGACGACACCGAGCTGCGCGACGCGCTGCAGCAGGCCGTGCAGGCGATCATCGACAACGGCGAGTACGCCGAGCTCCTCGAGAAGTACGACACGCCCCTCGGCGCGGTCGAGGAAGCCACGATCAACGCCGGCTGAGTCGGCTTTCGGCCTGCGGTCTCGACTCCGCCGCTTCGCGGCTCCGCTCGACCCGTCTCCGCTCGCTTCGCTCGGTCGACGAGCCGTAACCCACCACGGCTCGTCGAGCGGAGCGCGCAGCGCGGAGCCGAGACGGGTCGAGCGGAGCGCCGCAGGCGCGGAGTCGAGACCGCGGGCCGCAAACCGCCCGCGTATGGGCCCCGGTCTCGACTCGCTTCGCTCGCTCGGCCCTGTCGTCCCTCCACACGTCGCATTCGCGACGCGCGGAGCCTCCGACTCCAGGGGCCCTCGTCTCCGCTCGCTTCGCTCGGTCGACGAGCCCGTGCCACTCACGCCCTTTCATCCGCTCGACGCCCGCAACCCACCACGGCTCGTCGAGCGGAGCGCGAAGCGCGGAGCCGAGACGGGTCGAGCGGAGCGCCGCAGGCGCGGAGTCGAGGCCGCGGGCCGCAAACCCGCCGCGGCGCGGAGTCGAGGCCCAGGCCGCAAACCCGCCGCAAGCGCGAGTCGAGGGAGCGCGAGCAAACACGCCCGGGCGCGCCGTTCACGCGGCGTTCAGCGCGGCGTCACCGGCGACCTAGGATGATCCTGTGAACGCGCCCTCCGCCGACCTCGTGCTCGAGGAGGCGCGCGCGATCGAGCCGCTGCGCGAGGTCTCGGCGCTCCTGGAGTCGGTGTGGGGCCGCACCCCCGAGGGCGCGCCCATGCACAGCGACACGATGCGCAGCCTCGTGCACGCCGGCGGCCTCGTCACCGCTGTCCGCGACGAGCGCGGCGTGCTGCTCGGCGCCGGCGTGCTCGTGCGCGATGTGCCGGGCGTCGCCTACGGCCTCATCGCCGCCGCGGCCCCCGGCCACACCGATCGCGGCATCGGCTACACCATCAAGCAGCACCAGCGCACCTGGTGCCTGGATCGCGACATCCGCGAGATCCGCTGGACGTTCGATCCGCTCATGTCGCGCAACGCCCGGTTCAACCTCGTCAAGCTCGGCGCCGTGGCGGTGGCATACACGCCGTCGTTCTACGGCGAGATGATCGACGCGATCAACCGCGGCGACGACAGCGACCGGCTCGTCGCCTCCTGGATCCTCGACGCCGCTCCGCGCGACCCGATCGAGCCGGACCTCGACGCACCCGCCCTCGGCGACGTGCCGATCGACGACGCACACGGCACGTGGATCGGCGTGCCCCGCGACATCGACGCGCTCCGCGAGCGTGATCGCGACGCCGCCGTCGCCTGGCGCCGCCAGGTGCGCGCGCAGATGCTGCCGCTGTTCGAGGCCGGCGCCCGGGCCACGCACTTCTCCCGATCCGGCCACTACCTGCTGAAGGCGAGCGCATGAAGATCCGCGACCTCACCGTCCATCACCTGCGCATCCCGCTCGTGGTGCCGTTCCGCACGTCGTTCGGCACGTCGCACGTCAAGGAGACGTTCGTGCTGCGGCTCGAGACCGACGACGCCGTCGGCTGGGCCGAGTGCGGCGCCGAGGAGGACCCGCTCTACAGCTCGGAGTACCTCGAGGGCGCCGAATGGGTGCTGCGCACGCAGCTCGTGCCGCGTCTGCTCGCGCTCGGCGAGGGCCTGAGCGCGGGCGTCGTGCGCGACGCGCTCGAGCCCGTGAAGGGCCACCGCATGGCCAAGCACGTGATCGAGACCGCCCTGCTCGACGCCGAGCTGCGCACCGCCGACATGTCGTTCGGCCGCTACCTCGGTGCGACGAAGACGCGCGTGCCCGCCGGCGTTTCGGTCGGGATCTTCGATTCGATCCCCGAGCTCCTCGACAACGTGCGTACGTACATCGATCAGGGCTACCAGCGGATCAAGCTGAAGATCGAGCCAGGCTGGGACATCGAGCCGGTGCGGGTGGTGCGCGAGACGTTCGGCGACGATCTCCTGCTGCAGGTCGACGCCAACACGGCCTACACGCTGCGCGACGCGCGGCACCTGGCCAAGCTCGACGCATTCGACCTGCTGCTCATGGAGCAGCCGCTGCCCGAGGACGACCTGCTCGGCCACGCCGAGCTGCAGAAGCGGATCTCGACGCCGGTGTGCCTGGACGAGTCGATCGAGTCGGCGCGCGACGCCGCCGCGGCGATCGCGCTGGGCGCGTGCGAGGTCATCAACATCAAGCCGTCGCGCGTGGGTGGCTACCTCGAGGCGCGGCGGATCCACGACATCGCCGAGGCGAATGGCATCCCGGTCTGGTGCGGTGGCATGCTGGAGTGCGGTCTCGGTCGCGCGGCGAACGTCGCGCTGGCCGCGCTCCCGGGGTTCGTGCTCCCCGGCGACACGTCGGCCTCGAACCGATACTTCGCCGAAGACATCACCGCCCCGTTCGTGCTCGAGGACGGGCACCTCACCGTCCCGACGGGCCCCGGAATCGGCGTCGACCCGATCCCGGAGGCGCTGGCGGCCTTCACCGTCTCGACCACCACGATCCCCGTGTCCTGACCCACCCGACAGAAAGCACTCACATGCGAAACTCCTCCCTCCGCCGCGTGATCGCGGTGACGGCCACGGGTGCGATCGCCGCGCTCGGCCTGGCCGGCTGCGCGTCCACCGGCTCCGACGACGCCGGGCCCGACACCGAGGCGCCGCTGTACGACGCGCTCCCGCAGGACATCAAGGACGCCGGCAAGATCGTCGTGGGCGGCGACATCGCCTACGCGCCGATGGAGTACTACGACGAGGACGGCGAGACGGTGCTGGGCTTCGACAAGGAGCTCACCGACCTCATGAGCGAGCAGCTCGGCGTGACGTTCGAGTGGCACAACATCGTCTTCGACAGCCTCATCACGCAGCTGAAGTCGGACCGCATCGACATGATCATGTCGGGTATGAGCGACACCCCGGAGCGCCAGCAGGAGATCGACTTCGTCGACTACTACATCGCCGGCGCCATGCTGCTCGTGCAGAAGGGCAACCCGGAGGGGCTGCAGAGCTTCGCCGACCTGTGCGGCCTGACGATCGCCGTGCAGCGCGGTACCACGCAGGAGGGCTACGCCCAGGACCAGTCGGCCACGTGCGAGGCCGAGGGTCAGGAGCCGATCGAGATCCTCTCGTTCGATCGCGAGACCGAGGCGATGCTGCAGGTGAAGAACGGCCGCGCCGTGGCCGGCATGCAGGACTACCCGGTGGCCACGTACAACGCCCGCACCTCGGGCGGCGGCGAGGACTTCGAGGTCGTCGGCGACCAGGTGCAGGCCGGCCCGCTCGGCATCGGCGTGAGCAAGGACGACACCGAGCTGCGCGACGCGCTGCAGCAGGCGATCCAGGCCGTGATCGACTCGGGCGACTACGACAAGCTGATCGAGGAGTACCAGACCCCGCTCGGCGCCGTCGACGAAGCCACGATCAACGGCGGCTGACATGGCGCAGCGGACGATCACCACGGTGCCGGTCCGGCACTACGGTCGCTGGATCACCGGCGCCGTGGTGCTCGCCCTGCTCGGCGCCGTCATCTACGCCTTCTCGCAGGCCGACATCCAGTACGGCCAGACGCTGCGCTTCCTCACCGTCGACACGATCCTCGAGGGCATGGTCGGCACCCTGGTGATCAGCGTGGCCGCGCAGGCGCTGGGCATCGTTCTCGGCGTGGTCGCGGCGGTGATGCGGCTCTCGGCGAATCCCGTCGCCCGCTGGGTGGCCGGCGGCTACGTGTGGCTGTTCCGCGGCACGCCCGTGCTCGTGCAGCTGCTGCTCTGGTACAACCTCTCGCTCGTGTTCCCCGAGGTGTTCGGCATGGACACGAACACGCTCATGACGCCGTTCCTCGCCGCCCTGCTCGGTCTCGGCATCAACGAGGGCGCGTACATGGCCGAGATCGTCCGAGCCGGCATCGGGTCGATCGACCAGGGTCAGATCGAGGCGGCCAAGGCGATCGGCATGCGTCCGGGCCGCACCATGCGCCGGATCGTGCTGCCGCAGGCGATGCGGGTGATCGTGCCGCCCACCGGCAACGAGTTCATCAACATGCTGAAGACCTCGTCGCTGGCGTACTCGATCCAGTACGGCGAGCTGCTGCTGTCGGCCGTGAAGATCTACTCCAACAACCTGCTCGTCGTCGAGCTGCTGCTGACGGTCTCGATCTGGTACCTGATCCTGACCACCGTGTTCAGCATCGGCCAGTACTTCCTCGAGCAGCGGTTCCACTACAGCTCGGTGAGCGACGCCTCCAGCGTCGGCGACATCCTGAAGCGCATCCTGCCGGGGAGGACCCGATGAACGCTCCGCTCGTCGAGGCCGTCGACGTCCGCAAGCAGTTCGGCGACAACGAGGTGCTCAAGGGCATCACGCTGGCCGTCGCCCCGGGCGAGGTCGTGTGCCTGATCGGGCCGTCGGGCTCCGGCAAGTCCACGTTCCTGCGCTGCATCAACCACCTCGAGCGCATCGACGGGGGAGAGCTGCGCGTGGCCGGCGATCTCGTGGGCTACCGCGAGCACAACGGCAAGCTCTACGAGCTGCGCGAGAAGGAGGTCGCCGCCCGCCGCGAGAAGATCGGCATGGTCTTCCAGCGCTTCAACCTGTTCGGCCACATGACGGCCACCGAGAACGTGATGGAGGGCCCCGTCGGCGTGCTCGGCGTGCCGAAGGCCCAGGCGCAGGCGGAGGCCCGCCAGCTGCTCACGCGCGTGGGCCTGGCGCACCGCCTCGACGCCTACCCGCACGAGCTGTCGGGCGGCCAGCAGCAGCGCGTGGCGATCGCCCGCGCGCTCGCGATGAAGCCGCAGCTGATGCTCTTCGACGAGGCGACCTCGGCGCTCGACCCCGAGCTGGTGGGCGAGGTGCTCGACGTGATGCGCGAGCTGGCCGACGAGGGCATGACGATGATCGTCGTCACCCATGAGATGGGCTTCGCCCGCGACGTGGCCGACCGCGTGGTGTTCATGGACGGCGGCGTGGTTGTCGAGGAGGGCGCCGCGCGCGACGTGATCGAGCGTCCACAGCACCCGCGCACGCAAGAGTTCCTGGGCAAGGTGCGCTGAGTCACTCCGGCGCGAGCACGTGCACGCCGTGCGATCGTGCCGCCTCGGCGAGCCGCTCGTCGTACGTGACGATCGCGTCGAGATCATCCCCCAGGGCCAGCGCGGCTGCGAGATGAACCGCGTCCAGACTGCGCAGCCCCCGCGGTTCGATACGCCCCGCTGATTCGAGGATCTCCGGCGTCAGTGCGAGCAGCGTCACGCTGTCGAGCACATCGCGCGCCCGCTCTGCCTGCTCCGGGTTGCTGCGGCGCACGGCCCTCACCAGCTCGGTGCGCGCGAGGTCCGCGCTCACAGCCTGCGCGGCCTCGGTGGCAGCCCACGCGACGAGTGCATCGGACTCGGGCTCGCGGACAACGAGCTTCACCAGGGCCGAGGTGTCGACGTACACGGCCACGCGATCAGTACCTCTCGTCGTCGCGCATGGCACGAAGCGGTGAGGTGAGGTCGCCGCCGACGGTGGGTACTCCGAGCTCCCCGAGGGGACGCTTCGCCGGCCGAGCCTGACCGGATGCAACCAGCTGGGAGAGACGACCTCCACCCAGAGGAATGAGCTGCGCGACGGGGCGGCGCCGATCGGTGACCGTCAACGTCTCACCCTCCGCTACCCGAGCGACCACCGCCGACGCATTCTGCTTCAGCTCTCGGATGCCCACTTCGTTCATGTGCTTCATTGTAGAACATACGCCCGATCTCCTCAGTGGTCGCTCACAACCTCGTACCGCGACGAAACTGTCCACAGATCCGGAGAACATCGCGCACCAGGCTGCCGACGCCAACAGCGTGGAGGGATGACAGCGTCCACGCAGATCACCGATCCCCGTTCTTTCGAAGCCCGTACCGACGAGGCCCTCGAGCTGCTCATCACGCGGCTGCTAGGTGATGCCTCCGCCGAGTGTGCCTGGTTCCTGTTCCTCGATCACCGCAGCCGAGTGATCGATCCGCTCATGCCCATCGACTTCCTCCCCGCCGATCCCGACGAGTTAAGCGACGCCCCCGATCTCGGCGCGGTCCCGATATCCGAACTGATCGTGGAGCGCATGGGTTCCCTGCTCTCGATGATCGGCGCCACAGAGCTCGTCGTGGTGTGGGAGCGGTCCGGTGGGTCGATGCTCGATGCGGACACGCGCCGCTGGATCACAGCCATCGCGGACGCGGCGAGCAACCTCGGCCTTCCGCTCCGTGCGCAGTTTCACCTCTCCCGCAGTGGTGCGCGCCTTGTCTCGGCCGAGTAGCAGGAACTCTTCAGTCCGCTGCCGGTCCGCTCGGCTGTCTCGACGTGCGCTGAGCCGCGCAGGTTGTGTCGGCTTCGGCGCAGAGTTCGACGAAATCTGATCTCGTCCTCTCGGGCAGGCGTAGCGTGGATGGTGCATCCACCTGTATGCACTGAAAGGATTTGAGATGACCACCTCCGTTCGTGCTGCCGTGCTCCACGGTGTTGACGAGCCGTTCCGCTTCGAAGACCTCACCCTCGCCGACCTCAAGCCCGATGAGGTGCTGGTGAAGATCGTCGCGACCGGCCTGTGTCACACCGACCTCGCCGTGCAGCACGGCCACATCCCGGGCGCCTTCCCGTTCGTGCTCGGCCACGAGGGCGCGGGCATCGTGGAGCAGGTCGGCTCGGCGGTGCAGGGCTTCGAGGTCGGCGACGCGGTCGGCCTGTCGTACGCCGCCTGCGGTCACTGCCGCAACTGCCTCGCCGGGCGCGAGGCGTACTGCCTCGAGTTCATGCCGCTGAACTTCGGCGGCGTGCGCGAGGACGGCACCACCACCCTCGCCGCCGCGGACGGCACCGCCGTGCACGGCAACTTCTTCGGCCAGTCGTCGTTCGCCACCCACGCGATCGCCGCCGCCAAGAACGTCGTCAAGCTGCCCGAGGGCATCCCGGTCGAACTGGCCGGCCCGCTCGGCTGCGGCATCCAGACCGGCGCCGGCACCGTGCTGAACTCGCTCGACGTGCCCGCCGGCTCGACGATCGTCGTGGCCGGCACCGGTGCCGTGGGCCTGTCGGCGATCATGGGCGCCAAGGTTGCCGGCGCGACGACGATCATCGCCGTCGACGTGATCCCCGAGCGCCTCGAGTTCGCAAAGCGCCTCGGAGCCACGCACCTCATCAACGGCAAGGACGAGGACACCACCGCCCGCATTCTCGAGATCACCGGCGGCGGCGCCCCGTACGCCGTCGACACCACCGGTGTGGCTCCGGTGATCGCCCAGCTGATCAACGCCACCGCCTTCGGCGCGAAGATCGCGCTCGTGGGCGTGCCGAAGCCGGGCTCGACGATCGACCTCGGCCTCGTGGCCGCCTCGGGCAAGACGCTCGTCGGCGCGATCGAGGGCGACGCGATCCCGCAGAACTTCATCCCCGAGCTGATCGCGCTGCACCAGGCCGGTCGGTTCCCGTTCGACGAGCTGATCACCACCTACCCGTTCGAGCAGATGGAGCAGGCGATCGCCGACACCCAGTCGGGCGCGACGGTCAAGGCCGTCCTCGTGATGCCCTGACCGCTGCCACGCCGAACCGGCTCCCGCGCCTTTCCAGGCCGGGGGCCGTTTCGCGTTTCGGAGTGAGTACGTGCCGGTGCGGCGCCTGGCGAGTGCCGTCGTGCCGTCCGAGCGGCCGGGCGCGGCACGATCACACTCGGGAGCGCCGATCACGCGCGCGTGAGGCGGCCGGCCAGCGCGACGGCGTCGTGCGGGGCGTGGCCCTGGCCGTCGTTGTCGAAGTAGACATACACGTCGCGCGGGCGGCCGTCGAACGTGCCCGATCCATCGGCCCAGGCCACAATGCGCGCGGCCCACGCCTCGAGCTCGTCGGGCGTGTAGCCGCTCATGTACAGCGCCGTGGCGCCGTGCAGGCGCATGTACACGAAGTCGGCGGTGACCTCGCCGAACGCCGGCCACAGCCCGGCGGTGTCGGCCACGGTGAGCGCGACGCCGTGCCGGCGCAGCAGCTCGGGCAGCGCCGGGTCCTCGAAGCTGCGCGAGCGCGGCTCGAGGGCGTGACGGATCGGCACGTCCTCCTCGATCTCCAGCCACGCCCGGCCCTCGAGGCGCTCATCGTGCTGCCGCGCCCGCTCGAGCGCCTCGCCGGTGGTGCGGGGGAGTAGGCGCAGGAACGCGTCGAGCGCCTCGGGATCGAACGCCTGTCGCTCGGGCAGCTGCCACAGGATCGGCCCGAGCTTCGGCCCCAGCGCGAGCACGCCCGAGGCGAGGAAGTTGGCCAGCGCGGTGTCGACGTCGCGCAGCCGCAGCATGTGGGTGATGTAGCGCGATCCCTTCACCGCGAACACGAAGTCGTCGGGCACGGCGTCGCGCCAGCGCCGGTAGCTCTCCGGCCGCTGCAGGGAGTAGAACGATCCGTTCAGCTCGACCGAGTTCATCCGCTCGGCCGCGTACGCGAGCTCGAGCCGCTGGGGGAGCCCGGTGGGGTAGAAGTCGCCGCGCCAGTTGGCGTATCGCCAACCCGAGATCCCCACGCGCACGTCACCCGTCATGCCTGGCACGCAACCAGCGGCCGCGACCTGGATCAACCCCCTACCGTTGGGGAATGGAGTCGCTACGGGAGCTGCTGACGCAGGCACGATCGCGCGCCGCGCAGGCGCTGGCCGCCCGCGAGGCCGACCTGGCCCGCCTGAGCGAAGCCCGCGGCGACTCGACCGCCGACGACGAGCACGACCCCGAGGGCGCCACGCTCGCCGACGAGTGGTCGCGCCTCACGGGCCTGGCCGCCGCGGCCCGCGCGGAGCTCGCGGAGATCGACGTGGCCCTGGCCCGCGTGGACGCGGGCTGGGACGGGCGCTGTGAGGTGTGCGGGCGGGTGATCCCCGTCGAGCGGCTCGCGGTGCGCCCGACCGCGGTGCGGTGCGTGGACTGCGCGGCGTGATCAGCGCTTGCCGCCGCGCGTGGACCACAGCGCCCACGCGACGAGCACCGGCTGGAAGAACAGCCGCACGAACCGCTTCTCGTCGGTGTCGAGCCCGAACCCGTCGCGCTGATGCACCCACTGCGCGATGTTGCCGGGGAAGATCACCACGAAGAACAGCGCCGCCAGCCACCCGACCAGCCCGCGCCGCTTCCGCGCGAATACCAGGAGCGTGCCCAGCAGGACCTCCTTCACGCCGGAGATCACGACGGTGGTGTCGGGATCGAGCGGCACGAACTCCGGCACCTGCGCCCGGAACTCCTCGCGCGCGACCGTGAGGTGCGACACCCCGGCCCCGATCAGCGCCGTCCCGAGCGCGACGCGGGCGATGTGGCGGAGGGCGGTCATGGGGTTGAGGGTACGCGCGATCGCCGGCAAGCTCGAGCGCAAGGGCATGGGAGAGCTCGCCGACGCTGCGAAAGCGGCGCAGGCCACCGTGCAGGAGTGGCTCGTGGTGATCGCGCGGTGCTTCCAGCTGCACGACGCGATCGCGGTCCTTGAGCTGGATCGTGTGCTCGAGGCGTCGCCTGCCGAGCTGGACAAGCACCGTGTCGGGCTGAGGGTCGCGCGTCAGAACCGCCTGGAGCTCATCGCGCGCAGCACCGCGCAGCTGCTCGCGCGGATGGATGCCGCGGCCCAGACGGCGAACGCGAAGGTCCTGTTTCACCCGAGGCCCGCCCGCGAAGTCGTGAACGCGAGCAATCAGGTCGCGGCGGGAGTCTCCGATTTCCACGAGCGGCTCGGTATCGGCGCGAGCGCGACCTCGTGGCAGGCGAGGCGCTGGACCGAGGCAGCCGCGGAGACGAAAGACAAGGCGTTCGCGCAGGTGTCGGGGGGACTTGGTGTCGTGAAGGGCTTCGGAGAAGAGACGCTCGACCGAGCGGGTGAACTCGGTTCGCAGGTGCGCTCCAGCCTGTCGGCGCGCATCAACCGGCGCCGAGAGGGCGACGCGGAACAGAGACGGCCAGCGTCACTGGCCGGACGGTCGTCAGTTCGGCAGCACCACGCACCGGTACTTCGCGCGCGTGAGGCCGACGTAGAGCAGGTCGAACCAGGGCAGGCCGGTCTCCTTCGCGAAGGCCAGGCCGTCGTCGCCGATGTCGGTGAGGATGACGGCCTCGGCGTCGAGCCCCTTGAACTTGCCGATGGATCCCCAGCGCACCGCGCCCTTCGGGCGCGCGTCATCCGGGGTGTCGCCGACGTGGCGCAACTGTGCGCGCAGCCACTTCTCGTCCTTCGTGAAGTGCGGGCTCGCGAGCATCCGGCCGACGAGCGACCGGCGCTCGCCGAAAGGGCTGAGCACCACGATGTCATGGGCCGGGTGCTGCTGCAGCAGGTCGCGCAGGGCGCCGGCCAGCGCCGAGGTGGGGGAGTCGCCGACGCGATCCACGCGCATGCCGCCCACGTCGTTCGAGACGAGCCGGTGCCCCGTGTAGCCGAAGCGCCGCCCGAGCAGCTCCTCGGCCGCCGACGAGAGAGCACGCACCTGCCGCACGCTCTGCCGCATCGCGACGTGCACCATGCCAGGGAACGACTCCGAGGCGACCGCCCACGGATCCGCATGCGTCTCCGCGGGGCGCAGGATCTGCTGGCGCGGATCGGCGGCGACCGCGACGCGAGCAGGCGCGGAGGCGGCGGACGGCTCGGCGAGCTCCCGCAGCAGAGCGACGACGTCGGGGAAGCCCGCGACGTCCTGGAACTCGTCGATGCAGATGGCGTCGTAGCCGCCGAGCGAGGGGTCGGCCCGGAGCCGCTCGAGCGCGAGCCGCGGCAGCTCCTGCTCGTACCAGCCGCGCGGGGCGTCGTCCGGGTTCTTCTCGACGCCGGCGATCCGGAGCAAGAGCGCGTTGAGGCTCATCGCCTCGAGCGTCGGCCGGTGGCGCCCGGCCGCGACGAGCTCGTCGGCCATGAGCAGGTTCCAGCACGTGAGCAGCGTGCGCGCGCCCTCGGCGGCCCAGGTCTTCGCGAGCGAGGTGAGCAGGTAGCTCTTGCCGGTGCCGGCAGGGCCTTCGAAGCAGAGGCGGCT